>URFH01000024.1 GCA_900547155.1 uncultured bacterium | reverse complement strand
GTCATTCCGAACTCGTTTCGGAATCGCAAGGACAAACACAAACCGCACAAATCTTGCGACCCTGAATCAAGTTCAGGGTGACAAAGGAAAAAATGTCATTCCGAACTCGTTTCGGAATCGCAAGGGCAAACGCAAACTGCACAAATCTTGCAATTCTGATTAAATTCAGGGTGACAAATACCGAAAATTCATAATATTCGCTCAATATGAGGTAAAATGTCCGATATTTCGACAGCACAGTTCTTAAAAGAAGCTTTTCGCCTCCAATCCGAAAAGCACTATAAACAGGCAATTGAGGCTTTGTACAAGGCGCTTTGCCTTGAGCCGGAGAATGTCGAAATTCTTTCCCAAATCTCGCATCTTTACTTTTTGATGAACAATTATGAGCGTTCTTTTGAGTATGCTGAAAAAATTCTGGAAATCGACTCATCTCACCTTGATACTTTGCATACAATTGTGAATATCTGCCGCCAGAATAAAGATTTTAAACGCGCAGTTTCGCTTGCTGAACGGCTTTTTAACGCAAGCCCCTCGCAGGAGAATTTTATTTTGTACCTTGAGCTTCTTTCTCAAAGCGGCGAGCATGAAAAACTGCTTGCGCTCATTGAAAAAGCCGCTTCAAGAAGCACAAACGAGCGGGTTCTTTTCTTAAAGGCGTTTTCAAATCTGAAATTGAATAATATTTCTGCTGCCGTCGAAATTCTGAAAGAAATACTGAGAATTAACCCCCAGAGCTACGATGCGCGCTTTTATCTGGGTGTTGTTTATTACAATCGTGCTCAGTTTGATGAAGCTGAAAAGATTTTCAAAAAAATCCTAGAAACAACGCAATGCGACCGGACTTACAACTATCTGGGGCTTATTTCAATAGAAAATTACAAAATTGCGGACGCAATAAACTATTTTCAGTTTGCGGCAAAGATTGACCCGATGAATTCTCTTTACCAGTTCAATCTTGGAACCGCGTATTCGCTGAACGGCTGGCTTTTTGAGGCGGAAAATGCTTTTAAAAATGCAATTACTCTTGAGCCGCAAAATCCGGTTTATCATTATTCTCTGGCATATTTGTATTACCAGAAAAGCGATTTTTCAAAGGCGCTTGAAAAACTTGAAGATACACTTGCGCTGGATTCCGGATTTAATGACGCAATTATCCTGAAATCCTTGATTTGTGCGAAAAACGGCGAAATTGTGAACTCAAAAAACAGCCTTCTTGCCCTTGCAGAAACCGAAAAAAACAATGATTTTCTTTATTATGCAATTGCAATGATTTTTAAGCTGATTCCGCTCCATCGGGAGGCTATAAACTACCTTCAGCAGGCGCTTTTTATCAAACCTGAATCGCTTGAGTACCTGAGCGAGCTTGCGGATTGCTATTGTGAGCTACAAGAGTATGCTGTTGCGCAGGATATTATCACAAAAGTGCTTTATCTCAATAACCATTTCATATACGCACAGCTTTTGCAGGCAAAACTTTATCTTGTGCAGGGCGAATATGCTCAGGCGCTGAAAATTGTGCAAAATGCAATAAAACTCGATAACAGCTCCGCAGAAGCGTACAAATATCAGGCAATGATTTTTGCAAAGCAGGGTTTGAAGTATAAATCCATTGAAAGCGCAAAAATTGCGGTCACGCTCCAGCCTGCAAACAAAGAATATTACGTATTTCTTGCCGGTTTGTACTTTGACGCGCAGGAATATGAAAATGCGTTTTTATATTACAAAGAAGCGTCGCTGCTTGATGATGCGAATGTTGATTATCTCTACAAAGCTGCAGTCAGCGCGGATAAAAACAATGATTTTGAAAATGCGCAGGCTTATTTCTCATACGCATTGCGTCTGGATCCGTTTAACAACCTGATAATTTACGAATACGTCGATTTTCTTGTCCGCCACAAAAAAATCCGTCAGGCAATGAAACTTTTGAAAAATAAGATTTCAAATGTGCAGTCAAAAAACATTGAAAAGCTTCTGCGCCAGAAATATGACGACATAAAAACAAAATGCAGAATGGGCTTCTGGGCGCGCCTTTTGAGGCGAATTACAGGCGATAAAAACGTCTGATTTTTGCCTTATTTTTCAAACAAAAATTCGTACTCTTCATATCCTGCGCGTTTTAGCTCTTCTTTCGGTATAAATCTAAGCGCAGCACCGTTTATGCAGTATCTCATGCCGCCTTTTTCCGACGGCCCGTCCTCAAAAACATGCCCGAGGTGCGAATTCCCGACGCTGCTTTTTACTTCGGTTCTATACATCCCGTGCGAACCGTCAATTCTTTCAACAACCGCGTTTTTGTCTATCGGGCGGGTAAAAGACGGCCAGCCGCAGCCTGCGTCGTACTTGTCTTTTGAGGAAAAAAGCGGTTCTCCGGTTACAATATCAACATAGATTCCGTCGGAAAAATTGCTTTCATATCTGCTTGAAAACGGGCTTTCTGTGGCGTTTTCCTGCGTGACGCGGTATTGGAGCTCGTTTAGAATGTTTCTCAGCTTTTCCTGTGCGGGTTTTTTGTATTTTTCGTATTTTAAAACGGGTGATAAGTCAACATGACAGTATCCTGACGGGTTTTTTTCAAGGTATTTTTGATGATAATCTTCTGCCGGATGGAAATTTTTAAGTTCTTCGACTTCGGTGACAATCGGGAGGGAATATTTTGCAGTTTCTCCCTCGATTACCCTGTCAATCACCGTAAAATCCGCCTTATCAACATAATATATCCCTGTTCTGTATTGAGAACCGACATCATTGCCCTGCCTGTTGAGCACAGTGGGGTTGATTATGCTGAAAAAATGCTCAAGAATCTGTGAAAGCGAGATTATATCGGGGTCATATTCCACCATAACGGTTTCAGCATAGCCTGTTTTTCCTGTTGATACGCTTTTGTAGGTCGGGTGCAGCGTGTTTCCATTTGCATATCCTGCTAAAGTATTTACGACTCCCGGGAGCTTTGAGAAGTATGCTTCTACACACCAAAAACATCCGCCTGCCAGATATATTCTTTTTATGAAGTTTTTTTTTTGAGCTTTTTTGAGCATATATGCGCCTCCGATTAATAAAGCTCCACTCACAATTAATGATGTTAATAAAATGACCCTTTTTGAAAAATTCATAGTCTGCTCCTTTTTCATTGCTATATTATTAAAGCTCCTGTTGGCGGCAGCCTCCGTCGGGTTGATATGACGTTATGGGGGTTTTTGTTCCTATCAGGAATAGTATAGGCTTTGCCGTTTTAAATGGTTAAACACTGTTGAATATTGAGACAAATTTTGACAGACCGGAGCTTTAGCGTAGTGGATGCAAAATTTGTTTCAATATTTTACAGTGTTTTTTTATTGCGTTTTTCTCTTTCTTTTGGTTCTGTTTTCTTTCTCTTTGCATCGCAAGCAAAGAGAAAGAAAATGAACAACAACTAACCTGATAAATAGCCAAATTATAGCTCCAATCTCCTGCAAACGAATGATTTTTCCCTAAAAATTTCAATATTTTGACTTTTTGACCGACGTCATTAATGAATAACTATGTGAAAGTCCATGCCTGAAACCGGCATAGAAATACAGAGGTAGAAAAATGAAACTGCGCGGCGGGATTAACTTTTTTGAAAACGGCCTGACAACAAACGTCAGAGCAATGCACCTGCAATCGGAAATGCTCGGAATTATTAACGGAAACATAACCGGTTTCGACAAAGTCGGGTTCCAGAGGAAAGATGTTGTTGTTTCTTCGTTCGCAGAGTATATCGGAGCGCATGCTCTTTCAACTGCTGTTGATGATGAGGTCGGGCGTATCTCGACAACCCAGAATCCCCTTGATTTGGCGCTCGGCGCAAAAGGATATTTTCAATATTCCGGCGTTGACGGCGTAAAGCTTACCCGCGACGGCCGTTTTAAGCTTGATAAGGACGGATATTTGCTTACTCTGGAAAATGCCAATGTTCTTGCTAACGACGGAACAAAAATTCGTTTTCCTGTGATTCCGGAAAAGCTTGAAGATATAAAAGTCACAAGAAACGGCGAAATTCAGGTTTTGAATCAGGAAACCGGCCACCTCGACCACGTTGCGACCCTTTCTGTTGTTACGGATAAAGGGCTGGCGGTTCTTGAACCGAATGTTAAGCAGGGTTACAACGAATATTCTAACGTTTCAATGAACACGGAGATTTTGCAGATTATTCCGATAAAAAGAAACTTTGAAGCTAACCGGCAGATGTTTATTATGCAAAATAACAACCTGTCAAAGGCTATCAGCCAGCTTGGAAACTCATAACGAGGTGAATCATGTATAATTTACAAGGCTTAATCAGAAGAGGTATAAACAACACAAATGTCCAGTTTGAAAGGCTGGCTTATATCTCAAATAACATCGGAAACCTTAATACAACTGCCTATAAAGATGTGCGCTTTGAACAAACTCTCGACGAAAACGGCTATCTCGACGGCGCTGTAAGATACGACTACAAAGTAGGCGCAACAATGAGGACAAAACGCCTTCTTGATGTGGCGTTGACCGGCCCGGGCTTTATTCCTGTTACTTCACCGAACGGCGACGTAAAATATACGCGCGACGGCTCGTTTAAGGTCAATAAAGAGGGCTATCTTGTAACAAACGACGGCTATCTGGTCGGCGACGGCATACAAATCCCTGCAAATTATTCAAATTTGAGGATTAAAAAAGACGGAACCGTCACCCTTTTCAATGCGGGTAAGGAACCGGATACAATTCTCGGAAAAATCCCGGTTGTTCAGTTCCAGAACCCTGAGGGGCTGAAAGCTGACGAATATAACAAAGTTATTGCAACAGACGAGTCAGGGCAGCCAATGCTCATCAAAGATCACAACTATGTTGCGCAGGCGCACCTTGAAAGGTCGAATTCTGACTATATCAACAACGTAAATGAGGTCTTGAGGCTCAATGCGTCAATGATTGCGAGCACCAGACTGATTAAGGTTGTTGATGAAATGTACCAGAAAGCAATAAATCTTACTCAATAAGCGGATTTGAGCAAGCAGGGCGGGTTTTAACTAACGCCGGCCCCCAAATAAGAAAGTAGGGTGGGTTAAAATCCACCGGCAACAAAAAAACTAGAAAGCAGGGTGGGTTTTAACCCACCATCATCAAGCCCCCGAAGAAAATTCGGAAAAATTTAAGTAAAACAGTTGATTTAAAGCAAATCATAATTAAATACAATAATAAGAAGAAGCAAGGAAAGAAAAATGTACACACCCAAAGACCCTATGGTAAAAGTGAATTTAATGCTGGATTTGGTATCCCAGCGTTCCCGTGCATTGAGTATGAACCTTGCAAACGTTGATACTCCGGACTATGTAAGAAAAGATATCAGCTTTGACCAGTATCTCGGCACTATGAACAACCCGCTTGAGACCGAACTTTCAATAAAACTCGGGCCGTCAGGGCTCATAGATGAGCAGGATGTTGGCGTTGACCCTGTATATGAACTGGAAGAAATGCAAAAAATGTCCATTATGTACTCGGTTGCGTCGCGGCGCATGTCGAATATAATCACTTTAATGAAAACAGTAGCAAACGTTGGAAAATAATCTGACGGAGGTGTAAAATGAGTCTTCTTGAAACAATGACAATCGGACAAAAGAGCGTAACTGTTCACGGACAGCGAATTAAGGTGCATGCAAAGAACATCGCAAACCTTGATACACCGAATTACATCAGAAAAATCCCCGTATTGAACGCTACTGATGATATGTCGTTCCACGGGCTGCTAAATACTATGAAAGAGGACGTTTTCGGCACAGGTACGCTTCCTTTTCTTCAGGGCGGCGTAAGATTCACAGGGATTGTCGAAGATCCGACCCTAGGAGAGCGGCTTTATCGCCCGGGGCACCCTGACGCTGACGCAAACGGCTATATCCGCGCCTCAAACGTAAACCCGATGGTCGATATTGCAGACGCAAACATTGCACAAAGGGCTTATGAGGCAAACCTCGCCGTAATCACAATAGCAAAAAGCATGGCGCTTAAAGCAGTAGAAATAGGAAGATAATAAATGTTTTCACCAACAATTCAAGGATACATAAACGAAGGCGGAAAAGAAGCTGCTATAAAAAGAGCAAAACAGCTTCAATCTCACGCGCTCAGCCTTGAAAAACAGATTAATCCGGAAAAAACTGCTGAAAAAACGACCTTTGCCGACATGCTGAAAGCAAGCAGAGGCGGGATTTCTGCATTTCGTTTGCAAAACGACAAGAAAACAACTCCCGCAGCGTCAGTTTCAAAAACTTCCGCAACAAATTCAATTTCGCTTGGCGAAAATCCCTCCAGAGTGCAGCTGCTAAATATGATTTCTAAAATAAGCAAAAAATACGGCGTGGATGAAAAACTTGTTCAGGCTGTAATCAAACAGGAATCCGGTTTTAACCCCAAAGCTGTTTCTCACTGCGGTGCGCAGGGACTTATGCAGCTCATGCCGGCTACAGCAAAGGGGCTTGGCGTAAAAGACGCGTTTAACCCGGTACAGAACGTTGACGGCGGGGTTCGCCACCTGAAAGGCCTCCTTGCACGCTATAACGGAAACCTGATTCTTGCGCTTGCCGCATATAATGCAGGCGGCGGAAATGTTGACAAATACGGAGGCGTTCCTCCGTTTAAAGAAACCCAGAATTATGTGAGAAGTATTCTCGCTAATTATTTGAGTTAGGTGACGCATTCCCAAAGGGGCGGCCCTCACCCCGGCCCTCTCCCATCGGAGAGGCGGGTAAATAAAAAATCAAAGAAGGTGATTAAATGATTGAAAGAAAATTTGCTCCGAACGTAAATTTGTTTGAAAGAATGCAGCCCACAAAGCTGAATACAGGCATAAGCTACGATATGAGCCCGATGCGTTTGAATCGTGTTGAAAAACTCGAGACAAACGATTTCAAATCGGTTTTTTCCGGTCTTATTGAAAATTTCAATCAGGAACTCAACGCCCCTGACCAGCTTTTAAAAGACGCTATGCAGGAAAACAGCAATGTCGATATCCATGACGTTATGACTGCAATGTCAAAAGCTGAAATCGGCGTGACCGTTGCAACTAATATTACAACCAAAATCATAACTGCTTACGATAAAATTATGCAGATTCAGCTGTAATTTATTAGGAGTTTTTTTATGAAAAAAATGGTTTCATTGTGTTTTTCGCTGCTGCTGTCGGCTAATCTGGCGTTTTCAGCCCAGTATTATTGCGAAAGTTCGGGTTTTGTCGGAACTTATACACCGGGCGGCAGAGGGTGCGAAAAATGGAAAAATAGCTGGGGCGAAAACAGCGAAAAATATAAAAATTGCCTCCTCGCAGACCAAAAAGCCGAAAATGCTTTCAAAAGCGGCAAATGTGAGCGAATTGTCATAAAAAGATACACTAAAAGCGGAAAATCCTGCTACGGGTATTACACAAAAAAGAGTAATAAATTTATTTCCGAAACCTGCACTGAAAACAAGCAGCAGGGCTCGGCGCAAACCCTGAAATGGCTTGAACAAACATTTAAATAGCCCCAAATCTATTTGTGCTTTTTCAACTGCGCATTTATATAACTCTGAACCCCCGGGGTTATAATCAAATCCGGCTCAAGATAGCAAAATTCCTGCAGCTTTGAAAGCCCTGCTTCAGTTTTGCCCTGCTCAATCAAAATAAGCCCCACCATAATTGCTGACATCGGGTTTTTTGTGTCTTTTGCGTAATGTTTGAGTTTTAGGGGCAGGATTTTTTGTTTTTTGTACGCAAGCGTCAAATCCTGATAATATGTGAAATTTTGCGGGCTTAATTTCACCGCCCTTTGCAAAACATCCTCAGCAAGCGCAGGATAACCGATTTTCATGTAAACATTTGCAAGATTTGCGTAATAAACCGCTGTTGCCTGCGTATCGGGGTTTGTGAGGATTGCAATCTGAAATTCTTTTATCGCCGCCGCATAATATCTGTCCGCAACGTAAATTAAACCGAGATTGTTGTGATAGTTTGCATTTCTTTCGGCTTCTATTACAAATCTGTACGAAAAAGCCGGCGAAGCAAGGCTCAACAGCATTAATGCGACTATAAATCTTTTCATCAACTTCATAAAAGAACTATTTCCTGACCTTCTTTTGCTATGAATGCGTTTCTTTTATTATAATGATTTTCTATTTCATGTAACATGTCATCGTTATAATTCGGGTCAAGATGGAAGAACGCGAGCTGTTTTGCATGCGCCTGTGATGACGCTTCCAGCGCCATATCGAACGTCGAATGCCCGTATCCCTGTTTTGAAACGCAGGAATTTATATATTCGTCCGTTGTGTATTGCGCGTCATGGATGAGCAGGTCGGTTTCTCTTGCAAACATTGCCAGACGCTTGTCTCCGCCGACAAAACTTTCCTTATCCGTCGCGTAAACAACAGATTTATCCCTGTAAGCAATTTTATAGAGCATAACGCCGTCTTTCGGGTGCGAATTGGACTTTAAGCAGCTGACAACAACCTCATCCTCCACAGGAATCGTATCTTCGTCGCTTTCAATCTTTTGAAGCTCCGGTGCGTACGCGTCAGGTGAAAATATTAACGCAAAACTGTCATTTATATCGCCAAAACTCAAATTCGCAGCAATTTCCGCCATATCAAGCGGAAAAGATTTTTCAAAAAGCAACCCTGAAAGAACTTCATCAATACTTTTTGTATATTCGGCACAACCGATGATATTTACCGAAGAAGACTTCAAATGCAGCGGCTGAAAGAACGGAAGCCCCTGAATATGGTCAAGATGCGTGTGCGAAAGCAGAATTGTTGCGTTTATGTCCTGTTTTACGGGCTGTGTGATGTAATCTCTGACGAGTTCCTGTCCGAGGCGGATTATTCCGGTTCCTGCATCAAGAATTATAAGATGGTTGTTTACATTTACCTCAATGCACGCAGTATTTCCGCCGTATTCAAGAAAATTGTGATATGGCGTGGGATAGCTGCCCCGCACGCCCCGAAATTTCACTCTAAAACCGTTTTGCGAATCATTAAGCATTTTTTATCCATCCGTTAAATATTCTGTTACTAAATAATAAGCGACTTTCGACTATTTGTCCATTACCACCGTGGTATTTTGGTCGGTATCGTTTCCTGAATACGTTTTTGATGAAAATGTCAAAAGTTTCGCTTTTTTCTGGATTTCTTTGAGGTTGGTTTCTTTGAATACGAAATTAAACACAACTTTGTTCTTCAAATTTGTTACTGTAACGATTCTGAACGCATTCGGGTAAGAAACAAGCGACGGCGTGCTCACATGGAGCAAATTTCCCTCTTTTGTAATCTTTGTTGCGTGATAATGCCCTGAAAAAATGGCAACCGGCATTTTGTATTTGTTCAAAACCGCATAAAATTCATCGGAATTAGTTATTCTGTGATGAAAGCTGGAAAACGGCTCGTGAAGCGGGAAATGCAGAAAAATCAAAGGCACTTCGGCGCATTTTTGCGCATTAGAAAGCTCATTGTCCAGCCAGAGCAGCTGTTCCTGTGAAATTCTGCCGTTTGCGGTGATTGCATTGTCAATAACGCCGTCGAGCGCAATCACCCTGAACCCTTTTTTGGGCGAAAATGAATAGTAAGGTTTGTCAAATTTAAAGTTTTTGTTGTTTTTCTTTAAAATTTCAATGTAGCGCGCCTTGGAAACCTCGCCGCCTATTGAAATATCATGGTTTCCGAAAGTGCTGTACCATGGGGCTTTGAGGGTATTCATTTTTGCGTCAAATTCGTTAATCATGTCGACTTTCGGCCGGTCGGTCATGTCGCCTGTTACAAAAACGAAATCAAGGTTCGGGGTTTCGTTGATTTGTTTGATTTCATCGTCGAAAAGCGCTCTTGAGCTGGCAAGAACTTTGTAGCTTGTATCGACTTTTTTGTCTGAGAGGTGGACATCGGAAATGTGTGCGAATTTTAGAGTATTGCACGCCGAAAAAGCGCTCACTCCGGCAAAAACGCAGAAAGTGAACAGCGTCCAGTAAAATATTTTTCCTATAATGTTTCTTTTTTGGGCTTTGTGTTTCATAGGATGATTTTAGCGCAAAAATAAAACCGGTGCAGCTATGAATTTGTGGGTTTTGTTTGTGTTTTTCACGCCGGTGAGACCCTGCGGGAAACCGGACATTTTTCACAAAATCAAAGATTTTGGAAAAAGTAGTCAAACAAGTTCAGGGTCACAAAAATCGTGCCGTCATTCCGAACTTGATTCGGAATCGCAAGATTGAAGTGGATAATCATCGCCCCTGCGACCCTGAAACAAGTTCAGGGTGACAGATTTGTTGAAAAACCGCACAAATCGTGTGACGGGGCTGTGCCCCTAAACAACCACACCCGTCGTGACGAAATCGCATGAAACTCCCGCCCCGCGACAAGCCGAATCCACCGTGTGACGGGGCTGTGCCCCTAAACAACCACATCCGTCGTGACGAAATCGCATGAATCTTCCGCCCCCATCAGAAACCGCTCAAATCGTGTGACGGGGCTGTGCCCCTAAACAACCACATCCGTCGTGAAAAAACCGCATGAATCTTACGCCCTATATAAAAAATAAAGCAGCTCAAAGATTGAACTGCTTGAAAATGGTTCGGTTAGTTTAATAAGGTTAATTTAATAAATGGAACGTCAAGCAAGCCATTAAATGACCTGTTGAGTAAAATATTTTTTGAAACAGCGGTATTGTTCATACCGCTGTGAGTTAAAATTGCTTAACAGCAGGCACCGATTGCGCCGACAATTGCGCCGATTACGCCGCCGACTAACGGGCCGCCGAATGCACTTCCGACAAGGGCTCCGGTTCCGGCTGCTGCGAGCACACCGCCGACTTTTCCTGTCACTTTGAGTGCTTGAGTTGACTTCGGAGGATTTTTTCCGTAAAGCTTGGAAATCATTTCTTCCTTGGAGTATTTCTGACCGTTGCCGAAAGTTACGGTGTTAAAGAAACCGTTAGCAATCGCACCGTCGCATTTTGCACTAATCATTTCAGTCAAATCCTGACCGGTTGCAGCCTGGAACTGCCTGAACGCTGTGTCTCTGAGCTGTAAATCAATCTGCTCGGGTGTTCGGGCGCCTTCTGCAATGAGCTTGTCATAAATCGGAGAGGCTTTGAGCGCATTTACGATTCTTTCAAACTCGCGAACGACCTGATCTGTGTCACCATCGGTGATTGCGGCCTGTAAAGACCTGCAAGCCATTGAAATATTGCCGGTTTCGCCGTCTTCGAGCGCTGCAAATTGTTTTGCGCTTCTTGATTCGGCGTGATTGAATTCTCTTGCCGCCTGATTGTATGCGTGGTCGTAGTTTAACCTGTCTTTGTAGTCCATATTTATGTAATTCAGGTATGCCTGCGAATATCTCGGCATCATAAAACCGTATCCGCCGTACATTCCGCCGCCATACGTGCCTGTGTTGTAAGCACTGTTTACGTCCATTTGAAGATTGTAAACAGGCGGGGTTGCCAGCCCGAAATCTCTTGCTGTTTCAGTCATTAACCAGGGCTGTGCAGCCGGTGACGCTGTTGCCTGTGCTGAAAAATAATTTGGATAACCTAATCCACTTATTGGATATGTCATAACCAACCTCCAAATGTAACCTTTATCTAACCTTACATATATAAAAACAATCAATCGGACGAAATTGCTTTTTATAATGAATTTTCTTAATATAACTTAACATTTAAAAGAAAGGTTTTCGCTTATAATAGGTGAAAAAGGGGGGATTTGATGGAAAAAGTTAATGTTAAAATAACAAAATTAAAAGAGGATGCGCAGGTGCCTCAGTACCAGACAGAGGGCGCTGCGGGGATGGATTTGTGCGCTTGTATTGATAAAGATATCGTCCTGAAACCGCTGGAAAGGCAGCTGGTGCCTACCGCGCTCAAAATGGAGCTCCCGAAAGGCTATGAGGCGCAGGTTAGGCCGCGTTCGGGCATGTCAATAAAACACGGAATTACCCTTGTAAACTGCGTGGGCACAATCGACGAGGATTACAGAGGGGAGCTGTGCGTGCCTGTAATCAACCTTTCTTCTGAAGAATATACAATCAAAAACGGCGACAGAATCGCTCAGATGGTTATTTCGCCGGTAACAAAGGCAAATATCGAGATTTGCGCTGAACTTTCTTCAACAGGGCGCGGCTGCGGCGGCTTTGGTTCAACAGGATACTAAATTATGAACAAACTGGCTGTTTTTGATTTTGATTCGACTCTTATGGCGGGTGAAACCATTGCAATTATTGCGGGTGAGCTTGGTTTGAGGGAAGAAGTCGAAAAAGCTACTGAAAAAGCAATGCGCGGCGAGGCTGATTTTTTTGAAAGCCTCACAGCAAGGGCTGCGCTGCTAAAAGGGCTTCCAATATCAAAGGTTGATGAAATTTGCCGCAATCTTCCTTACACAAAAGGCGCAAAAGAGGCAATTAAGGCCCTGAAAAAAGCGGGTTTTACTGTTTTGTGCTTTAGCGGCGGCTTTAAAAATGCAACCGGTTATGCAAAGGATATTCTTGGTTACGATGGCGATTTTTCAAACATTTTTCATGTGAAAAACGGCCTCCTGACGGGTTATGTGGGCGGTGAGATGATGTTTTCGGACAGCAAAGGGCATATGCTCAAAAAAATGCAGTCAATTCTGAAAGTTTCGCCGGAAAATACCGTTGCGGTCGGTGACGGGGCAAATGATTTGAGCATGTTCAAGTACGCAGCGACGCGCGTTGCGTTTTGTGCAAAAGATATTCTCAAAGCGCAGGCAAATGTGCTTATTGAAGAGCCTGACATGTCGATTTTGCCGGAAATTTTGAAATTATAGGCAAAAAATCTTTCCGAACTTGTTTTAAGAACCCCGGTTTAATTGGTTTTTGGGTTAAATCCGGCGAACAGAAGAAAAAACAGAGAAAATATGATTGATAAAGAGAAAATAAAAGAAAATTTAAATATTTTAAAAGGTGATACGGCCGGCGGCGTGATTGCTGCGATTGTAGCGCTGCCGCAGGCGCTTGCTTTCGGGGTTGCAACCGGAATCGGCGCTATTGCTGGGGTTTGGGGGGCTATTATTTTGAGTTTTGTCTCCGGAATCTTCGGCCCTAACTCGCCTTTGATATCGGGGCCGACCGGCCCTTGCACAATTGCGCTCGCAACCATAATTGTTCAGCACCATTTTGATTTGAGCGCGGTTTATATCATACTTTTGCTGGCTGCGTTGATTCAGCTTGCAATTTCATTAACAAAAGCGTCGGAAATTGTAAAATACGTTCCTTATCCGGTAATATCGGGGTTTATGAACGGGGTGGGCGTGATTTTGATTGTTATGCAGCTGAATCCGCTGCTCGGGCATGATGTAATGCCGACGGTGAACCAGACTATACTTTCGCTTCCGGCTTCTTTGATGAATATTAACCCATACGCTCTTTTTCTCGGCATTTTGACGCTTTTTATCTGTTTTGTTATCCCGAAATCCTGGTCAAGATACTTTCCTGCGCAGCTTGCGGCGTTGATTTTTGCCACAGTTGTTTCAATAATTTTTAATATGGATGTTGAGCGGATTTCCGGAATTTCTCTTGAGCTGCCGTCGCTTCATTTTCCGGCGATAGGTATTAAAACCTTGATGGATTATTTCCCGTATACATTGATTCTGGCGATTGTTGCGTCCTCTGAAAGCCTTTTGACGTCGCTTGTTGCGGATTCTTTGATGAAAAAACAGAGCAACACGCAGAGAATTGTGCTTTCTCAAGGGTTGGGCAACCTTTGCTGCGCGCTGACGGGCTCATTGTACGGTGCTGCGGCAACAATGAGAACCGCTGCAGCCATAAAAAACGGTGCAACAACGAGAATTTCAACAATAATCAGCACCTGCATTCTTTTGGCGATTTTATTGAAGTTCGGAGCAATGGCGTCGCAGATTCCTCTGGCGGTTCTTGGCGGAATTCTCGTAAAAATCGGCTACGATATCATTGACACGAAGTTTTTAAAGGTTGTGAAGTTCGCTCCGCGTGATGATTTGTATGTTTTGGCTGTTGTGTTTTTGCTGACAGTGTTTTACAACCTTATTTTTGCGGTTGCAGCGGGGATTGTTCTTGCTTCTTTGCTTTACGCGAAAAGGGTTGCTGACAGGACAAATCTCGGTGTAAAAGAGGTTTATGACACTGAAATAATGAAAATCGAGAAAAAACTCGAAAAAGATTACAAGCACAAAATCCGTGTTGTTCACATAAACGGGCAGTTTTTCTTTGGCAGTGCAACTCAGGTTGTTTCGCAGTTTGATGAGCTGCTCGGGACAAAATATCTTATTTTGAATTATGAATCCGATTCGCCTCTGGATATTTCAGCGGTTTTTGCCCTGGAGGATATAATTATCCGTCTGCAAAGCCAGAGAATTAAGGTTTTGCTCGTTGTTCACTGTGAGAAAGTGCTCGAGCAGCTTACGAATTTGAAAATTCGGGAGCAAATAGGCGAAGAACTTGTGTTTTGCCGTGAAGAAGACGCAATTGAACATGCAAAAATGCTTTTGAAAACCAAAATTAAAAACAAATCCGGCTTGCATTTCCCGTTCTGGCATTTTCACCATTAATGGGTTTTGTTGTTTGGCGTAAAAAGTGAAAAATATCACTTTTTACTTTGGGTTTGGTGCTTTGGCGTAAAAAGTAAAGAATATCAATTTTTCTAGCTCGATTCGCTACGCTCATAGGCGTCGAAAAATTAATATTCTTCACTTTTTACTTTGAGGGTGCTTTGAGGGGGGAATGTTTACCAATATGTTACATTGACACGGGAAAATTTGTCATTAATAAAAAAGTAATGTAATAATATTTATATGGGTTTTGCAAGAGCTAAAATCCGATAGTATTAAGGGTTGGGAGATTATTTTGAAAAGAAAATTACTTACCGTTTCGATTATACTTGCGATGACAGTGCCCTCCGCCGCCTTTGCAGGGCAGGCTCCTAGAGGAATGAAGATGAAACCGTCTGATTTTATGACGGAATCATCAAAAAGAACTCCTGAACAGAAAAAAGAAATTCAGGAATTGAAAAAGATTTATAAAGGTGTAACCGATGACGAAAAGCTGATGCGCTCTCTCGAAATGATGAAAGGCACGCTGGGCGAATTTTCAAGAAGCGCAATTCTGGGCAACAACCTCAGCGACCGCCCTATGAAAATTGAGTTTAAAAACCTCGGAACCCTTAATCAGGCGTACGCAAACTTTGATGCGGTGGGCTGGAAAAAGAAAAAAGATTTGTATATTTTTATAAACGAAAAACATCAGGACGCTCCGGAACAGGCTCTTGCCTCGCTATTGTCGCACGAAGCTCTCCATCAGGACGATTTTAACTCATTAAACGAAGAAACCTACGCCTGGACGCTGGAAGCGGCCGTCTGGACGCAGCTTTCGGATAAATTCCCCAAAGAATGCGACAGCATGCACCCTCTCGCCGTTCGTGAAAATACCTTGAAAAAACTTTTTATAAAAGGCAATTATTCCAGCAAATACATAAGAAAAACCGTGTTCTCAAACCCGGGTTATGCAAATTTGCCGTCGCGCTCTCCCGGTTTTGAGGATGATAACTTATAAACTTTCGTAATAGGCCTTTAAAAGCTGCGCATCACCTTCAATATTCGGGCTTTCGCAGACCAGAACGCCTTTTACGTCGAATTTTTTGAACGCTTTTAAAAGGTCTTTGTAGTTCATGTCGCTTTCTTCAAAAATAAGGTGCTTTCTTTCGCCTTTGTCGCCGTATTCTATGCCAGCGGCGTGCGCATGGAAATTTTCCAGTGCGTAATCCCCGATTTCGGTTCCTATCCTTTCAAAAATGCGGCAAAATTCGTCATAAGTGTTGAAAAGCCCGATTGAGCGCGCATGCAAATGCGAAAAATCAATACATGGCAGCACCTGCTCAAAATCATTGGAAAGTTTTATCACTTCGTCCAAATCGCCCCACTGCGTGCCTTTGCCCGTTGTTTCCGGTCTTACCCAGATGTCATTATTGCTCATTTTGAGGTTGTCAATGATTCTTTGAGTTGCTGATTTTACGGTTTCATAGACTTTTTCTTTGTCTTTGCCCATATAATATGCAGCATGATAAGTTATGCTATACCCGCCCAGCTCTTTTGTTAGCTCTGCTGTATCTGTTATATATTTTATGCTGGATTCAATCTTTTCAGGCTCTTTTGCGTTCAAATTTATGTAAAAAGGCGCATGTGCGGTCAAAACCTTGTTTTTTGAGGCATTTTTTACCTGATTTTTGGATTTTTCCGAGATTCTTATCCCGTGGACAAATTCCAGCTCCATACCGTCAAGCTTCAGCTCATCCAGTATCTGAAAAGCCCTTTCATATCCCGCACCATCAGTGCTTAAAGGCTGACCTGCCGTTAAAAAATGAAGTTTGTCCATTATATTAATTTTTCTCCCTGTTTTGGCGAAAACATTTGAATAAACGCTTTTGAATCGGTAATCATATATGACCCGAACTGCAGCGATTTTATGCAAAGCACTCCATCGCCTGTTGCAACCGCAATATTGTCTTTTGCGGAGATAATTGTTCCGGGTTCTTCTTTGACTTTTTTATTTATTACCTGCGCTGAATAAATCTTCATAAATATCCCGCGAAATGTCGTCATTGCCGTGATAAAAGGGTTCAGCGCCCTGACAAACCGCTCAATATATGCCGCGTCTTTGCTCCAGTCAATGTAATTTTTCATATTTTTGTTGTCAATAACAAAAGCTTTCTCATATTCGCCAATTGGCTGCGGCACGCTTTTTATAAACGGCGTGTGTTCGGCCTGTTTGAGAAAATCAGAGAGCATTTCAGCCGAAACAAAGTTGAGCTTGTTAAAAATCGTGCCCATTGTGTCATTAGGCGCAACAGGAACTTTTTTCTGCCAGATGATGTTTCCTGTGTCAAAATTTTCGTCCATAAAATGCAGCGTAACCCCTGTTTCCTTTTCATCGTTAAGGATTACGTGGCTGTAGGGGTTTGCACCTCTGTATTTGGGCAAAAGCGACGGATGAACATTCACAAAACCGCCTTTTACCGACGAAAGCAGCGCAGGCGAGAATTTTTTGTTGTACGAACAAACAACCGCCAAATCTGCATTCAAAATTTTTACTTTGTTGATAAAATCAGGGTCATTTATTGATTTTTCGTAAGTTAAGACATTTAAGCCCGATTTTTTTGCAAACTGAACCATAAAATCATAAGTAGGTTCCCCTGGGTGCGGTGGAACAACGCCGATTATGTTGAATCCGTCTGAAATTAGCCGTGCAAGGCAAATAATCGCCATATCCGGCATTCCGATAAATAAAATCTTTTTTTTGTATTTATTTTCCAAAATATGCTCCTATCATGGTTCCTGCATATATGCCGATTCCGGTCATAATAAGACAGAACACCACACTGGCTGAAATATACCCTGCACAGGCAAGAATTTCGCCGTTTTTTAACAAATCAAAGGCTTCCACCGAGAAAGTTGAAAAGGTCGTCAAACCTCCGCAAAATCCCACTGAAAGCGCAAGCTTAACCGCAGGCGGAAATCCTGTTTTTTGTGCAATAACTGCATATATAAAACCAAGCAGAAAACTGCCTGTGATATTCACTGAAAGCGTGGCGAGCGGAAGTGCACAATTCTGGCAGAGGACTGTTTTTCCGAAAGTAATGTTTACGAGGTACCTCAAAATTGAGCCAATACCACCGCCTATAAATACTGAAATGATGTTTAACATACGTCAATGGTACTATATTAATAGTATTTTTAGCAAGACCCAAAATCTAACACCCCCGCAAGACAGGACGAGAATGAAAAAAACGCTGTGCTTTGTTACATTAAGTTACATATTTTTGCATGACTGTATGTGTTTGCTAAAATAAATCTAGTACAATTTTTTGTACAATTTGTTGAGTTATATAGAGAAGATTTATACAGAGATTCTGATGTCAGACGAAAATTACTATGAAATTATAAAAAAGAAACTGGATGCGATTGTTGACCGTATAATCCAAAATGAAACCTCTGATGAAAATTTCAGGGTTACTTACGCGCAGATTCTTGAAAAAATTAATACAAAAATTGATGTTTTTTCCTCTTCCGATAATATTCGCAAGATGGAAATGCTTGTTCAGGAAATCCGGACGGTAATTAACGAAAAAGATGAAAATCTCTGCCGTCAGATTGCGACTATGCTCGTGCAGTTTGAGGGGATTAAAAAGGATTTCCAGAATAGCCTGAAATCACAGGAATTACAGGAAACTTTTGATGCTCTGTTGAGAAATCTTGAGCAGTTTTCTCTTGATTCTCAGGATCAAAAAGATACGCTTGCAAAGCTAGTTTCTTACGTTGATAAATTTGAAACCCTTGAATCCACAAACAAATTTATTGAAAATGAATTCAATATTGTAAAAGGTCAGAACGCAATCATCAACGAAAACCTTGTTGCGCAAATAAAACTCTTAAATGAACATTCTCAGGAGTATGACGCAAAGCTTATTGACCTGATTTCTTCAATAAACGGCGATTTGGCCGAAATAATTGAAAATAACAAAGAACTCGTTAAAAAAGCGGATATTAACCATATCTCCAACAAGCTGGAAGAAATGAAGCTCGAAATCGAGAAGACAATCGAGTCGGTTTCGTCCATTAACAACAATATTGTTACGCTTATTGACGTGGTTGATAACCTTTTTAAGGGCGAAGAGTTCGACAATCTGTCCAAAAACACTTCAGCAATCCTCGTGAACACAACGGTTCTCTCAGAAGCCGTGAAAAAACTCGGTACAACTGAGGATTTGGCTCATACAGTCAGCGCTGCGAATGTCGAGATGAAAGGCTTTAATGAACAGCTGATTAAAAACCTTGAAGAAAAGCTTTTTGAAAAACTCGACCTCAGTATTCTCGACAGTATAAAAGATTATACTGAAAAAATGTTCTATCAGGGCACAGAGGTGCTTAAAGAGGAAATTTGGACAATAAAAGACAATGTTTCTGACGTCCAGAAAAATCTCGGAATCCTCACAGGCAACAGCAGCAATCTGAAAAATGATTTGAACAGTGTTTCTGAAAAACTCGGAGAGTTAAAAGATAGTATTGAGGCTGCTTCGCAGGCTGCGTCTACTCTTGACGGAAAAACTGATGTTATTAATGACACGGTTGGAACTTTGACTGAGATTGCCGAGGGAATTGAAGAAAAAACGGATATTTTCACGGGCAAAATCGATAGTATCAAAGAAACTATCGACTCAAGGCTCGATACAATACGCGATGATATTGCGGACACAATGTCCAAAGAAAGCATTGCAAAAGCCTATCAATTCGAGAATATTGCCGATAATGTTATAAACAAACAATCAGCAAAAATAGATGAAATCAAAGCGGAAATTACCGATGTAATCTCCGAAGAAAGCATTGCTGCTGCAAATCAGCTCAATGATGTAAAAAAACACTTTGTAGAGCAGCTGGTTCAGGTTGCGGAGAATATTTCGTTCCTTGAAGAAGCAGAGGAGCTCCACGGGCACATTGATGACTCGGCGCAGGAGCTGAAACACGAAATTCTCGACCTTACAGAGAAAATCCGGACGCTTACCGGCGGTTCTGACAAAGATAGCGCAGAGTATGTTTATACTTTGCCCGATGTTGAGTCGGATTTGTCCAAAATAAGGCTTGATTTCAGCAACCTCAGCAAATCAATCAGCGATTGTGACCAGATTTCCAGAGATAAACTCGACGGTATCAGCGCAATCCTCAATACGATGAGAACAGGGCTTTTGCGTATAGAACAAAGCCCCATAGAACATGAAGTTTTTGAAGTCAAAGGTATGTTTGGCGGGCTTAGAGAGGATATTGCCAGCATTAGCAAAAGAACCAACAAGCTCGTAATCTCATCTGACGAAGCCAACAAAACCCTCAAGCACCATATTGAAGAATTCAACGATATTTTGCGCGGATTCAGCGATATAACGGAGCAATTTGCCGATGACGCTTATGTTGTAAGGCTTAATCATAAAATTGACGTTTTAACAGAGGCTGTTAATTCGCTTATCTCGCAAACAAAAGTGCTAAACGAGGCATTTATGTATCTTGCGGAGTGGATTGACACAACGAGCGTTTCTTTCAATGAAATAAAATCCGAAATCGCAGATGTTAACGAAAACACCGGTTTAATAGATGAAATAGCCAGAAAAGTAGAACTTTTGACCAAAAAAGTCGAAACTCAGGAAGAAAGCCTGCAATCTGTAAAACAAAGCTTTGAAAACCTTGCCGCTCAAAGGGAAGAAGAATCGGAATCCAAGGCTCTGCTTGAGTACATTGCTTCTCAAATCAGCGCAATGAACGAAAAAGCTAATGATTCGGACAAATTCACCCAGCGTCTTGACGCAATGGAAAAACAACTCAAAAAGATTGAAAAAAATGTGCTTTTCCTTGCTTCTTATGTTGACGATGAAGAATAAACTAGTTGTTGCTCATTACCAGCTTTAATGTTGAAAGGTTTTTGAGCGCAAAAAGTCTGTGTTTGAACTTCTGCTCGGCGTTAATATTGAAAATTCTTATGATTCTTTCGATTTCCTGTACGTTTTTACGGTTTGAGAGGTCATAAACGTTTTTAACCGGGTCTGAAACAACGTCCATGATTGTGTTGAGTTCATGTTCTTGCATATGGTAAATTCCTCTAATTCATCTATATTTTATTAAAGTATTTTTGCTGAAAATAATTGCCTAATTTTTTCCTCTTTGTTAAGGAATGTTAAATATAATTTATATACTTTTTAAATACAATATTGAAATAATAGTGTAAATACAGGATAAAGTTGCATTAATTTTTGTTATAATTTAAGATATCAAATGTGATATATTATTTTATATGTTGCAAAAATGAGAGTGTAAAAACAGGAGGCAGTTTTGTTACCTATAATAACCGAAGAACACGCCAGTCTTGCGTTTGCTGAAATATTTCAGGATGTGCAGGCATGGCGTAAAAAAATGATTCACTATGTGAAAGAAGAAAACCCCGAAATCAATTCTGCTATCATAGAAGCCGCAAATAATACCTCTCTGGACCCCAAAGCAGTGGCTCTGGGCGCATATATGACCTATATTTTGCTTGAAATGGCAGCAAAAGATGAAGATGGTATGGGGCCGGTTGTAGAAGAATAGAATTTAAGAATCCAAAATATTATAAAAAGCTCTCCTTTATGCCGGAGAGCTTTTTATCTTTTATGAAAGAATATTTTTAGCCGAAAGGATTTCCTTTTTTTATTATTGCAGCTCCCGCAATTAGCCCTGCTGCTGCGGTTGCGCTTGTGGCGAGAATACCGCCTGCACCTGAGAAAAGTTGTCCGAAAGATTTTTGGTTTTGAACCTCTTTTAAGAGATTTTCTTTGTGCTGCTTTTTAGCTTTCAAATCGCCGATTCTGCTGCCATGAGAGTTACCTTTCATGTATTTTGATTCTATTTGATCAAGTTCATTTTCTTTATTTCTGTGTTGCTGTTCAAGCTCTTTGTCCTGAGCTTCTAATTTTTTTACTTCTTCTGCTGCCTGATTAGCGTCCTGGGCTGCTGTTGTCGCGTTTTGTTTGTCTGTATCAAGCGTTTTTTTAGAATTATCGAGTTCTTGTTTTGCGTTTTGTTCAGCTTGTTTTGCTTCTTGTTGTTTTTGTTGCAGTTCGTTCACTTTTTGTTGTGCCTGATTGACTTTTGTCTGAGCAGCGGCTTTTGCTTCTTCTGTTGTTGCTGCAGAAAGTTCGGATTGCGCTGCTGACAGCTCACCCTGTGCCGATGTTAAGCGGGTATTTATATCATTTACCTGTTGAGTTGCCTGTGTGGCTTTTTGTTGTTGCTGGTTTACTTTTGTTTCTGATGTTTTTACCTTGTTATCAGCCTGAGTTTTCTTTTCTGTATTTGATTTTGCATTTTTCTTTGCTGTTGAGATGGATTCTTTGAGTTCGTTGCGTTTTTGTGTGATTTCGTCGCATTCTTTAAAGACTGCATCTCTTTGCGCATCGTATTCTTTTACTTCGTCTTCAAGCGTTCTTATATCTTTATCAATAGCTTCAATGTCTTTTTTTAGTGCTTCAATTTTTTCTTTTTTAGAGAGTTTTTTGAAGTAGTCAGCGTCATCTGTCGCATAAGTGTTTTGAGTTGCACCGGAGCTGGATGAGGATGTTGAAGTTGTTGTTTCTGTGTCATCACTTGCGGTTGTTCTTGTGAATCCGTCTAGGTTTGACCCTACAATACCGCCGTTTGCACCGTTAATCCCTGTATCAATTGAATTTGATGTTCCATTTGTGCTGTAGCTGGAATTTGTTCCATTTGTCTGGTAAATATACGGATTGTAATTAGCAGCTGTTACGCCCATTTCAAATCTCTCCTCTGTTTTTTCTTTCTTGTATATATAAAGTATATATTCTTGCAAAAATTGCTTATTTTGCTTTGTTTCTTGTTACAAAACTTAATAAAATTGGCTTTTTCAATATAAAAATAAATTAATATCTTGACCTGGAGTTACTCCAGTGTTTTAGCATATAAATAGATGTACAAAGAGGACAAGTTATGTTAAAAAAAGTATTTACATTAACCGTTGCCCTGCTTGTTTTTGGGGCGAATTTTGCGTTTGCAGCTAACAAAAATGAGGTCAAAAACATGAAAAAAATTACCCAAACAGCCGGAAGAACCCAGCTTGGCTCTTTTGCGCCGGAATTTGCGCATTTTAATGATGATATTCTCTTCGGTGAAAACTGGAATAATCAGGATATTGATTTAAAAACAAGAAGCATAATAACGGTTGTTTCTTTAATGTCGATGGGGATTGTGGACAATTCCCTGAAATATCATCTTGAAACAGCAAAAAATAATGGGGTTACTAAGGCTGAAATGGCTGCAATCATTACGCATACTGCATTTTATGCCGGATGGCCAAAGGCATGGGCGGTTTTTAATTTAGCAAAAACAGTGTGGACAGAGGATTCGCCGGCTCTGAGTGAAAAAGACAGGTACCAGAAGACGATATTTTTCCCGATTGGCGAGCCGAATAATGCTTATGCAAGGTATTTTACCGGCCAAAGCTACCTTGCGCCAGTTTCTGAAGAGCAGGTAAAAATGTTCAACGTAACTTTTGAGCCAAAATGCCGCAATAACTGGCATATCCATAAAGCAAAATCAGGAGGCGGGCAAATGCTTATCGGCGTGGGCGGCAGAGGGTATTATCAGGAATGGGGAAAACCGCCTGTTGAAATAAAAGAGGGAACTGTGATTCACATACCCGCAAATGTTAAACACTGGCACGGCGCAGCGCCGGATTCTTGGTTTTCGCACATAGCTGTCGAGCTGGACGGCGAGGAAACCTCAAATGAATGGCTTGAGCCGGTCACAGATGAAGAATACTGTAAATGTAAGTAATTTTCAGCGTTAATAGGCGCAAATTCAACAATTTTGGAGGTTCTGTGAAGAAAAAATCGAATATATTTTTGACAATTGTACTAGTAATTATGTTTATTGCTGCAGGCGCGGGAGTTTACATTGCTTCTGCACAAAACACAAACAAGGAGATTAATATGGAAAACAAAAGGGTCTTAATTGCATATTTTTCACATTCCGGAAACACAAAATCGGCTGCTGCTAAAATTTCGGAAATAACGGGCGGCGATTTGTTTGAAATCAAGCCGGTTAAGGATTACCCGAAGGATTACAGCACTGTTGTTGAGCAGGCAAAGCTTGAAAAAGAAAACGACACAAGACCCGAACTTGTTGATAACGGTGATGTAAAAAATTATGATATAATTTTCATAGGTACGCCGGTCTGGTGGTACACAATGGCGCCTCCGGTCAAGACCTTCCTCATGAATAATGATTTTGAGGGCAAAATTGTAGTTCCTTTCTGCACCCATGGCGGCGGAGGCGCGTCATCTACCTATGATGATATGAAAAAACTTGCTCCAAATGCCCGGGTAACCGAGGGATATACAAGTTACGAAAAAACAGCCAATACAAATGATATAACAAAATGGATTAATAACCTGAATTTGTAAAATAATGTAGAGGTCTATAATGAAACGCAGAGAATTTATAATTAATTCAGCATTAGCCGTCGGCGCAGCTGCACTTATGAGCGGCTGCGGCAAAAAAGAAATCAAAAAGTCCGAAAATCAGGTTGTCAGGAGAAAATTTGCCGATACTGATATGCCGTTGATTGCATTGGGGTGCATGAGGCTTCCTATGCGGGATAATAAGATTGATATGGTCGAGCTTGATAAAATGGTTGAATATGCAATGGAACACGGCGCAAACTATTTTGATACAGCTTACATGTACGTCGATGGTAAAAGCGAAAATGCAATCGGTGAAATTTTGAAAAAATATCCGCGCGAAAGTTTCATTTTGACCGATAAATGCCCTGCTTATCTTGTAAATAGCCCGTCTGATGTCAGAAAACTTTGCGAAGAACAGCTGAAAAGTGTCAGGTGAAGTATTTTGACAACTACATGGTGCACAATATCAACAAAAATACTCTGAGCAATTATCGTGATAATAATATGTACGATGAACTGCTAAAGCTGAAAAAAGAGGGATTGATTAAGCATGTAGGATTTTCTTTCCACGGGGATCCCCAAATGCTCAGAGAGGTGATAAATGAGCACAAATGGGAATTTTGCCAGCTGCAGTTAAATTATCTTGATTGGGAAGTTGTAAATGCAGATGAATTGTACCGGATTGCCGATGAAGCAAAGGTTCCGGTCATCGTTATGGAGCCTTTGAGGGGCGGGGTTTTATGCAATTTGCCAGATAAGGCAAATCAGAAACTCAAAAAAGAGTGCCCTGATGATACACCGGCTTCTTTCGGGCTAAGATGGGCTGCCGGCAAAAATCGCGTGTTCACAATACTCAGCGGGATGAGCAATTTGCAGCAGCTAAAAGAAAATGTCGATACATTTGTTAATTACAGGGCAATTACAGAGCGTGAAGAAAAAATCGCACATGAAATTGCGCAAATTATTCAATCACAGGGCGCAATAAGCTGTACGGCTTGTAAATATTGCATGGAAGTCTGTCCGCGGGGCATAAATATTGCCGCAATTTTTGGACTTTACAATATTTACAAGGGCAGCACCCAGCCCAGCAGGGATTTTTTGTTTACCTATAATTACAGGGCTCTTGATGAATCAACAAGGGCGGATAAGTGCATTGACTGCGGATTATGCTGCAAAAACTGCCCGCAGAATCTCGAAATTCCAAAACTTTTAAAAGAAGTTCAAAATACTGTCGAAAAAGTTGAAAAGGAAATGGCATAGATGAAAAAAGCCTGCAAAATAAGGTTTCTGACCGCCATTTTGGTCTTAATTCTTGCAATTTTCGGGATTCTCGGCATATTTTATCCCGTAAAAGTTCTGGATTTGCAATTTGCGCCGCTCTTGCAGCGCGTATTTGTTGACTTTTCGGTAACTGCACTCTTGCTGCTGGGCGCTCTTGTGCTTTTAACCGCGGTTTTTGGCAGAATTTACTGTTCGCTAATCTGCCCGTTCGGGATTTTGCAGGAAATAGCTGCATTAATTTTCAAAAGAGAAAAGAACAAATGCACAACAAATTTTCCGCTAAAATATTTTATTGCTGCGGTTGTTTTCGGCGTTCTTGCGGGCGGAAGCGCTGTAGTCTTGCGATATATTGAGCCATATACGTATTTTGGTTCTGCTTTTAGCGGCACTGTACTCGGAATTGCTGCGGTTTTAGCCGTAATGGCTGTTGTGTTTTTCAAGAACAGGTTTTTTTGCACAAATATATGCCCTGTCGGCACACTTCTGGGGCTTATTTCAAAAATATCAATGAAGAAAATTTTTATTCAGCAAGAATCCTGCGTTTCCTGCGGTATGTGCGAAAGAAATTGCCAATCTTCCTGCATAAATTCCCGTGAAAAAACCGTTGATAATGAAATGTGCGTAAAATGTTTTAAATGCCTGAGCGTATGCCCTAAAAATGCCATAAAATACGGAAAAAAGCCAAAATCAGAGGCTCCTTTTAATTTAAAAAGGCGTCAGGTAATTATAGGAGCGGCAGCTCTTGCGCTTTTCGGCGGAATGGCTAAAGCAGGGCTTGTTTTAAAAGACAGGATAGTTGAAAAATTCAAAGATATAATTCTCCCGCCCGGCGCGGTATCCGAGGAACATCTTGCGAACAAGTGCTTTAACTGCAATCTTTGTGTTGCAAACTGCCCGAATAAAATCCTCGTGAAAGCCGATAAAAATTTTCCGGTAGTTCATATTGATTACTCAAAAGGGTTTTGCAAGCCTGATTGTACAAAATGTTCGCAGGTGTGCCCGACTGGAGCGATTAAACGGTTAAAAATTGATGAAAAACAACGCACGCGCATTGCAATGGCGATGATTACCCGTGAAAAGTGCACAAAATGCGGGATTTGCAAAGAAGCCTGCCCTTATGGCGCGATTATCTTTGAAAAAGGCAAAACAGCTGTTGTTGACGGCTCAAAATGTATTGGCTGCGGCGCTTGTAAAGTTGCCTGCCACTTTGGCGCGATAAATATTTTTGCCGTAAAACAACAAAAAACAATTTAGCAGCAAAATATTCCACATATTGAAAATAAAAGGAGAAAAAATAATGTCATTGGGAATTACTGAAATTTTATTAATCGTTGTAGTTATTATTCTGTTATTCGGCGGCAAAAGAATCCCCGAAATCGCAAGAGCCCTCGGCAGAGCCTCTTATGAATATAAAAAAGCGAAAAATATTCTCAAAGATGAGGCTCAGGGCCTAAAAGAAGCAATAGAAAAAGAGGGTGAAAAGCCGGAAGAGTACCAGCCAAAAGACGTTTAGTATGACAGACAAGGATGAAAGCATAATTTCTCATATTGAAGCATTTCGCTCAATGCTTTTGAGGTGCTTAAAAGCAACCGGCATTATTTTGATTCCGATGCTTTTTGCTGCGCCGAAATGTCTTGAGGTTTTCATAAAATTGATTATAAAAGAGAACAATATTGCCCTGAACTACTTTTCACCCGCAGAAGTTTTTCTTATACAAATTAAAATGGCACTTCTTTTGGATATAATCGTCTGTTTTCCTTATATTGCAAAACAGATTTGGGATTTTTGCCTGCCGGCGCTTTATGAGCATGAAAAGAAGTTCATTAAATCAACAATTTTCACCTCAAGCCTTCTGTTTGTGCTCGGGTCGTTATTTTGCCTGTTTGTAATTCTTCCGTTAATAATAAATTTCGGGATGAGCTTTTCTACCCCGAATATTCAGGCTGTACTTGGCATTTCCAATGTTGTAAATCTTTCACTATGGCTTATTCTGGCGTTCGGAATTATGTTTCAAATGCCTCTGATTACCTATTCGCTGATAAAATCGGAAATTATATCCTACAATACAATAAAAAATGCACGCCCTTATGTAATTGTAATCCTGCTTGTTATTGCCGGAATTTTGACCCCGCCGGATGTGATGAGCCAGGTGTTGTTGTTTACTCCGACGTACCTGTTGTTTGAGCTCGGGTTGTTATTTGCAAGGGCAAAAAAGAAAAAAACAGAAGAAAGTGACGATTTGGGATGATTTCGGGGCAAAAAGAGGTTTTAAATGGAAAAATATATTGATATAGACTTTGCAAAGCTTGATATAGAAAGAAAAAAACGCCGCGGCGGCACAGAATCAGTATTTTGTGAGTGCAAAACCGGAGAGCAGCTTGTAAAGATTTTCAGCGAATTTGAAAAACAGGGGCAGAATATTCTGGGCACGCGCGTCACAAAAGAACAGGCAAATGCCTTAAAAAATGCCATTCCTGATATTATTTACAACCCGCAGGCCCGCACAGTAACGCTTTTGCGGGAAAAAATTGCAAAAATCGGAGAAATTGCGGTTTGTACGGGCGGAACAGGCGATATTCCCGTTGCCGAGGAGGCTGCTGTTACTGCTGAATTCTACGGAAGCAGCGTTAAAAAATATTATGATATCGGAGTTGCCGGAATTCACCGGCTTTTTGATAAAATTGACGAAATAAAAAGAGCAAACGTAATAATTGCCGTTGCCGGCATGGAGGGTGCGCTCGGCGGGGTTATTGCAGGGCTGGTTGAGGTTCCTGTGATTGCTGTTCCGACGTCAGTGGGGTACGGCGCCTCGTTTAATGGGCTTTCTGCCCTGTTGACAATGCTGAACTCCTGCGCAGAGGGGATGACTGTTGTAAATATTGATAACGGGTTCAATGCGGGCTACAGCGCCGCACAAATAAATAAATTAATCGAAAGGAAAAAATAATGGATTTATATTTTGAATGCAGAGCCGGAATTTCCGGAGATATGTCGGTAGGCGCGCTGCTTGATTTGGGCGCAAGTCGTGAAAAACTGGAAAAAGCCCTTGCTTCAATGAAGCTGGACAATGAATTTTCTTATGTAATTTCTAAAAAATCAGTAAACGCAATCATGGCAACCGATTTTGACGTAATTCTTCCCGCTCACCATCACCATGAGCACCATCATCACGAACACCGGAACCTTGATGATGTCAATAAAATTATTGATAAGGCGGATATTTCGGAAAATGCAAAAAAACTTGCGAAAAAGATTTTCAAAATTGTTGCAGAAGCAGAAAGCAAAGTCCATGGAAAAGATATCAAAGATGTGCATTTTCATGAGGTCGGCGCGATTGATTCAATAGTCGATATTGTAAGTTTTTCTGTACTTTTTGATGATTTGAACCCGAAAAAAGTCTATTTTTCTGCCTTGACCGAAGGGCAGGGAACTGTAACCTGCCAGCATGGAAAACTTCCTGTACCGGTTCCGGCTGTTTGTGAAATTGCCTCAAAATATGCGCTTCCGCTCAAAATTACCGAAAACGACGGCGAGATGGTTACTCCGACGGGCGCTGCAATTGCTGCGGCGCTGTTTACTGGCGAAAAACTGCCCGGGGAGCTGATAATTCAAAAAACAGGTTACGGCTCCGGAAAGCGCAACTATGAAAATCCGATATTAAGAGTTATAAAAATAAAATAAAAGGAGAAAATTATGCACTTAGGAAATGGATTTATTTGTCCCGTGACAGGGCTCCCAATGCTGGCTGTTGCTGCCGGCACAGCGTTTTATGCTTTTAAAAAAGCAAAAAAGGACCTCACAAAAGATAAAATCATGCCTGCGGTTATGCTGAGCGCGCTTGTTTTTGCCCTGCAAATGATTAATTTTGCCATACCGGCTACGGGTTCGAGCGGTCATATTGTGGGCGGTGTTTTGCTTGCCGCATTAATCGGGCCGTTTGCCGCGTTTCTTGCAATGTGTTCAATTTTGCTTGTTCAGGCGGTGTTTTTTGCTGACGGCGGGCTGTTTGCTCTGGGGTGTAATATTTTCAATATGGGCTTTTTAGCTTGTTTTGTTGCCTATCCGTTTCTCTTCAAGCCGCTTGAAGAAAGAAATAAGCCTGTTTTAGGCGCAATTATCGCGTCGGTTGCCGCACTTCAATTCGGTTCAATCGCTGTTGTTCTTGAGGGCGCTCTTTCCGGCTCAATTCAGCTTTCAAGTTTGTTGAATTTTACGGCTTTAATGCAGGCAATACACCTGCCGATAGGGCTTGTTGAGGGTATTGTAACCGGTGCGGTTGTTGTTATTGCAAAACAGGTCAAACCCGCAAATTTATCCATTGCTTTCGGGGGTATTTCTCTGATTCTTGCGGGATTTATTTCTCAATACGCTTCTACCAAACCTGACGGGCTGGAATGGTCGTTGTTGAATATTTCGGATGCCTTTATAAGCCAGACTCAATCGTCTTTATACGCAATATCAGAAGCTTTGCAGGCAAAAACCTCAATTCTTCTCAATTTTGCCCCGTCAATAGCAAATATCGCAGGGCTGATGATTCTGGCTGTTTTGATGTACTTTGCTTGCAGCTTTTCGTTAGTCGGAGGCGCAAAAGAAGTTGTACAATAAATTTGAGAAGTTAAAAATTTATCTAAACCGCATGAATGAAGAAAGGCAGGGCATTTGTCTTGCCTTTTCGGGCGGCATTGACAGTACGCTTCTTTTATATCTTTGCAGGGATTTAAACCTGACGGCTGTTACCTTTAAATCTGCATTCCAAACCGGAGAAGAAATCGCTTTCACAAGAAAAATTTGTGAAAAATTCAACATAATGCACATTATAAAAGAATTCAACCCGCTCGAGCACCCCGAACTGAAAAATAACCCGAAAAACAGGTGCTATCTGTGCAAAAAACTCTTTTTTAAGGAATTAAAAAGCATAGCGGGCAGCTATCTTGCAATTGACGGGACTAATTTTGATGATTTATCCGCTTATCGCCCCGGTATTGCCGCGCTTGGAGAATTGGACATAATTTCTCCGCTTGCCGGATTCAAAATATCAAAATCTGAAATCAGAAGCTATGCTAAGGAGCTGGGCATTGAAATTTTTGACAAGCCATCGACCCCCTGCCTTGCCACCAGATTCCCTTACGCTACGGAATTAACAAAAGAAAAGCTTTTTATTGCGGAAAACGGTGAAAAATTATTGGAAAACTCCGGTTTTAAAAATAACAGGCTGCGTATTCACGGTGATATTGCCCGTATTGAGATTCCGCAGGCTGATTTCGGGCTTTTTTTGCAGAAAAAGGCTTCAATTATCAACGGACTTAAAAATCTCGGGTTAAAATATATCACTCTTGACACAGAGGGTCTGCGCAGCGGGAGTATGGAGGATTGAAATAAAAATTAAACGCTTATAACGCCCCTGTCGATATAGCTCTGAACAGCAATTTCAACAGTTTCGCGGGTTGTAAATTTCGGGCGGTAATCAATCAATTTTTTTGCGTTCTCAATAGAGTAGCTTCCGCTTCTTGCAATGTGATAATATGTATGTTCGGTTTCTTCTTTATTTCCTTCATATTCGCACCATTTATCCCAGTCTAAAAAGCCGATTTGGGGTTCTTTATTAAAAAATTCGTACATAATTCTTGCATAACCGTACAATGTAAGCGATTCTTCCGCCACAGCATGGAAACTTTCCCCTAAAGCAGCTTCCCTGTGCGTTATTGCTTTAAAAAACATTTGCGCAACATCATATCCATGAACATGGTGCAGGGTTTCCATCCCTAAATTTGGCAAAAATATTTTTTCGCCGCGTGCTATTTTCTCAAAAACCTTTACATTTGTGTTTCCCCAGGGATTAATAATAATCCAGCCCGGCCCTGAGATTTGTCCCGGCATAATAATGGTTGCCGGAAAGCCATTTTCCCGATACCGGGCTTTTAAGTACATTTCGCTTTTAAATTTGTTTATGCCGTAATCGTCCAGCGGTTTTTTGGTAATGGAATTCGGGTTCGCCGACAAACTTTCCGCCCTGCCGTGAGCCCAGATGGAGGAACAGAATAAATAATGCGAAAGTTTTGTGCCTTTCAGCGCTGCAACCATTTTTTCTGTATCAGAAAGATGAAAGTTAATCAAATCCACTACAATATCCGGTTCAAGTTCTGCAATTTTTACCGCAAAATCAACTTCCTTATCCCTGTCCATGTAAACTTTTTGTACTTTTTCAAAAGCTGCATCGTCAACATAAGGTTTTGACAGGCCCCTTGTTACAGTTACGACGTCAAATCCGTATTTAACCAGCATAGGGATTAAATAAGTTCCGATATGTCCGCAGGCGCCTGTTACTACAACTTTCATGTAAAATACTCCTTTTAATTGTAAAATATCGCATTGTTTGATTGTTTTATCGAAACAATTCTATGTTTAAATCTATTTTATGTGTTTAAATCCCCACTTTGTAATTTCATAAAACACGGGCAATAAATCTTTTCCCATTTCAGTCAGTGAATATTCAACATGGGGCGGAATTTCATTGAATTGTATTCTGTTTATAAGTCCGTCCTTTTCTAATTCTCTTAAAGATGTTGTGAGCATTGTGTTTGTAATGCCGGAAATACATTTTTTTAATTCTCCGAACCTTATAGGGTCTTTAATGCAGAGTTCATATATAATTTGAAACTTCCATTTGCCCTGCAGCATTAAAAGCAAGGGGGTAACCGGGCAATTTCCTGCATCGGTTAAAATTCCTTTGTGAACTTTATCTAAATATTCGCTGTAAGTTAGTTCTTTCTCCATAATTTTATCCTTATAGTACGGTCGATAATACTTAGTAAGAATATTCTGCGTACTTGAAGATTATTTTAAACTTAGTATAATAATTATACTTGATGGTGTCAAAAAATCAAATATGAAAGGGGTTTTTATGAAAGAAATTAATATCGGGCAGGCAACTCAATTAACATCTCCAAATCCGCTTGTAATGATTTGTACACAAAAAGAAGACGGCTCGACAAACCTTGCGCCTGTTTCTTTTGTTACTTATTTGTCCTTTAATCCGGCGATGTTGGGTTTTGCAATGGGTAAAAATGCTTTCAGCGGTAAGATGATTCAAAAATTTAAAAATGTTGTTATCGCGGTTCCTGCAATGAGCCTTAAAAACGCTGTTATTTCTTGCGGAACCACAAGCGGAAGCGATACAGATAAAGTACAAAAATTTGATATTGAATTAAAAGAACTTCCTGACTGTTCAATTAAAATTCCAGAAGATACAAAACTTGCTTTTGTTGCTAAATTAAGCCAAACACTTGATGTTGGCGACCATTATTTCTATATTTGCGATATTGAAAAGATTTATGGCGATGAAAAGAAAGAAGCGGTTTTTGCCTGGAATGGATATTCAAAAATTGCACCTGCAAAGGAAGTGTAAAAATGGCAAGAGTAAATTTTAAACCGAGAGCAAGCGTTACACCGACGCCAATGTTGTTAATCGCAACATATAATGACGACGGAACGGTTAATGCAATGATTTCAACATGGTCTGTAACTGCTACATGGGAAGTTATTGAACTAAATCTGTATAAAATAAGAAAAACAACATCAAATATTGAAAAAATGCGAGCTTTTACAGTTGCGCCGGTTACAGTTGATTTTCTAAAACAATGCGATTACCTTGGAATGGTAACAGGTAAAAAAATAGTTGATAAAGTTGAAAGAGTCGGCTTAACCCCCTTAAAATCAGAAACAGTTAATGCTCCTTATTTTAAGGAACTTCCTTTGACAATAGAATGCGAATTAAGAAGAATTGACCCGCAGGAGGATAAAATTTCTGTTCGTGTTTTAGGCGATATTAAAAATGTTTCAATTGAAGAAAGCATTTTGAAGCTCAATGATAAAAATGAACAAGTTGTTGATTTTGAAAAATTAAAGCCTGTGGTTTGGGATGAATTCAGCTGTGATTATTTTGCAGTGGGTGAAAATTTGGGGCATTGGTTTAAATTGGGCAAAGAATATAATAAAGAAAAATTAAAATATTCAGATCAACTAAAAGAAAATGAAAATTAAATTCCAAGCTTTATATAAAATCTTTAAAAATTTTCACTGCACAAAATAATCGCAGTTGGAAAAATTCCAACCTGCGGACTTTGTCCGCAAATTGTGTTGAATGAAAAAATTAAACCCATCCTGCTCATTACTTTTAATTATCAAAATACTTTATTGGCTTGCAAGGGTTCCCGACGGCAACGCAATTCGCGGGAATTGATTTATTTACAACACTTCCTGCCCCGATTACTGAATTTTTACCAATCGTAACCCCCGGTAAAATTATCACTCCCGCGCCAATCCAGACATTATCTTCAATAATTACCGGTTCTGCGCAGGTTCTGAAAAAAGGCTCTTTTTCTTCATCAAAATCGTTTTTTAATCTTTTTTCAGGTTCAGTCGGGTGGTATGCTGTATAAATTTGGACATTTGAAGCAATCAATATATTGCTCCCGATTCTAATATCTGCGTCGTCAACAAAAGTGCAATTCATATTGATTATGACATTATCGCCAAGATAAACATTTTTGCCGATGTTGCAGTGAAAAGGAACATCAATTTCAACATTCTTTCCGATTTTTGCAAGCAATTCTTCTAAAATTTTTCTTCTTTTTGCTTTGTCTAAATTGTCGGTATTAAAGTATTCTCTTGTCAATTTTCTTGCGTTGTTAATGCAGCTTATTTTATCGTTGTCATAAATATCAATGTATTTGTAATCTTTGGCCATATTTTACCCCTTTTAATTATAATACTTTAAAAACATCCATTGGTCTTTTAAATGTGTAAGTTGCCGGAGCTTTAATTTTGTTGCCATTCCAGGCTGCAATTCCGGATTTAACCTTAGCAGCTCTTGCACAGGCAATATCAGTCGGCATATCGCCGATATAAATACATTCTTGAGGTTTTGATTTTGTGAGTTCCATATATTTAAAAAGCGGTTCAGGGTTTGGCTTGTGTTTCACAGTATCATCAGCACAAACTATTGTAGAAAACATTTTTTCTAAAGAAAAATCTTTGAAAAAGTTTGTGTATTCTTCTTTTTTTCTTGATGTGACAATGCCCAGATTAATGCCTTTTTCCTTTAAACCGGCAAGCATTTCTTTTATTCCGTCGAAAAAGTTCATATCTTTTGAAAATCTTGAATAATTTTTAATCCAGTCAGCTTCAAAAGACTCCCCAATCTTAATATCAAGTTTCTTTGTCGCCTCGGGTATAGGCAAGCCCATGATACCTTTTAAGTGCTCAAGAGAATATTTTTTGCCGATTTGTTCCAGCGTAAATTGCCAGTTTTTAAGACAGCTTAATTCTGTATCAATCAAAGTGCCGTCTAAATCAAAAACAAAATTCTTAAATTTCATAAATGCTTGCTCCTTTTGTTTAATGTTAGCTCTTATAAGGCTATGCTATCATAGCGTTTCAACAAAAGTTAGGACATTTGTCCTATTTGTGATATAAAAATAGTATGGAAAAGATAGCGGCAACCAAAAGACATCTTGAGAAGCTAAAAAGATACGGATTAGAAAATATTGAGCCAGGCTCTATAAATTGTTATCTTTTTTCATCCGGTGAATTTATTGTCCGGCAGGAAGATGAAATAGAGGGGCTAAGGGTTATAACAAAAGGAAAGGCAAAAGCCTGCAGAACATCTCCCAACGGAAAAAACCTTATTTTTTGTTATTATGTTCAAGATGGAATTATAGGAGAAATTGAGCTTATAACAGGAGTTGTAAAAACAGAAAATAATATTATCGCCGTTGGTGAAGTTGAATGTTTAATTATTGATGACAGGGTTATAAAAGAAGAATTAAAGACAAATATCAAATTTTTAACAAGCATTGGAGAAGAGTTATCAAAAAAAATGTTAAAAGTTGCAGATAACTTTGTTTCTTCTGCTCTTTTAGGCGGAGAACAAAGACTCTGTTCTTATATTTTGCAAAATTCAACAGATAATTATTTTTATGATAATTTAACCGATGTTTCTTATTCAATAAGCATGAGCTACCGCCACATGTTCAGGCTTTTAAAACAGCTTTGCAAGGAAAAAATTCTTAAAAAGGAAAAAAGGGGTTATACAATTTTAGATAAAAAACAGCTCAAAAAGTATACCGAAAAAGAATAAAATTGTGGTTCTAATACGAAACTTGCATAAAATAAAAAGCCCCGTATCAGGGGCTTTTTTTAAATCGTGCCTGGAGGGATTCGAACCCCCGACCTTTTGGTTCGTAGCCAAACGCTCTATCCAGCTGGGCTACAGGCACATTTTTATGGTTTTTTGCCGTTTTCAAGCTGGATAGAGCGTTTTAATCTCTATTTCGTTGAACTTTTACTTTGTAAAAGATTCAACAGCCAGCTGGGCTACAGGCACATAAACATTTCACTCTGTAATAATATCACAAAAATATATTTGTAAATAGAATATAACCGTTGGACTGTGTAAGAAATTATTACCTCATGTAAATAATTTCATATTTTTACTAAAATGTGCAAAAATAATCAAAAAAAGGGGGAGAAAATGAAAGATAAAACTTTTTTAATGATTCCGGGGCCGACACCTGTTCCCGAAAGCGTTTTGCTTGCAATGGCGAAACATCCGATTGGTCACAGAAGCACAGAATTTTCTGCTATTCTAGAAGAAGCTTATAAAAACCTGAAATGGGTTTTCCAGACGAAAAATGACGTTTTTATTTATACCTCGAGCGGTACAGGAGCAATGGAGGGCGCTCTGGCGAACCTTTTGAACCCCGGTGACAAAGTTTTATCCTTAATAATCGGCAATTTCGGCGCAAGATGGGCCAAAATCGCAGCTTCGCGCGGTGCTGTGGTTGAAAAAATCGAGGTTGAGCCCGGTCAGGCAATCAATCCGGCCGATTTGAAGGCAAAACTCGACGCTGATGTCAACAAAGAAATAAAAGTCGTAACCCTTACGCACAACGAAACCGCAACCGGCGTCACAAACCCGTTGAAAGAGCTTGCCGCAATTATAAAAGAACATGGCGCTGTTTCTGTTGTTGACGGAGTAACAAGTGTCGGCGCAATTGACTGCAAAATGGACGAATGGGGGATTGATGTGCTCATTTCCGGCTCGCAGAAAGGGTTTATGATTCCTCCGGGGCTGGCTTTCCTTGCTGCAAGCGAAAAAGCATTCAAACTCCATGAAAAATGTGAAAATCCCAGTTTCTATTTTGATTGGGACGCGTATAAAAAATCAGTGAATGCAAATTCAACACCTTATACGCCCGCTGTGAACCTTATAGTCGCGCTGGATGAGGCTTTGAAGCTTATGCGCAAAGAGGGGCTCGAAAATATCTTTGCGCGCCACAAAAAACACGCAAAAGCGCTTCGTGCAGCGGTTAGGGCCATGGGTTTGAAGCTTTTTGTTGAAGATGATTCGATTGCCAGCAATGCAATCACCGCAATCCTGCCTCCGGACGGCATTAGCGTTCCTGATATCAGAAGTACAATGAAAAAAGACTTTGATATTGTGGTTGCGAACGGTCAAAACGAGCTCAAGGACAAGATTTTCAGAATGGGCACGCTCGGTTATGTCTGCGACAGGGATTTGATTGCTGCTGTTGGCGCGCTTTCCGCAACAATGAAAAAACTCGGTCATAATTTCGACGCCGGTGCGCCGATGAAAGCTCTTATTGAAAATTTGGTATAGGATTGGTGATGTTCCGTAAAAAGGCAGTTATATTTATTTTTCTAGCTCGATTCGCTTCGCTCATAGGCGTCGAAAAATAAACATAACTGCCTTTTTACTTTGGTGATTGGATGAAATTTAAGATTTAAATCCTTAAATATTACAAATCTTTCAAAGTTAAAATAAAGCCTTAAGCATTTTCGACGCATATGAGCGGATTTTTTCGGGAATGAAATTCCCATGCGGAGCCGGACGTCCGCTTCCAGCAAGGCGCGGAGGAAAGAATCCAATACGCTAAGTGAATCAAGCTGGAAAATGCTTCAGGCTTTATTTTAACGCAATCACATTACCTCAATCGCATTAATTTAATAAAAAGCCAAAAACAAAACCCCGCCACATCATGACGGGGTTTTATTTATCTAAAAAAACTTATACACAAGCTTTTGTCTTGTTCACGATTTCCACAACCTTGGAAACAACGGTTTTTTGTTCGTCTTCCGTAAGTTCGGGGAACATCGGGAGGCTCATAACGACCTTTGTGTCAGCTTCCGTGTGAGGAAGTGAAACTTTTTCAAGGTGAGCATGAACTTTCTGCTGGTGAAGCGGGATAGGATAATAAATCATCGCGCCAATTCCTGCTTCTTGCAGCATTTTGTGAACATCATCGCGGTTAGGAACCTTTACAGTGTACTGGTGATAAACACAGTATGTGTTGTCGAGCTCTTTCGGGGTAACAATGTCCGTGCAGCCTGCTTCTGCAAAAAGCTTGTTGTATCTGGCTGCGTTTGCTCTTCTTGCCTTGTTCCATTCATCAATATAAGGCAATTTAACCCTCAAAATAGCTGCCTGAATTTCATCAAGACGGCTGTTTACGCCGATTTCATCGTGATGGTATCTTACAGCGCCGCCGTGGTTTCTCAGAGCAATCATTCTGTTTTTCAAATACTCGGAATTAGTAACAGCAAGGCCGCCATCGCCCATACCGCCGAGGTTTTTGGTCGGGTAGAAGCTGATACATCCGATATCGCCGAAAGTTCCGACTTTTTGACCTTTGTATTCAGCGCCGATTGCCTGACAGCAGTCTTCAATGACATGGAGGTTGTAGCGTTTTGCGATGTCCATGATTTTGTCCATTTCACAGGGTTGTCCGTAAAGGTGAACAGGGATAATCGCTTTGGTTTTGGGGGTAATTTTTGATTCAATATCAGCAGGGTCAATATTGAATGTATCAGGGTTAATATCCGCAAAAACAGGTGTTGCGCCTACGATTCCGATGGCCTCTGTTGTTGCAACGAATGTGAATGCAGTGGTAATAACCTCATCGCCAGCGCCGATATCCAGTGCTCTCAACGCCAGATGTAAAGCGTCCGTTCCTGAGTTCAAGGTTACGGAATATTTTGTTCCGATGTAAGCAGCAAGCTCTTCAGAAAGTGCGTTGTTGTGCTTGCCCAGAATATATTGACCCGAGCGCAAAACTTCGATTACTTCTTTTTCAACTTTGTCGCCGATTTTGGCGTACTGTCTTTTTGAATCTAAAATAGGTATCATATAAATCTCCTTACTTTCCTCACTCTTCCTTATTTATAATTGTAGCACCGGGAAAGTTTGCCTTTATAAAACCTTAATATGTGATTTATATGTCCTCCGGCAGATAAAACTCCCTATTATCAAGCATTTTTCTTACCTGTTCATAGGAAGAAACCCCGCAAACCGTGTTCTGGTACTCTTTTACAAGCGAAATAACATCGTCGGTTGAGACCCTTATCATCCTTCTTCCGTACAAATTTTCGACAATTTCAGCCATAATTCTTTCTCCTTCTCTCAATATTACGGCTAAATTTCCTAAAACTTAACCAAAATCACCGGTTTGCTTTAGAAAAACAGCTCTAAATTTGAAATATGATTTGTAAAGAAAAATTTTAATACTGCGTAATATTCGAGCGGAATTGTTTGTATTAGAAAAATGTTTATGTTACATTTTTTTTACAGAAAATGAAAAATAGGAGCAAAACAAGTGAGAAAATACGAATTATTGACCATCATTAAGCCTAATATGGATGCTGAAGAAGCAGATAAAATAATTGCAAAAATCGAAGATACAGTTAAAAATTTCGGCGGAAATGTCTATGAAACAGACAAAATGGGCAGAAAAAAACTTGCTCATGAAATCCAGAACTTCCGCGACGGCCATTTTGCCGCTCAAAAAATGGAACTCCCCGAAGACAAAGTTTCTGATTTGAAAAGACAGCTCAGATTGAACGACAATATTCTGAGAATCATGTTCCTTGAAGAATCTAAAGTAAAAGCGTAAAACGGGAGATAGAAATGAGCTTAGCAAAAGCAGTAGTATCAGGCACAGTTTACAGAGCACCGGAAAAAAGGTTCACTTCAAACAATATTCCGGTAACGGCGTTTGCTATGAACATTTCTGATACGGAAGAACAGCTCGTAAGGGTTGTTGCAAGAGGCAAACTCGCAGAAACAATGGGCGATTCTGTTTCTAAAGGCGATAAAATCGTCGTAGAAGGAAGACTCCAGACTAACACAGTGAAAAATGAAGACGGTTCGGAAAGAAAAATCGTTGAAATCGACGCTTCCGGGTTTGAAGCAATGGGAGCGGGTTCTGCTCCTGCTGCAGGTTCTTCATCTAAGGCAGATTCAATTGTACAGTTCGGGGAACAGCCTGATTTTGCAGATGAATTAATCGGTGAAGACGAAATCCCGTTCTAATTAGAAATAATATTAAAAGCAAAGGATAAAAATATGGCAAGAGAACAAATTGACAAGAAAAAACGTAAAAACTGCAATTTTTGCGGCGATAAAGTTGAAGTTATCGACTACAAAGACGCTCAAAAAATAAGAAGATACTTAACTGAAGCAGGAAAAATTTTACCGAGAAGAATCACAGGTACCTGCGCTGAGCACCAGAGAGAACTCGCCCGCGCAGTAAAAAGAGCAAGAGAAGCAGCTCTTATCAACTACGTTTACGACTAGTATGTAAATAAAATAAACATTCAAAAGGCAGGCAATTATTTGTCTGCCTTTTTGTTGTGCTGTAAGAGGGGTGTTGAGGATATTCTTTGTTTTTTGTTTTGGGTTTGTTGTTTGGGCGTAAAAAGCAAAGAATATCAATTTTTCTAGCTCGATTCGCTTTGCTCATAGGCGTCGAAAAATCAATATTCTTCCCTTTTTGCTTTGGGGAATTGGCTTGGGCGTAAAAAGCAAAGAACATTAATTTTTCTAGCTCGATTCGCTTCGCTCATAGGCGTCGAAA
>URFH01000023.1 GCA_900547155.1 uncultured bacterium | reverse complement strand
CGCCGCCAGCGTTCGTCCTGAGCCAGGATCAAACTCTCCATTGTCAGAAAGTTATGTCCATCGGTCTTGCGACCGTTTGACTCTTTACTACGCTAACTTTATGTTCGCGTTTGTTGTCCGTTAAATTTTGTTAATTCATGAATCAACAGGTATTTAATCGTTTCTAGCTATTCTATTTTCAAAGTTCAAGATTTAAACTTTTTTAGAAATTCGCAGTGCAAAATTCGCAACCGTTTTAATTTCCAACTATCTTCCGGTCTAATTAAGCCTTTCTTCAAGACTTTTTCTTCCCTTCGAGACGGTAAGTGATATCGTATCACTCTCAAATTTTGTTGTCAAGTTTTTTATTTATAAGCTTCAGATTTAACTAGTGGTTATAAACTTTTCAAAATTGCGGGGTTAAAAATACGGGCTTAATGACCCGCTTAGGGTGAACCGGAGGTTCGTGGTGGACTAAATCGCTTTTTCGGCGAGGCTTTTTGCTGTTATTAACATATCAGCTTTTTGCCATTCCCATCGTGGCCCGCTGACCACTTTATTAATGTAACCCAAAGCATTTTTAATTTCAAGCATGTTTTTTTAAAATTTTTCATGTTTTTCGGGCTTTTTCCATGATAGCCCGTGTTTCAAGGTTTTTCAGGTTTACATTTCTTTATATTTTTTTCAATTCTTCAAATTGGCTAATCTTTTTACTAATTTTCCGTCGTTTAAATGAGGCGGCATGACATGTATTTCTTTAAAATATTTATATACACATGTCTAAAAAAGGAGATTTGCATGAAAAAAATAATTAATTCCATGTTATTTACAGTAATTTTAGCCGCAGGTGCCCAGATGGCTTTTGCAGACGGCATGCCCTACGAACCTGTATTTGAATCTGCGCCTATAAGTGAAGCTTCTCAGGGTGTTTCGGCCTCAACCGCTTCCTCAACAGCAAAGGCCGCTGAAGCTCTCACCGGTTCCGTTGAAGACACAAACAAGCTTCAAGGTGCATTATTACAGCTCGACAGCGCTCAGGTTGATATCAGGAACTCGCTTGTACAATACAAAAATGAATATGCTGAGCTCGACAATCAATTCAAAGTAATCAAGCTTCAAAGAAAAGCTAAGAAGCAGCAGGTCAAAGATACCGAAAAGAGAATCAAAACTCTCGACAAGACCAAAGAAAACATAAGAAAGAGCATGTAATAATAAATTACTATTAAATTCCATCAAAAAGGCCGCCTCTGCGGTCTTTTTGATATTTTCAAGTATAAAGAACAATTGTCATGGGCATGCCATTATATTTTCTCAGACGACATGCCTTTCTTTTTGTTCCATTTTTTTATATAGGACGGAAGATTCATGCGTTTTTTCATGTCGGGCGTGGTTGTTTAGGGGCGCAGCCCCGTCACACGCTTGTACAAAGTTTCCCCTCTCCGATGGGAGCGAATGCGAGCCGAGGCTGGAGCGGTTCGCACTCTGCCGAACAAAACGATTAAGTATCGTTTTGTGAGAGGTAAGAATCGCGCAACGCCGTTTAACGCGAGCATTCAAGACAGCGGAATCGGACGGGGCTGGAGCGTAGCGGAACGCCCCCTGCGGAGGGCTCACGCCCAGGGAGCCCGTAGCGTCCGATTTCAAGACAGAGGGTGCCCGAAGGGCGGGTGAGGGCTTGCCCGTAAGGGAAACCCAGGCCTGAGGCGAGGAGGTCAAGATTTAGGCAGATTTTCTCTCTGAACGGGAAGATTAGTACCGGTGGGAAGCTAAATTTTCCACTTCAATCCGGCAGTAAAACCTATTCCATTCCTGCCTCCGGAGCGCAAAAGGGTCTGAATATAGCAGGTAAAACGTTCCCCGTATTGTTTTTGGAGCCCGGCCCCATAGAGCACATAAGGCTTAACAGCCAGCTGGGGCAGCGACACATCATTTGCCTTAAACCTCGTATCATCCATAATATTGAACACCATTGACACACTCAGGTATGGCTGCCAGCCGTTTTTGAGATTAGCAATCATTTTTATCCCCGGAACCACCTGAATTGCATTTAGCGCCTCAGAGGTCATGCCTACACCGGATTTTGAGTGGTAATTAAATGTGTTTACAAAGGTATATGACATCATGGCGTTAGGCTGGAGGATTAATTTGTCCTTAAAAAGGAGTTTGTTATAGCCTGTTTTAGCGGCAATTCCGGCTGTGAGCATGGTCATATTATCCCGCCCGGAGAAAGTTGCGGCTTCAGCCTGAATTCCGGCAGTATTTGCAGTAAAACCGGTAAAAAAGTTTCCTTTATAGAAAAATGCGCTTGCGCCTATGGTTCCGCCGTTTTGATAAATCGATTGTCCTTGAAAAGCCTGATGTGAGCCGACATAACCTGCATACGCATTCAAAACTCTTTCAAACCCGAATTTTACGGGAATTATATCGGATTCAGTGCCGAAAAGCGAGCCATATTGGACACTGCTTACACGGGGACCGTTTTTCAGAGGGACATTTTCAAATGAAGCATAAGGTCTGAACCATGCCTGCGGATGTTTTTCCTCATACACCATGCCGGAACCCGAAGCGAGCATGTTTTTGAACTTCCGGGCATGCCTTTTTGAGCGGGGAATAAGCATGCGCATGTCGAAATTGTTAAAAGCCTGATCATAAACATCGAGCATGGTCAAAAATGCTCCCTGCTGGGCAACCGCACCGGTTAAAACCGAGGGGTTGAAACCGCTTGAATTTGCGGGAGAATATCTGGTAAATGTAAAATCTCCGGTATTTTCATCGTATTTCACGGAATATTTATAGATATTTGAATAGGCAACATCAGCTCCTGTGTAAGAAACAGCAGATTTTAGGCTGTCATCTGTAAAATTAATTGTTATTTCAGGCGAAGTCGCTTCTGACAGGAGGTTTATGGAGGATACCCGGATTTTTACGGCATCAACGATAGAATTTTGAGCGCTGATTGTGTCCATTGTTCCTGCGGCCAAATCTGCGTCCACAGCCATGCTCAATGTATTTGAAATACTCAAATTATTAAAATTAACGGACTGGAGCATATTATTCGCAAGGTCAAGTGTGCCATTTTTGACATTGAAATTAGCAGCATTGAAAAAGGTTCCGTTTTCGGTCAGTTTCAGGGTGCCATTCTCTAAATTCACGTCACCTGTAAAGCCGGACATGTCGTTATTTATTACAATTGTGCCATTTTGCGAATCCGGATTTATATTCAACACGCTGGAGCTGTCTGAGGTAATTTTGTCGTTGAATATAATTTTATTTTCTGACGAAGCGTTGAGGTTGAGGGTTGAATTTATGTTGTGGATTGCGTTGGATTCGCCGTTTGCGGTGTTATTTTGGAAAATTGTATCGGTATTTTCGGCAATGATGTTAAGAATGGCGTTGTTGTTGAGAATTGCACCGGCGGAGGTTGAGTTGAAGCCCGAAATTTCTTTTACATCTTTTATTGTGAGGGTTTGGGAGGGATTTATGATAATTCCGGGGTTAGAATTGCCGTTTATAGAGTTGTTGTTGCCCTGAATTACAAGTTTATTGCCCTGCATGCTGTTTTGTGTGTTAGAAACCCATCCTGTTATTAATTCATCGGATTGCATGATGAAAGTTCTATCGCCGTTGTCGGAGAGGGCGCCGGGGAGGCCGGTTATTTTTTCGGATTGAATAAAAACGAGGTTTTCGTTGTTTATGCCGACATGGTAGGCGTAGGATTGCCCGTAAATCATTGAAAGTTCGTCGGCGAGGGTTGTTGTTATGTTTTGGGCGTAGTTTCCGGTGAGAAACGGGATTATTGAAGCGGTTTGGCCGGAGGGAATATCGCCGATTGTGTTAATTTCTGTTATATGGATGTTTGAGGGGGTATTTGTTGAGGTTATTTGGAGCGAATCTGCGGATTCGGCGGCGAGATTTACGTCGAGGGCGTAGTTAAAGTTGCCGTTTAAGGTTATTGAGGGAATTGTTATTGGATTTACGGCATTATTGATTGTGTTCACAGTGCCGGAGTTAATTGTGAGTGATTTTGATTGTTCGAGGAGATTTTCCTGCCCGAGGTGGAGGGTTACGGCGTCTAGGGTTATGTTTGCATTGATAATTTCGTTATTTATGTTGATTTTGCCGGTAGAATCGCCGGTTAGGGCGAGGTTGTATTGTTTTGAGCGATTAATTGCACCGCCCGAAGCCACGCCGCCGTCGATTTGGTCGTTGAATGTTATTGTACCGTTATTTTGGGCGGTTAGGGTTATTGTGGGTGAAGATGTGCTGATGATGTCGACGTAGATGGCGTTGGGGATTTTGCCGCGGGAATCTTCTGTGTAATTTCCGGTGAATTCTATGGATTTATTGTCCGCGAGAAATGTCATGTTGGAGCTTGTGTAGATTGCGCCGCCTAAGGCGAAGTAATTAGTTGAGTCAGCTTTTGCGTAGTTTCCTATGAAAGAGCCGGTAATTTTATCCAACCCAACACCTAAATTCTTAATAGCCCCGCCGTATGCATAATGTTGCGCAGCAACTAAATAATTACCAATAAAATTAGAGTTTAAAGTATCAATCTTTGTATTTCTTGCAAGATATATCGCACCGCCACTCACATTTGTGGTTCCAACAGCACTATTACCGATGAAATCTCCATTTATTATTGAAACCTCCGATTCTTCATTTAAAAATACTGCACCGTTGCTCATAATATTCCCAATAGAACTATTCCCAATAAAATTGCCAGTAATTGAAGCTACTTTCTCTCTTCGTTCAATATAAAGAGCCCCGGCAAGCACACGTGTATCCGAGTTCATACAATTATCTACAAAATCACCTAAAAATACTTGATTACTGTTAAGTCGCATAAACGGATATTCAGTTGACCAATAAACATGACTATGTCCAATAACATCCTTGTCAATAACAATCGTCGAAGGGGCGACACTACCAATTTCTCTTGATGCATCCACATAATACGCAAAATCGTGATTTTCCGCAGTCCCTTTGATTAAAACATTATTTCCACCTGATGAATCAAACTCAAAGTATAAAACATCGGTCGCGGTATCTTTATGACCGTATTCGGGTTGAACATAAGAAGAAAAATCAAAAGATGAATCAGCAGAATAAGCAGGAAAAACAAAAATAGCAACAAAAAAGAATGCAAAAAGGGCGCAAACCCTTACTCTAACAGCCCCCCCCCCCCATGGGCGAAAATACTTGTATTACAAGGCTTTTCAGGCTTCCGGAAATTCTCTTATCCATATTCGACATCCTCACAGTTATTAAAAAACATCAGATTTTGTTTATTTTATATAATTATAATATAAATTTGATAAAATTGAAAGATACATATCCCGTGATTTATTTACTCCCCTTGCGAAGCCCCTGTAAAATGATATAATTAAATACACTAAGAGAGGATAGAATTTTATGAAAATTATGTTTGCATCTGCTGAGGTAGCGCCCTTTTCAAAAGTCGGAGGGCTGGCTGACGTTGTGGGGAGCCTGCCGAAAGTGCTCGAAAAAATGGGGCACGAAATCGCAATTTTTACACCGCTCCATGGCTGCATTGACCAGAGCAAATACGATATAAAAGAAATCCCGAACTCAAAATTAACAATAAATTACAGCTACGGCGAATATTATTTCACCCTGAAAATGGCAAAACTGCCCGGCTCGAACATAAATGTATTTTTTCTCGACAACAGCAAGTATTTTGCGCCGTTTCATGAGGTTTACCCGAGATACATCGACACAAGGTACGAGCATGAACGTTTTATCGCGTTTTCGCATGCCTGCATTGAATATGCGCGGCTTTTGAACTTCAAACCCGACATAATCCACTCAAACGACTGGCACACCGCGATGATTCCGGTTTATATGAAAGTTAATTACAAAGATGACCCGTTTTTTGCGAACACAAAGAACGTTTTCAGCATTCACAACCTCGCTTATCAGGGGCAATGGTTTGATGATGTGCTTTATTTTGCGCAGCTTGACCACAAATACGTCTGGAATTGCTGGGGGCTTGAACATTTTGGCATGCTCAACTGGATGAAAGGCGCGATTAATTACAGCGACAAAATTATCGTTGTTTCGCCGAAATATGCAGAAGAAATTAAGACTTTTGAGGGCGGAAACGGTCTGGATTGGACGCTCAACCATAATGCGCACAAGCTCGTCGGAATTTTAAACGGCGTGGATTACAGCGTTTACAATCCCGCGACGGACAACGCAATCGCCGAAAAATATGACGAAAATCACCTTGAAAAGAAAGAAATTAACAAAAAAGCCGTTCTGGAGGAGTTCGGCATGCCGTATTATGAAGGGCAGCCTTTAATTGCAATCGTTTCAAGGCTTGTTGAGCAGAAAGGATTCGATTTATTCCATCCAGTGTGCGAGCAGCTGAAAAGCCTTGACGCAAAATTCATCATTCTCGGCACGGGTGCGCAGCAATATGAAGATTTGTTCAGATATTTGAATGCAACAAGCAGCAATATTCGCGCAAGGATTGAGTTTGCGGCTTCTTTGAGCCAAAAAATCTATGCCGGAGCCGACATGTTCTTAATGCCGTCCGCGTTTGAGCCCTGCGGACTCGGTCAGCTCATTGCGCTAAAATACGGAACCCCTCCGATTGTCAGAGCGACCGGCGGGCTCGAAAATACCGTTGTCGGTCATCCGCTGGAGGGTGCGACAGGATTCAAATTCTGGAATTATGACGGATGGGCCATGCTTGATTGCATAAAATACGCGATTGAGGTTTACAAAAACAAGCCAGAGTTCCAAAAAATCCAAAAAAACGCAATGGAAGCGGATTTTAGCTGGGATTTGAGCGCGCAGAAGTATCTTGAAACTTACAAGGGGGCTTGCAGGGTGGTTTGATACGGGGTAGGCACTTGTTTTTCCCTACGGGTCAGCCCTCACCCGCCCTTTGGGCACCCTCTGTCTTGAATGCTCGCGTTAAACGGCGTTACGCGATTCGCCTACGCGAACCGCTCCAGCCTCGGCTCGCATTCGCTCCCATCGGAGAGGGGAAATAATTAAGAAATAAATAGGGAGAGGGAAAGGAGTTAATTTATATTGCATTGATTTTTTAAATCCTGAAAAATCCCTTCAATATTATTGTCAATATCGCTGTTCCAATAACGTATAACCCTGAACCCCAATGATTCAAGGAATTTGGTTCTCAAATTATCATAAGTGCAATTTTTAGTTTCGTTATGTTGACCGCCATCAATTTCTATAATAAGTTTCTTTTCACGGCAAATAAAATCAACTATATAATTACCTATTGGATATTGTCGTCTAAACTGTAAACCATAAAATTTACGATTCCTTAATAAATTCCATATTTTCTGTTCTTGGGAGGTTAAATTTTTCCTTAATATTTTTGCTTTTTCAGTATTAGGTTTCATTTAGACCTTTCCTATGTATCTTGAATTATTCCCCCTCTCCGCCGGGAGAGGGTGCCCAAAGGGCGGGTGAGGGCTGACCCGTAGGGAAAAACAAGTGCCTACCCTACACCCAATCCCCCAAATTCTTCTGTTTCTTACGCCAATTTTTAGTAACTTTGACGTTCAATTCAAGATAAACCTTTTTATCAAGCACTTTTTCAAGTTCAAGCCGCGCCTGGGTGCCGATGGTTTTGAGCATTTGCCCTTTTTTGCCTATCATAATGCCTTTCTGGCTGTCCTGCTCAACATGGATATCGGCAAAAATACGGTCAATCTTCTCCTTTTCCTCGTATTTTGAGATAATAACCGCCACGCTGTGAGGTATTTCGTCCTGCGTGTTCACAAGAATTTTTTCACGGATAATTTCCTGCGCAATTGAACGCATGCTCTCATCCGTAACCTCATCCGGAGGATAAATCGGCGGCGCTTCCGGCAGTTTTCTCATAATCGTCGAAATCAAAGTATCAATATTGCGTCCGGTTTGCGCTGAAATCTTTGCCGTTGGCAGATTTTGCTCAAAAAGCGTTTTGTAAGTCAAAAGATTCATCTCTTTTTTCACAGGGTCTTTTATTTTATCCACTTTGTTAAGAACAATAATAACGGGCTTTTTGATATCCTTTAAAATATTTTCCGCAATCCATTTATCCCCTGCGCCGGCAGGTTCGGACACATCAACGAGAAAAAGAATCACATCCGCGTCAGGAACCGATGATTTTACTTCGTCAATCAAAAATTCGCCCAATTTATCAAGCGGCTTGTGGATTCCCGGGGTATCAATGAAGACAATTTGCCCCTCATCATTTGTAAAAATGCCTTTTATCCGCTTTCTTGTCGTTTGGGCTTTGTCCGTGGCGATTACAATTTTTTGACCGAGGATTGTGTTTAAAAGCGTTGATTTTCCTACGTTTGGGCGCCCGAGTATGGCGGCAAAACCTGATTTAAATTCGCTCATTCGGTTGTTTTTCCATATTGAATTACTTTAGCAGCACATCCGTATATGTCGCTGCCGGCATTCAAATAATCATCATTACCGGTTTTGTCACCGCATCCGGTTTCAGCACCGGACGGAACAAGCCCTCTTTCAGGGATTAACTTAAACAAAAATACATCCTGCCCCCAAACATTCGGTCTGTTTGCACCGTTTACATCAATGCTTACAGAGGCTTTATATTTACCGGAGCCCATTCCCCATCTGGAAGCAAGGTCTCCTAAATCATCAGTAATGGTTATTTTTGCGCAGGTGCCATCTGCGAGGCGATAGCTGTTTGCTGAGCCATAATTGGAATCACCATCGCCGTTGGGGAATCGAAGAGCTACAGCAGGAAAACAGTCTTCACCGACAATATTCAGTTGTTTTTCCAGCTGTTCATAAGCCCAATCAGCTTTCCATAATGTCATGGGCAGCTGCGCCTCCATATAGTCAAACGCCTGAGCTATTGAGGCATAAGCTTTCGTCACTTTTGCGGCATTTTCTTTTCTTTGCGCGTCATCACGCAGAGAAGGAACTGTCATAACTGCAATAACTGCAAGAATTGACAGCGCAACTAGCAATTCAGCAAGAGTAAATGCACCTTTTTTATTTTTAACCATATATCTGTCCTTTACTAATTAGATTTTCCAATCTGAATAACCTTTGACGCACAACCGTAACTGTCAGTACAGCCGCTATATCCTGATGGAAGCAACCCTTTTCCATCGACAAGAACCAGCGCATACCGGTCATATCCGTATTCGTTGGGCTTTGTCGCACCGTTTACGTCAACAATAAAATATCCGTACAATTTATCGTCAGCATCCGCCCCAAAATCATCATTTGTGAGCTTTGTACCAAAATCTTTTGCTTCAATAGTCTGTCCATCGTTCATATAAAATTTTACTGAGGTGCCTGAAACCTCTTTTGTAAGGTAGCTGAGCCTTTTTGCGTAGCAATCCTGTGAGTTGTCATCTATAAAAGAGCTATTCCAGTACCTGATAGCCGCCTCCTGGCTAAGAATTTTTGTTGCCTGAGCCAGAGCTGAATATGTTTTTGAAATTTTTGCCGCAAACTCTTTTCTTTCCGTATTTTTCTTGAGCGTGGGCACTGTCAAAGCAGCAATCAAACCCATTATAGTCAGCGTAATCAATACTTCCGCAAGGGTAAAGCCCTTTTTTGTTTTTTTAATCCTCATATAAATTCCTTTATTATTAACTTAATTCTTTATTTAATTATATTCTATTTTCAGCTACTTCTCAAGGTTTATTTCTTCTTAAATTTTGAGAAAAATCCGCGTTTTTTCTTGACCTGCGGCTGAGGCTGCGCGGGTCTTTGGGGCACAGGACTCATTCTGGCGGGGCTGTTTACCTCTTTAAATGCACTGGTCAGGAGCACATCCGTATATTTCGGGTCAAGATGTGCATAATCAAACATAATCACGCCCGAAGCCTTAAGTTTTCTGCTCTGGTGAACCTGACGGAGCAAATCATCGGGGTTTCCGTTCATAAAAGCTACAAAAAGACCGGGATAAATCTTCGTTTTAGGCGAAGAATTATTTCTGATATCGCTTATTAAATAATCCGCCGTATCCCTGTCACAGGTCAAAATCAAAGGCGTAAAACCGTCAACATACCCGTATTGCGACCAGGTTTTCCAGTCTTGCATTTTTATTTCCATGCTTTTCAGCCGGTCGGGGAAAATTACCGCGGTGAGAATTATATTATTCTTTGAAGTAAGCTGTTTTGCTTTAAAAACAAAGCTCGTAATCTTCTCCATGCGATATTTTGCCCATGCTTCCCACTGTGGAGTGTTATATTTCACATCAACAGGGTCAACGCCCATTGCATTTTTAAACTCTTCGCGCGCATATTCTGTATAACCCCAGTTGGAAAGGTCATATCCGAGGAATTTTGCACTGATTGACTGGGGATAGCGGATATAATCAAGGTTTATGCCGTCCGGTTTGTAAGTTGTGATTATTTCTTCAAGCAAAGCAAGCAAATACGCCTGAACTTCTGGGTTTGCGGGGTCAAGAAAATACCCGTTGTGCTCGGAAATTGAAGAAACAGGCGACGGCGAGTCGTATTTTGCCTTTGTGACATTGCCCCATTTTGGATAAACGCTCAAAACGTTTTTAGGGTTGTTGAGAGGGTTTTCGTTGCCCGCATAGAAAGTTTCAAACCAGATATGCACCTTAATTCCGCGTTTGTGAGCCTGTTCTATCCATATTTTCAACGGGTCAAAACCGCTGAATTCTTTTCTTTGCTCCTGAACGTTATATCTAGCGAGCGTAGAGCTCGGAAAAATGGTTTTTCCCTGAAAATAAGTTTCCAAAAATATATTGCTAATCCCGTAGCCCTTAATTTTATCAAGGGTTTTTTCGATTTCCTGGGGAGTTTTTTCGGTCGGGCGCACCCATACGCCTTTTAGCTCGTCTTTATAGTACGGCAGAGCGTATTGCATGGCTTTATTGGCGTTTGCAATGGCTTCTGCGGAATATTTTTGCGTATCATTCGGCCGTTTTTCGGCACGGCGAAGATTATCCTCCGCTTTTTCAATGAAATTTCTGGAATTTTTATAATTGTAATAAGGGTCATTTTCCGTGTAATATTTGATGATTTTGTCGACTTCTTTAATTTTTTCTTTTGTTGCAAAAATAAAACTGTCATTCGTAAGGTAGGCATTGAGGGTATTTGTGCTTTTATCTATAAAAACCTTGGTTCCCACGATGAGATTTTCGTTCATCCATGTTTTTGCGCGCCCGTGCCCGCTGATTACATAGCCATTTCGCGGAATAATCGTGTCCGCACCGCTGATTTGCACGACAGTATTGTTAATAACAATCGCCTCCGCGCCAAATTCATTGGTTCCGGTGCGCAGGCCGTTGTTCGGTGTATAAATAATAAGCTGGTTGTTGCCGCGCCCGCCGGGATAGAAGCTGCCTTTGAAATTTGTGCCTGCGGTGGGGTCGGTTGCGTTGATTTTTATGGACGCCTGCTTCAGAATCCCCTCAACAGGAGGCTGGTTCTGCGGATGTTCAACAGGAACGGGCGCTTTGCTCCATGCCCTGTGCGCACTCGCCGAACAAAGTATAAACATCACTATTAACAGGTTAGCTATGATTTTTTTCATGGTTTTATTTTACTATATCATCCTGTTATATATTACGGCTAAAATTTAGCATAATTTATTAATAAATAATTAAAATCAACTAAGTAGTGCAGATTTTGTATTATTATAAAAGTAAAAGATAATAAAATTGCCGCCCAAAACTTGTTTTAAGGGCGCAATGACTAAAATATAAATGAACACAATTAAAATTAGGAAAACTTATGGAATATAAAGATTACTACGAAATATTAGGCGTAAAAAAAGACGCGTCACAGTCAGAAATCAAATCTGCGTACCGCAAACTTGCAAAAAAATACCACCCCGATGTAAACAAAACCCCCGAAGCGTCCGCAAAATTCAAAGATATAAACGAAGCTTTTGAGGTTTTGAACGACAAAGAAAAACGCCAGAGATATGACAGTCTTGGTTCCAACTGGCAGAACGGCTCAAATTTCACCCCTCCTCCGGGGTTTGAAAACATCAATTTCGACTTTGGCGGCGGCGGATACTCGCAAGGCGGGGCGTCTTATGCAGGATTTGAGGATTTGGGCGGTTTTTCCGACTTTTTCAACACGATTTTCGGCGGTTTTGCTCAAGGCGGAGCCCAATCACGCCGCGCCGGTTCACGTGCAGGCTCGTTTTATGAGGATTTAGGCGCTGCTTACACAAAAAAATCCGCGCCCAAAGCCGAAAAGCTCGATTTAAACATCACGCAGGACTTATTTGTCAGCGCAAAAGATATTTTCAACCAAAAACCCGTTTCCGTGAAAGTCAGCAGCATGGAAAAATGCCCGAAATGCTCCGGAGTTGGTTCTGTTTGCTATGATTGCGGCGGTTCGGGCGTTGTGGTTCAATCCAAGCAATTAAGCGTAAAACTCCCGCCCGAAGTCAAAGAAGGGCAAAAAATCAGGCTCAAAGGCGAGGGGCAAACCAGCTCTCAAGGCAGACGCGGCGATTTATACCTCGTCATAAAATTTAAGGACAAAGAATATGAAATCAACGGTGTTGATTTAACAAAAACCATTGAAGTCACCCCTGCAGAAGCGGTTATCGGCGGAAACAAGGAGATTTCCACGCTCCATGGCAGCATAACCATCAAAATCCCGCCAAAAACCTCCTGCGGTGCAAAATTAAGACTAAAAGAACTCGGGCTGCCCAAAAAAGGCGGCGGTTACGGCAACCTGAACGTAAAAATCAGCCTCGCCCTGCCAAAAGAGCTTTCTGACAAGGAAATCGAGCTTTATAAGAAGCTTCTGGAGTTGGAAAGCAAAAAGTAATTATTTAATTTGCTAAATTATTAGATACGGGAGCGTTTTTCAAATCGTTCCCCATCCCAACCTTCCCCAAGCCGGGGAAAGAGCAGCGCACGTTCCCTCCCCAACTCGGGGAGGGCTAGGGTGGGGAGCGACTGTTAAAAAAACCGATAGATTTTGAGATATTTTGGAGCAGAATTTCGGCAATTGAAGAATTTTAAGTAATTTCTGCACATTATCAATCGACCCCCATCCCAGCCTTCCCCAAGCTGGGGAAGGAGCGTTTGCGAAAGGGAGCTAGGGTGGGGAGCAAACTTATGCTAATATAAAAACCATGCAAGACAAAACAACAAGAGCTAGAAATTTAAGAAAAAATCTAACTGAACAGGAAAAAATTCTCTGGCAGCTTTTAAGAAAGAAAAGCATAAATAACCTGAAATTCAGACGACAATACGCAATAGGCAACTATATAGTTGATTTTGTTTGCCACGAAAAAAAATTAATTATTGAAATTGACGGCGGTCAACATAATGAAGAAAAGAACATTGCCTACGACAAAGAAAGAACGAAATATCTTAAAACCAAAGGGTTTAAGGTAATCAGATTCTGGAATGATGAAATAAAAACCAATCTCGATGGAGTTTACGAAGAAATTCTCAGATATCTGGGTCAATAATGCCCAAATCGTCCCCCATCCCAACCTTCCCCGAGCAGCGGAAGTAGCACGCATGTTCCCTCCCCAACTCGGGGAGGGTTAGGGTGGGGGACAACTGATTGACAAGGTCTATTACAGAAGTCCACTTTAGAAACATGCCAACCTATCGCACGGAATAGATTCCGAAACAAGTTCGGAATGACATTTATATTTCAACAAAAATTCCTAAATTAGCCTTTTTTGCTAATTAAAATCTCATAACCATAAATATCTGCAATATTTTTCACTTCGTCATAGTCAAAAGAGCTTGCAGAAATACGATGAGAAATACTCTGGCGCGTGTATTTTTTACCTGTTTGTTTCGTCAGCGCGTCAGCAAGTTTCTGTGCAGTCAGTGCTTCTCTTGCGATTATGATTTTTACCTGTTCTTTTGAACTCAAATTTGTTCCCATATTGAACAATTATACAAATAGATGAACAATGTTGACAAATATAGAACAATATGTTAAATTAATTTCAAAATAATGAAGAATATTTCATTATTTTGAAATATACGAAACAAATCAAAGGTATCAAAATGAAACAAGAAGTTGTACAAGAGTTTTATGACATAATTCACACATTTGAAACAACACTTTATGCGCTAAAATGGCAACGACATGAGAATAGCAACCATTTTGGTTACGACGCCGAAATTGAAGTTTTTGATTCAACCTTGAGAAGACTGAAAGAATGCTGTATAAATAATATTGGCTGTCCGGAAGAATAAAAATAGGTCATATTATTAAAAAATTTAGAGAAGCTAAAATTTCTGCACATTATAATCGACCCCCATCCCAGCCTTCCCCGAGCCGGGGAAGGAGCGTCGCACATTCCCTCTCCACCCTAATCTTTCATTGCCTCGTCGAACATTTTCTGGCGTTCTGCGTTTCTTTTTTGAACAGCCGCAGGGGAATAGTCGACGGGCTCGTAGTCGCCGTCATCGTACATTTTTTGTAAATCTTTGGACATATCTTTCAGTTCGCCAAGACTTTTGTTCACTTCCTGAAAATTAGACCTCTGCGATTGCATGGAGGCTTTTAGCTCCTGCACGGTCATATTGATTCCTTTAGGCTTAATCTCAAAAGAGGGATTTACAGAAGCGTTATTTCTGATGTCAGAAAGCTCTACGACAACCTCCCCTTTTCCTCTGGTAACGCTGTCTAATTGAACAATATCAAACAAATCCGTAAAATAGTCGAGATTTTTGAACTTCATATAAACAGGGAAATTCTCTTTGTTTACACAGATTTCCAAATCCGTAACATTTTTGTATTTCGCGCTGTACATTTTGCACTCGGCATTAACCGAATCCGGCTTTTTGATTTTTTTGACAGAATTTTTCAAAATGTCTTCGGGTTTTATTTTATTGAGCCAGAACAAACCTTTTTCATCTTTTGATTCCTGCGTGCTTCCGGAAACCACGAGGTAGGGGTTTTCCGAATATTTCGTTTCGTCACCCGCAACATTAACCAGAGTGGGCATTGTGTGGTATTTGTAATATTTGGAATAATAATTGCCGTCTTTTTTGTATTCTTCGATTCTCTGTGACATGTCATTCAAATCCATGAATTTAAAAGTCATAGTGACATTGTAATAACAGTTGTTGGCTTTATTATACGCCTCCAGAGAATCCATCAGATTCTTTTCCGGATTTGAGCCCGCGTTAATAATCACCAGAATACACACAAAGACAGCAACAATAGCTAATATTATTTTCTTTTCCATACAAACTCCGATTATTTATTCAAAAACTTCACTAATGCTAACATTGCAAGCTTGTAACTGTCAAGTCCGAAACCCGCAATCTGCCCGATACAAACCGGCGCAATAAGCGAATCTTTTCTGAATTCTTCCCGTGCGTAAACGTTTGAAATGTGGATTTCTACGGCAGGCAAGGCAACAGCGCTGATGGCGTCACGGATTGCCACGCTTGTGTGCGTGTATGCGGCGGGGTTTATGACAATTCCGGCGCAGTTTTGGCGCGCAGCTTGAATTGCATTGACAATTTCACCCTCGACATTGCTCTGGAAAAATTCCATCTCAACTCCGAGCTCCTTTGCATATTTTAAAAGCTCCTCATTGATTTTTTCAAGCGTCAAAGTCCCGTAAACTTCCGGCTCACGCGTGCCGAGAAGATTCAAGTTCGGACCGTTTACAACTAAAATTTTCATAACTAAACCCTGCCGTAAATATCTGAAAGCCTTACGATATCGTTTTCATCGAGAATATCGCCTCTTTGGACCTCGATTACTTTGACCGGAACATCAAACGGGTTCTGGAGCGAATGTTTTTCTTCGACATTGATGTTTATGCTGTCGCCCGGGTGCATTTCGTACTGCTCGTCCTCGCAAATTACGATTCCCACGCCCTCAACAATAACCCAGTGCTCGCTTCGGTGGTGGTGGAGCTGCAAACTCAATTTTCCGCCCGGATTCACCTGAATACACTTTGTTAAAAAGCCTTTGCCCTCGTTGATAACCGTGTACCAGCCCCACGGACGGTAAACGGTTTTGTGAACACGGCTTGTGCTGTCGTGTTTTTCGTTCAAAAGGCTCACAACTTTTTTAACTTCCTGCGTTTTTGATTTTTCACAAACCAAAAGCGCGTCCTCGGTTTCAACGACCACCATATCTTCGAGCCCTATTGTTGCAACGAGCTTTGAGGTCGAAAGCACCATGGAATTTTTGCTGTCCAAATCAAGAACATTGCCCTGAATGTAATTTCCGTTGATATCCTTTTCAGCCGTGTCATAAATTGCTTCCCACGAACCCAAATCATGCCAGCCGCAGTCCAAAGGCAGCATAACAAGCTTTTTCGAGAACTCCATAATCGCGTAATCAAGCGAAATATCAGGCATTTTGTTGTAATCAACATAAGGAATTGTGGGTGATTGGGAGCTGATTTCGCTGTTTTGAACGATTTCGTAGATTTCGGGCGCGTATTTTTTGAATTCTTCCATCATAACGGACGCCTTGAACACGAAAATGCCGCTGTTCCAGAAATATCTGGAGGATTCACAGTACTCTTTTGCCACATCTAGAATCGGTTTTTCAGTGAAAAACTCGACTTTGAGAGCTTCTTCGGAAATTTCTTTGATTTTTTTGTTGCATTTTGTGCGGATATAACCGTAGCCCGTGTCAGGTTTGTCGGGTTTTACGCCCAGAGTCACGATATAGTCTTCCTGTGCAAGTTTCACGGCTTCTCTTAAAACCCTTGCATATTCCTTTTCGTTTTCGATTGTGTGATCGGACGGAGAAACGATGATTACGGGGTCATCGTCAGGAATATCAAGCATTTGGATGTATTTTATGCCCACGGCAACTGCCGGTGCGGTATTTTTCACGGCAGGCTCGGAAATCATGCGATAGCACGAACTTCTACAAAATTTTTCCTGCAACTGTTCAAGCTGAAAACGCACCTGCGAATCGAGGTTTACGTTGGTCGCGGTAATGATATTTTTGTCGTCAACATTGGAAAGCAGCCTCAAAAACGTGGTTTTGAAAGTAGAATCATCGTCCGAAAACTGCATAAGCTGCTTGGGTTGGAGTTCCCTGCTCAAAGGCCAGAGCCTGCTTCCGCTCCCTCCGGCAAGAATTATCGCATAAACATTGCTTTCCATATCTTTAACCTCTTAGTGCTTTTTCCAATTGTATAAAACTTTTACGCCGTTGTCTAATACTTAATCATTGAAACAACTTCAATGTCTTGCGGGAGCTTTTCTCTGCCTTTCAGGTCGGAAAGTTCAATTACAAAAGCCGCGCCCACGATATCTGCGCCGGTTTTTTGAAGAAGTTTTATACTTGCGTTCACCGTACCGCCTGTTGCGAGCAAATCGTCAATAACGAGCACTTTTTTGCCCGGTTCGACTGCGTCAACATGCATTTCAATTTTGTCCGTGCCGTATTCAAGGGCATATTCCTGCGAAATGGTTTCAGCCGGAAGTTTTCCGGGTTTTCTGATTAAAACAAGACCCGCTTTGAGGTTGTATGCCAGAGCCGAGCCAAAAATAAACCCGCGTGATTCAATCCCTACAACGTAATCGATTCCTTTGTCCTTGAATTTTTCCGTCAAAAAGTCAATTATTAATTCAAGCGCGCGTGCGTCTTTAACTGCGGTTGTGATATCGCGAAAAACAATCCCCTCTTTGGGAAAATCCACAATATCTCTTATTTTTGATTCTACGTAACTATTCATAATTCTCTCCTGTTATATTTTGTTTTTTATGTTTGAATTCTTGACCTGCTTTGCAGGGGATTCTGAAACAAGTTCAGAATGACGCCCGATTTTAATTTTTCTCCCTCTCCCTAGGTATTTATTTTAATTATTCTCCCTCTCCGATGGGAGAGGGCCGGGGTGAGGGCTTCCCCGTAGGGAATTTACCAATCCATCATCCCCCCAGCGCCTGATTCACATCCTCAATAATATCCTCATAATCCTCCAACCCCACGGAAAGCCTCATAAAATCATCGGAAATTCCGCATGCCATGAGCTGTTCATCGTTCAACTGCCTGTGGGTCGTGAGGCACGGATATGTGATAATTGAGCGCGAATCGCCGATGTTTGTTGCATGAATCAGCAATTTTACCTTTTCAATAAAGCGGATTCCCGCTTCGCGCCCGCCTTTTACGCCAAAAGCAATTATTGAGGACGCGCCTTTTGGCAGATATTTTTTAGAAAGCTCATAATATTCGCCGCCCTCAAGCCCCGGATAGTTCACCCATGCGATTTTTTGGTGGGATTGGAGGTATTTTGCGACTTTCAGCGCTGTGTCAGAAACCCTTTGCATTCTCAAATGCAGCGTTTCAAGCCCCAAAAGCGTCAAATACGCATTAAACGGGCTCATGCAGCTTCCCAAATCTCTCAACAGCTGCCCGCGCGCTTTTACAATGAAAGCAGCTTCCTTAAAGGTTTCTGTATAGCTCAAACCGTGATAACTCGGGTCGGGGTTCACAAGGTCGGGAAATTTACCCGATTTTACCCAATTAAATTTGCCGGAATCAACAATCGCTCCGCCCATAGAATTTCCGTGTCCGGAAACGTATTTTGTGAGCGAATGCACCACGATATCCGCCCCGAAATCGAAAGGTTTGCACAAATAAGGCGACGGAACAGTGTTATCAACAATCAACGGAATTCCGTGCCTGTGCGCAACTTCAGCCAGCGACTCGATATCAGTGATATTTAGCTTCGGATTGCCCACCATTTCGGTGAAAATGCATTTTGTTCTGTCAGTGATGGCCTTTTCATATGCGTCAGGGTCTTCGGATTCGACAAAAATCGTCTTTATCCCGAGCTTTTCAAGCGTAACACCAAGAAGATTGAACGTCCCGCCGTAAAGCGTCGAAGAAGCAACCACCTCATCGCCTGATTTTGCAAGGTTTAAAACCGCAATCAAGGACGCTGACTGCCCCGAAGAAACACAAAGCGCCCCGACGCCGCCCTCGAGCGCTGCTAGGCGTTCTTCAAGCACCTGCGTGGTCGGGTTGGAGATTCTTGTATAAATATCGCCTGCTGTTTTCAGGTCAAAAAGGTCAGCAGCGTACTGAACGTTGTCAAAATCGAACGCCGTTGTCTGGTAAATCGGAACGGGTATGCAATGACGGTTATCTTTGGCCTTGTGTGCGCCCTGAACGAGAATTGTATCGAATTTCATGCCTTATCCTCTGATATTTCCCTTAATTATATCAGAAACCCACGGAAAATAGCTGTAACGCCCCATCAATGCCCCGATTGCAAGGTACAAAAGCACCAGGAATATCAAAAAGCCAATCACTGAATAGCCCAACAAAAGCGGTGTGTTAAGGAAAAATGTGATTGCGCCGATAATATTGTTAATAATCGGGATAAAATTGACTATTTTCATTATAAGAGCGAACCCCGAGCCGATAATAAACAGTGCAAACGCAAGAAAAATCGACTGGTAAATATGAAACTGCAAAAACGGGCGGATTCCGCGTTTCATAAGCGCCGCGATAATCAGCCATACAAGCCCTATCAGGCAATTTACATAACTAAGTGCCGCTATTACCCTCTCAATCGGAGCCGGCCCCGTGTAATAAGAATCTCTCTGCAATTTTTTTCCCTTTTTTTAATCTAAAAAAGCACAATTTTAAGCACTTTTTCTTTTTATGTACTCCTGAACGATTTCAAGATAAACGAGTTTGTTTTCATGGTTGTCAGCATCGGCTTTGAGCGCTTTTCTGTAAGTATTTATCGCTTTTTCAAGCTCGCCGAGCATGTAATATGTATTTCCGATGAAAGTATAAGTTTTCGGGTCATCGGGCTTAATTGCCGCTGCTTTTTCGTAAAGAGCAATCGCTTCTTCGTATTTTTGCTCTTCAACCCGGATATTTGCGAGCAAAATATAGGCATTCGGCATATTCGGATTAATTTTTATTGCTTCTTCATATTTTTTGATTGCAAGATTGGTTCGTTTTTCATCCGAATACGAAATTCCGTGGCAAACATACGCCTGATAGAAATTCGGGTCTAATTCGTAACATTTTTCAAAATATTTGTCCGCATTATCAAAATCTTTCATGGAAGAATAGCAGTTTGCGAGCGTAATGTAGCCTTTTAAGAACTTATCATCGAGTGCAATCGCTTTCATCAGGACGTTTACAGCCTCTTTGTAAACCAGCATGGACATAAGCACAGTTGCCTTGCTTAAATAAGTTTCAGGGTCGGGTTTCAGGGCGATTGCCTTGTCATAATAGAGGTTTGCTGTTACATAATCTTTTGCGTCCTGATACAAAAGTGCGATTGCGCTATACAATCCCGGGTTTTTCGGGTCAATTTTCATTGCGCGGTTATAGTTGTGCATAGCCTCGTCGAACTGGCGCAATTCTGCGTATGCGTTGCCAAGATTGAGGTAGATTGTATAATTATTTGTTTCAATTTCGCAGGCGCGCGAATAATAGTTAATAGCGGCGTTCATATTTCCGAAATAAAACTGGATACTGCCTGCGTTTATAAGGGCCTGTGCATTCATGCCGTTAATTTTAAGCAGATTTTCATAAACGCCGAGAGCTTCTTCATATTCGGCGTTCATAATATGGATTTTTCCCAGTTCAATGTAGTTGTTTTCATCCTCGGGGTTTTGGAGGATTTTGTTCAGGAGTTCTTCTTTCAGGTTTTTTTCTTCGTTTTTAAATTTCATAGTAATAATATTTTACTACAAGATTTTTGTGCGGTCTATTTTAATTAAAAGAATAAATGGTTGACGTGAGAAATAAAGCATTTTATTATAAATATTACCGAAGTTTTTGAACATTGAAACTTTAATTGCCGATGTGGCGAAATGGTAGACGCACACGCTTCAGGTGCGTGCGAGGAAACTCATGGGGGTTCGAGTCCCTTCATCGGCAAATTTTTCTTTGAAAATTATTTTTTTGTGTTAAAATAATTTTTGTTGACAATTAAATAAAAATAACAACCAAAAAATGGTGCCTTGTCGGAGTGGCGGAATTGGTATACGCGCACGTTTGAGGGGCGTGTGGAGAAATCCTTGCGGGTTCAAGTCCCGCCTTCGACACCATTATAATCAGACTCCGTAAGGGGTCTTTTTTAATGCGAATTTTACATTTTAATAACGAATATTTAATGTTATTATTGATGATATGAATTTGAACTTAGACAAAAAATTTGTAAAACTCGGAAGAAGCTGGGGAATGATAATACCACCGTGGTTCTTCAAAATATTGGGAATTGACCCTCAAAAAGACGAAGTCGTCCTTTCGGTTGATAAAAAACGCATAATCATTGAAAAAAAATAGCCTGTAAGATGGATTGATAAAAAACATAAAATTATTTAAACATACAAAAAACCTGATTCGGGTTGTCCACGCTAAGGGCGGAGCCGTCATCAGGTTCTATTAATATTATAAGCCATTCTTCAAAGCTTTCAACCCTACAAAAACCCATAAACTATATATCATCATTCAGATTCACATAAAAAATAATAAAGACAACTTGATTATGTGGACTTAAGCTTCCCCACTGTCACCGATGTAGGTCCGGTCGTAAGATTTACCGTATCAAGCCGTCTAACCATATTATAAACCATTCTTCAAAGTTTTCAATTGCAAAAAGCCCCCCAAGCCCAAAGATGAACCCCGCAGCCCATAGGATGGGTTTTTGATGGGTGGATGGGGTTATTCAACCTTTATATCGACAGTTGAAATCGAAAATTTGAGTAGACAAATTGATAATTTTTTTGTTGGGCTGAAAGCCCAACCTAATCGCTACTCGCTAGTCCTCTATTGAACGTATCCGGCCATCATACCTATAATTTACTCTTTTATCACCAATCGAACGTATCCGACCATCGTACCTATAATCTACTCTTTTATCACCAATCGAACGTATCCGACCATCGTACCTATAATCTACTCTTTTATCACCAATTGAACGTATCCGACCATCGTACCTATAATCTACTCTTTTATCACCAATTGAACGTATCCGACCATCGTAGCCATAATATACTCTTTCATCACCAATTGAACGTATTCGACCATCGTGCCCATAATATACACTGCCAGCAAAACATACATTTGACAAAAATAACAAACAGATTAAGACAAAAACTTTTTTCATAAATAATTCCTTTGCTTATACTATATTCATTTTATATAACGAAATTACTTTAAAACTGTTCAAAAAAGTCCCCGGTAGGATGGGTTGAACAATTTCATTCAACCCATCAAAAGATTATTCAAAATCTAAACAGAGAATATTATTTAAATCTCCGAAATTGCACCAATTTTCATCATAAAAACCATTCTTTACAAATTTACGAAAACTTGAATATTCCCAATCTTTGACTGCCTTTACATAGCCATGTTTGAATGGATTGTAATGTATATAATCAGTATGTTTTTGTAAATCTTGTTCTGATAAAATTGTATGCTCCCAGTATCTTCTCTGCCATATATCCCGCTCGCGTTTTTGTATGTTGCTTGCTGATAATGAGTAATCTTGCAGTTTCGTTACATCAAAATTTTTAGAAAAATACGTTTTTATTTGTTTAATAATTTTGGGATAATCTTTAAAATCATACGGCTTAATTATCATATGAAAATGGTCAGGTAAAACGCATATTGCAAAAATTTTATAATTGTAATTTTCTATAGATTTTTGCAGTGCAATTTTGAACAATTCAATATTTTCAATCAAGATTTTTCGCCTTTTGCTTGTCACAATTGTGAGAAAGACATAAGAATTTTTGATGAAAACGCGACGATAGTTCATTGTTTTATTGTATCAAAAAGTTTTTGATGGGTTGAATGAAATTGTTCAACCCATCCTACTTTCTTGTTAATAAATCTTAATAAAATAAAACAATAACGCAACTTATAAAAATTAGGGGGTTTATATTGTTGTTAAATCTGACAAAGGAGAAATCTTGATACACAAAAACTATCACTCGCTGTCATTTGGCTCCAAAGTAAATCTCGTATATACAAATAATGATGACTTCAAAGAGTTTTTTAGCTCGCAGGAAACAAAGAAAGCTGTTAATGAATTAATCAATAACGGAAATGATGATATCGTAACTTTAAAACCGGTTATTGAGCACGATATGAATGTCGTATCCCGTGTTTGCAAGTGAGGGTAATAAATAATAAAGATGGCAAAACCTATTTAGGAACTTCTTGCGTAATGGGCGCTTATCCCAGAGAAATAACATCAGAATATAAAAGAGCACAAGTATATAAGAAAGAAGTTCCGCAAAGTGCTTTGTCTGAATTTTATATTTGAAGAAATAATCAGCCCCCAGCCCGTAGAATGGCTTAAACAACCCCATTCAACCCATCAACTTTTTCAAATTGTCCTCTCCCGCTCACGCCGGCGGGGATTTGGCTTGATTCTTCCTCCCCAACCCGTCAACCGCCTAATTAATCACCAAAAACGACTTCAACTTCCTAGCCGAGGCGTCCTTGTCAGAAATTATCTCAAGCGGCTTGTTTCCGGTCGAAACGTTGCCTTTAAAATCCAAAGAGGTCGACCCGCCGCCGTCAAAATTCATGGCTTTTGTCAACTTTAAACATTTGCAGTACTGAGCAAGCTCGGGCAGCGTCATCCGGTGCTGAACAGTGGCTATAATTATATAAATATCGTTGTCTTTTATGCCGATAGCCGTACGGGCGCATTTTTTGTATGCAGAAATCGAATCACGCAAAATCTTCCCGTCAGCGGACTTTTCAACAAAATATTCGTCCTCCAAACGCAAATTCGGGTACAATTCCGGCCCCGCCTGAAGCGCATGAACAACCTTGCAGCTGGTCTTTTTCAGCCCGAAAGGAGGCAGAGAATGTTTTCTTATGTCATATTTTCGTTTTCCGTTACAATCCAGCACCCGAAACTCCGTCCGGTCAAGGATTTGCGGCAAATGCGCCTTTAAAGCGGAATTGTTCATCAAACTCGAATTTGTCGTAGGGTCAAGCACCGTTTCTCCGTCAATAATCACATAAGACGAAGTATTTTTGTTCTTCGGGTCAAAATATCCCGCATTTATAACCAGCTCAGCGCCGGTTTCTTCAAAAACCGTCCTGTTGTACTGCAAAAACCGCACAATATGCGGACGAATATTTTTTATGCTCTCCTGCGGAACTTTTATTACATAAACGCCTTTATCATTTGTAACCTCGATTTGCGGGGTTTTGAACGCGCTGAAAACCATACAGCCGGCAAGCAAAAATAATACGGCTGCAAATTTTATACCTTTTTTCATTATAAATCCTTCATTTTTTTGAATACAAAGATTGCTGCGAGGATTGCCAGAGGCTGGATTGACGAGGTAATCCACGGGCTCAATAGACCTTTCTCCGCGCACATGTCAAAGAAAGGAATTGTAATATAATACCCGAACACCACCGCAATACCAATAGTAAACCCGACTAATCTTTGTTCTCTCGGCTGGCTGAACCCGAGAATGCAGCCCAAAACCGCAAAAAGAATGCAAATAAGCGAATGAAAATACCTTTGCAAATACTTGTTAAGCATAGCACGGTACTCATCCATGAGGTTTTCTTTTTTCAAAAGCCTTATATATTCGGTAATCTGAGCGTTGTTGAGCTCTCTGTCGCGTTTTACGGAATAATTCATAAGCTTGAAAGCGGTTTCCCCGTTTTCTCCGCTCAAAACATTAACAGTTTTGTGTTTGGAAATACTCTTGAACACCCCTGCTTCCGTAAGCTGGTATTTTTTCACGTTTTGCAGCGTCCAGGTGCCGTTTTTGTAAACCGCATAGTCAGCCAGCAAAATACTATTTAAAACGCTCGTGTCAGTATATTGATTTGCGTTGAAATTCAGCACAAGCGGGCTGGAAATCTGATGATTGTGGTACGAGGGGATAATAAGTATTTTTTCGAGCTTGTCTTTATCGGCTTTTACGTTGTAAACAAAGTGAGTTTCGTAGTTAAGGTGCTTAATTTTTGCGCTTTTTGCTTCACTGTAAGGAATTAGCGTGTTGTGCATAGAAAAACAAATCACCGTAAGCACAACACTGAGCGCCGCAACCGGCACAATTATCCGCTGAAAAGACATGCCGATTCCGCGAAGCACAGTAAGCTCAAAATCCTTGCTTAACTTGTCAAAAGAATATAAAGAACCCAGAAGCAGCCCCACGGGCAGCGCTTTTACAATAATTTTCGGAACCTCGTAAATGAGCAGCTGAATTGCCTCCTGCGGGGTTATTGACCCCTGAAGAGTGTATTTAATAACCTTTAAAAGCGTTTCCGGCGCAATCCAGATAACCACAAAAAGGAAAATACAAACCAGAGTAGCCGCAAAAACCTGACGAAATAGATATTTGTCGAAGATTTTTATAGACATTACAGCGTAAAGTCCTTTCCAAGATAGAATTGTTTCGCAACAGGGTCATTTGCGACTTCTTCGCTTCTGCCCTGAATTTTGATTTTACCGTCGAAAATTACATAAGCCCTGTCGGTGATTGAAAGCGTAGCTTTTGGATTGTGGTCGGTAATAAGAACGCCCAGCCCCTTTTCTTCGGATAATTTCCGGATATTGTCTTTAATTTCGCCGATAGCAATCGGGTCAATCCCCGTGAACGGCTCATCAAGAAGAATGAATTCCGGACTTGCCGCAAGCGCCCTTGCCAGCTCAACACGGCGTCTTTCGCCACCGGAAAGTGACACGGCAGAAGACTTTCTGCGCTTTTGCATGCCGAATTCGTCGAGCAAATCTTCGAGTTTTGCAGCTTTTTCTTCTTCATTGAGCTTGTCGTTCATTTGCAGAACTAATTTTATGTTATCTTCAACAGAAAGTTTTCTGAAAATAGACGCTTCCTGCGGCAAATAGCCGATTCCGGCTTTTGCACGGACATTCATCGGCACATTGGTTAATTCTGTGTCACCGAGAAAAACCTGTCCGCCATTTGGCTTGACCAGCCCGACGACCATGTAAAATGTCGTGGTTTTTCCCGCTCCGTTAGGGCCGAGAAGCCCGACAACTTCGCCTTTGTTGACTTCAAAGCTGATATCGTTCACGACCGTTCTGTCGTTGTAAATTTTAATGAGGTTTTTTGCCGTAATTTTCATTTTTTCTTCCAAAATAATTATTTCCTTAAATTTTAGCACAAAACCCCTGTTAAAGTGTAGAAAAAATTCTTGCCCGCCGGCAAAAGCTCTGCAAAACCTTAAAATAACTTAAACTATTTCCCCTGAAGCGTTTCTTATATTATAATATTGCAGTGTTTAAGATTATATGTTGGAGCATCTAATGGGAAGCAGGGAAAAGAACGTTCTGTTGTTATTGCAGGACAGAACCGAAGATTACAAAAACAAAATTGCGCTCGGAATCCGCACGGCATTTGGCTGGAAAGAATTTACTTACAAAGGAATAGGTCTTTTATCAAGAAAACTCGGGGCTTTTTTGATTAACGATTTTAAAATCACAAAAGGCGACAGAATCGCGATTCTGTCCGAATCAAAGCCCGAATACGGCGCATGCGTCTTTGCTTCGGTGCTCGCAGGAACAATAACCGTGCCGCTTGATATAAAATTAACGACTTATGAGCTTGTTTCTATCCTGAATGACTGCCTGCCGCGGGTTTTAATTGTTTCGCTTGCATATCTTGAAACCGCTCTGGAACTGAAAAGCAAAATAAGCTCAATTGAACACATTCTCGTCATGGACGAACCTGCATATAACGAACAAATCCCCTCAATTTACACGATTCCCAACAATTACGAGGCAAAATGGCGCCACAGAAGCACAAACTCGCTCGCGATGATAATTTATACCTCGGGCACAACAGGAGCGCCAAAAGGCGTGGAAATAACCTTCCGGAACATGCTTACCCAGATGGACGACCTTGCGGAAATGTATTTGAGGATTTTTGGTGAAAAACGCTCAATAAAACTCCTCTCAATCCTGCCAATGAACCATCTTTTCGAGATGACGGTAGGTTTTTCCATGATGATGAACTGGGGTTTGACAGTTTATTACACGCACAGCCTGAAACCTAAGGATATTCTCGGGATTATGCAGGATAAAAACATTAATTTCATGATTGTTGTTCCGGCGTTTTTAAAACTTCTCAAATCCGCCATAGAAACCGAGGTGAAAAATTCGCCGCCTTTGACGCGCTTTTTATTCAACGCAATGTTCAAAATTTCAAAGTTTATTCCCTCATTTAGAATAAGAAAACTGCTTTTTTCAAAAATTCAGAAAAAATTCGGCGGAAATTTCTTCGGCTGTATTTCAGGCGGGGCGCCGCTTGATGTTTCGGTCGGCGAATTCTTTGAAAGAATCGGAATCCGCGTTTATCAGGGCTACGGACTCTCCGAAACAAGCCCGGTTGTGTCGGTCAACGTTGACAAACGCGGCGTAATGGCCTCCGTCGGGCGTCCGTTGAGAAGTTTTGAGGCAAAAATTGACCCCGATTCCGGCGAACTCATGCTGCGCGGCCCCGCTGTCATGAAAGGCTATCACAATCAGCCCGAAATGACCGCAGAAGTAATAGATTCCGACGGCTGGCTCCACACGGGCGACATCGCAAAAATCGACAAGGACGGGCACATTTATATTACCGGAAGAATCAAAAATATGATTGTTTTAAGCGGCGGGAAAAAGGTTTTCCCCGAAGAAGTCGAATCCGTGCTTGAAAAAAGCCCTATGTTCGCTGAAGTTTGCGTTTTCGGCGCCTCAAGAAAAGACGGTTCAAAAGAAGGCACCGAAGATATTGTTGCCGTAGTTGTTCCTAAAGAAGAAATTATCGAAAAAACCGCTGATGACAGGGAACTTGAAACAATTATAAGACATGAAGCAAAAATCCTGTCAGAACGCCTTGCACCCTACAAACGCCCGATAAATATTATCGTAAAAAAAGACGCCCTGCCCAAAACCACCACCAGAAAGCTCAAAAGGCAGGAGATTAAAAAAGAGTTTGCGGCAGTTTGATGTTGAGGTAAAATCATGACAAACAGGAGTATGCGTCATGGTTGAAACTCAAGAAAATTATGAAATTCTTGAAAAAGTAAAGGCAAAATGCGAAAACTGCCGCAAATGTTCGCTTGGCAGCACCAGAACAAAGCTCGTTTTTTCAGGCGGCGTGCCAAATAACAAACTTATGCTTATCGGCGAGGCCCCCGGCTACTGGGAGGATCAAAAAGGCGAGCCGTTTGTCGGAAAAGCAGGGCAGCTGCTGGATAAAATCTTTGCGTCCGTGGGTTTGTCGCGCCAAAAAGACGTTTATATCTGCAACACGCAGAAATGCCGCCCGCCTGACAACAGAAATCCGCTCCCGGAAGAAAAAGAAGCCTGCCGTGAATATCTGGACATGCAGGTCGGAACGCTCCGCCCGAAAATTATCCTTTTGTGCGGCGGTGTTGCCGTACAATCGTTCATTGAGGGCGCAAAAGGGATTACAAGGGTGCGCGGACAATGGTTTGACGGGCCTTATGGCTCCAAAATGATGCCGATTTTCCATCCGTCCTATCTTCTTCGCAACGATTCACGCGAAAAAGGCAGCCCGAAATGGCTCATGTGGCAGGATATTCAGGAAATTAAACGCGCTTATGACGCTCTGGAGCAAACAGCAGAATAAATTGCGCCCTAATCGTGGCTGCCAACCTGATTTCTGCCGTTTTCTTTGGCATTATAAAGGCATTCGTCAGCGTATTTTATTAATTCCTGCGGAGTTTGCCCGTTCATAGGGTATGTTGAAACGCCGAGGCTTATTGTAACGTGGGTTTCGACGTCATTTGCAAGTTTAAAGACTTTTTTTGCCACTGTATCGCAAATTTTCTGCGCGGTGACATGAGCGTCTTTGTTTCCTGTGTTTGTGAGGATAAGCGCCATTTCCTCGCCGCCGTATCTGCAAGCTATATCAGTTGCGCGGACATTTTTCTTCAAAATTTGCGCAACCTGCTTCAAAACAGCGTCCCCTGACTGATGTCCGTAGTTATCATTGAATTTTTTGAAAAAGTCAATGTCAATAATTATCAACGAAAACTCCGAATTGTAGCGTTTTGCGGTTTCGACGTTGTGAATCATCTGTTCCTGAAAATATCTGTGGTTGTATAGCTCCGTAAGCCCGTCCGTGGTCGCAAGCGCGTACTGATATTCAAAATCGCGTGATTTAAGGATATATTTTGCAATATAAACCGCCGTAAACACAACCGCCATAGACAAAACAGGCATAATCACCGCAATCCAGTAATCAAAATAAAACATCAGCAAAGTAGCGAATATTACATAAATAATCGCAGCCAGAACCGTGAATAGCGAAGAAATAACCGTGGATTTTGTCCTGAGCGTCACAAGCCCGACCATCAACCCGAGCAAAAGCGACACAATAATATCAACATGGAACGAAGCACGTTTTATAAAATTATTGTCAAGCAAATTGTTTATAAAAGTCGTATGAATCTCAACTCCCGGGAAAATTTTGTCCGTAGGCACGCTTTTCAGGTCAAAAAGCGAGGTTGCGCTCGTTCCGATGTAGACAATTTTATCTTTGAAAAAGTCTTTAGGAACAAGGTTTTCCTCTCCGTACATGGTTTTTTCCACTTTCCAGAAAGGAATGTACTCAAAGGATTTCGGGTTGTTCAAACCGCTCTGCCCGTACCAGTTAAGGATTACGGAACCGTTTTTCATGACCGGAATTGTCCGGTTTTTTAGGTGAATTTGGCCGTTTTTATCTATTTTAAAGTCGTTTGTGGAGTAATTTTCGGTTTTTTGGAGGTATTTAAGCCCGACTTTAAGCGCCAGATGGGGGTAAAAATCGCCTTTATACACAACAAAAGGCGGAATACTTCTTGCGATTCCGTCATCCTCGCGGATAAGGTTTATATGCCCGATATTCGGCGTAGAATCAATGATTTCGCTCAAAATCGCCCTGCAATTAGTAAAAGTTTCCGGCGAAAAGTCGATATCGCCGTCATTTTGGACATTTGCTTTCAAATAATCCGGCAAATCCACGGGTTTTCGCAATGAAAACTCCTGATTGTCAAAATTTATTGAAGTCAGGACGTTATCGTATTTGGAAATGCTTTTTGCGAGCTTCAAATCATCATTATGAGCGCTTTTCATGGATTTTACAAACATAAGGTCAAAAGCCGCGACAGCAGGTTTCTGGGTTTGCAAAAATTCGACCATATCCGCATAAATCCCACGATTCAGCGGCCATTCGCCGTATTTGTCCAGAATATATTCATAACTCGCCTCGTCAACGGAGATTATGGCGATATTTTTGTTGACTTTTTTATAATTAGAAATCAGATTTTGTCTGACGTCGAAAGTTTGGTTTTCAATATTAACGAAGAAATTTCTGATATGCGGCTGCCCCAGAACGGTTAAAAGCAGCGCAATTGTAATAATTATATAGACCGAATAAAGCAAATATTTGAGAATAATTTTGTTTTTAAGCGTTTCGTCGATTTTTATCATAAAACCACCGCCTTTGCAGCATTTTTATTCTCAGAATTGTTCAAAACAACGTTAAATTCATTCAAAACATCTGTTAAGTTAAAGAGTTCTTCGGGATTTTGCAGGTATTTTAGCAAACATTCTTCGTTTAAGTTCATGCCATTCTCTCTTTTAGTGTCGCAAATTTTTAGTACCATTAGATGGATTCAAATATATTGTTACAAAATATTAACATTTATAAATCAACCTTACGGTGAATATTCGTGGTCTAGACCCTACACTAAAGAGAGGATTTTAAATATTTCTTAATTATTACCCCTCTCCGATGGGCGAGGGAGCAAAATAATCCCCTCTCCGACGGGCGAGGGTGCCCGCAGGGCGGGTGAGGGCTTACCCGTAGGGAAAAACCAGACCTGAGGTGAGGGTATTTGAGAGACCAAGAGACATCAAAACGAAAAACAAAATCCTCCGCTCCCCCTCAGAATACTTCCATTTGTTAAAAATTAGTTAAATAAATGGTTTTATGGTAATATGTCATAAGAGTTTTGGAATAGAAAGGTTCTCGGAGGTCTGGGGCTTGATAGAAAGATTTGTTTTACTGTTATTTATCGTTTGTTTGTGGGTCTTTTTGTTTATTTTTCAGAACTACATGTCCACTTTCTGGGCTATAATTTTTCTGGGCGTGTTCATGCTGTCTTATATTTTGTATATGCAGCTTGCCCTCAAACACCAGAAAAGAAAACTCAAAAAATACCCCGAAGAGCTCAACTATAACTACAAACCTTTTGTATCAATAATGATTCCCGCCCATAACGAGCAGGATGTCATCGCAAAAACCGTCGAAAATGTCTTAAAAATGACCTATGAAAAATACGAAGTAATCGTAATCGACGACAGAAGCGAAGACAACACAGCACAGGTTCTAAAAGAGCTGGAAGAAAAACATGAAAACGTAAAAGCCCTGATTCGCCCAAAAGACGCATTCCCCGGAAAATCAGCCGTTTTAAACGACGCAATGGAGATTGCAAAAGGCGAGGCAATCCTTGTTTTCGACGCTGACGCCAGAATGAACCCCGATTTTCTTACAGAACTGGTTCCGCACCTTGAAAAAGACAACGTAGGCGCCGTTCAAGCAAGAAAAATCATCATAAACCGCGACGAAAACTTCCTCACACGCTGTCAGGACAACGAATACGCGCTGGATACCCATTTTCAGGTCGGCCGCGACGCGGTAAAAGGCGCTGTAGAGCTCCGCGGAAACGGTGAATTAATAAAAAGAGAAGCTCTGGCCGACATAAACGGCTGGAATAACTACACAATCACGGACGATTTGGACATGTCAACGCGTTTGCACATAAAAGGCTGGGATGTGAGGTTCTGCAAGAATGTTTGCGTTTATGAAGAGGGCGTTGTAAAATTTATCCCGCTCGTAAAACAACGCAGACGCTGGATTGAAGGCAGTATCCGCCGTTATCTTGAACATTTCTGGGGCGTGCTTTTTTCAAAAGACATGTCGCTTCGCGTAAGCATAGATATGATTGCATATATTACAGAATTTTTGCTCCCGTTCTGGATGATTTCAGAGATTTGTTTTCAGGCGTTCAAATTCGTCAAAGACGCGCCGAATTGCATACTTTCCTCGCTTTCGGTTGCGGTTCTTGTTTGTATTTTCTTCATTATCGGCCTTATTTACAGCGCAAGAAGATACAACAACCTCTCACGCAAAGATTCACTCATCCAATCAATCCAAACCGGCATTTATTTAACCGGAATCTGGTTCCCTGTCGTAGTTGTGATAGTTTTTAAAATAATTTTCTGCAAAAAGACCATGGATTGGGGAAAAACAGTCCACGGAATCACGCAAATTAACTCAGACAAAGTCATTGAAGAAAAATGTGCCAAAAACTAATGAAAAAAGGCGATAAGGTTACACTAAAAATCAAAAAACTTGTCTATGAGGGCGCAGGGCTCGGAAAAATTGACGGGATTCCGGTATTTGTTGAAAACACATGCCCCGAAGACATCGTGGAAGCCGAAATTACCGTTTTAAACAAGAATTTTGCCCGCGCAAAGGTTCTTGAAATCAAAGAACCCTCCCCGCACAGGGTAAAACCGTTTTGTCCTTTGCATAACGCCTGCGGAGGGTGCGGCTGGCAGTTCATTGATTATGATTTTCAGCTTGAACAGAAAAGGAATATTGTTGAAGAAACCGTAAAAAAATTTACAGGACGTGAAATTGAGGTAAAACCCGTAATAAAAAGCCCCCAAACCCGCGAATACCGCTCAAAAGTTCAATATCCCGTTTCACAGACAAAAGTTTCAAAACGCCTGCTCGCAGGGTATTACAAAAAGGGCACGCATGAGCTTATTAATGTAAAATTCTGCCCGATTCAGCCGAATATCATCGGGAAAATTCTCGCATTTGCAAAAGAAACCGCGCAGGAGCTCGGAATTTCCGGCTACAACGAAAAAAAACACAAAGGCGAGCTCCGCCACATCGTAATCCGCTACAGCAAAGAAAAAAACGAATGTCTTGTGATTTTTGTAGTGAATGACACAAAATTGAGCCCGAAATTCAAAACTCTTTCAGAAAAACTCATGAAACAATTCGCCCACGTAAAAGGCTGCTGCATAAATTACAACACCGCAAAAAGCAACGTAATTTTATCCAACGACACGCGCTGCATTGCGGGTGACAAATTCTATTTTGAAAAAATCGGCGATATTGAATACAAAATCAGCGCAAACAGCTTTTTTCAGGTAAACACGGGCACAGCAAAGAACATTTTTGACACGGTAAAAGAAATTATTGAAACAAAATTCCCGAAATCGACCGTTCTGGACGCTTATTCCGGCGTTTCGAGCTTCGGGGTTTATTTAAAGGACAGCGCAGAAAAAATTGTGTCCGTAGAAGAATGCAAATCTGCCTCCGAAGACGCTCTTGAGAATATTAAATTAAACAACGCGCAAAATCTCGAAATCCTCAACGGCGACGCTAAAAAGATTTTTGAAAAATTGATAAACGAGGGAAAATCCTTTGATATAACGCTTCTTGACCCGCCGAGAAAAGGCTGTGAAAAGGAATCGCTTGATTTTGCCGCAGCTTTGACAAAAAAAGCAATAATTTACGTCAGCTGCAACCCCGCAACGCTCGCGCGCGACATAAAATACCTTGAAGAAAAGGGGTTCAAAGCGCAGTTTATTCAGCCGTTCGACATGTTTTGCCATTCTTATCATATTGAATCGGTTTGTTTGCTGGCGAGATTATAAATTGCAATATTTTCCCTCTCCAACGCGGAGAGGGAGCAAAATAATGGCAGTTCAAAAAACTACTTTCACGAAAACTATTTTTATCGCTCCCCACCCCAGCCCTCCCCGAGTCGGGGAGGGAGAATCAAGCCCAACCCCCTCTCACAAACGATACTCAATCGCTCCCCATCCCACCCTTCCCCAACTCGGGGAAGGAGCAGTCGTAGCAATACGCTTGTATTGCGTACGAATGCGGAAGGGGAATGACAGAAATATCTTCCCCTTTCAAAAATTTATAAAAAATGCTAGAATAGTTCTTATATCAACAAAAAACGGAGCACAAAATGACACAAACCACGGAAATGACAGATATATTAAGCGGAGCGGAAATTTTCCTCGAATGCCTGAAAAAAGAGGGGGTAAAAGAGATTTTCGGATATCCGGGCGGTGTCATTTTGACTATTTACGAAGCACTTTATCATTGTAATGAGATAAAACACTACCTCGTTCGCCATGAACAGGCCGCAATCCACGCTGCAGAGGGTTATGCAAGAGTAACCGGAAAACCCGGCGTCGCGCTCGTAACCTCCGGCCCCGGCGCCTGCAACGCAATCACCGGAATTGCAAATGCCTATTATGACGGATACCCGATTATCGTTTTCACGGGGCAGGTCGGGCTTGACCAGATTGGAAACGACGCTTTTCAAGAAGCTGACATCGTCGGAATCACACGCTCCTGCTGCAAACACAATTATCTTGTAAATGACGTTTCACAACTGCCAAGAATCATAAAAGAAGCCTTTCACATCGCCACAACAGGAAAACCCGGCCCTGTCGTAATCGATTTGCCCAAAGATATCCTTTCGCAAAAAACAAAATTCGTTTATCCGGAAAAAGTTCATCTTCCCGGCTACAATCCGACTTATAACGGGCATCCGCGCCAGATTGTGAAGGCGCTTGAGCTGCTTTGCGAGGCAGAACGCCCGATGATTATCGCCGGAGGCGGCGTTGTTGCGTCCGGTGCGGAAAAAGAATTAACAGAACTTGCAGAAAAATTGAACATTCCCGTTGCAAACACACTAATGGCAATGGGCGCCTACCCCGCAAGCCGTGAAAAATCGCTCGGAATGCTCGGCATGCACGGAAACTACTGGGCAAACCATGCCGTTTCCAACTGCGATGTTCTTTTTGCAATCGGAACGCGCTTCAACGACAGAATTACCGGATGTTTGAAGCGTTTTGCAAAAGACGCGCAGGTTATCCATGTTGACATCGACCCTTGCTCAATCAGTAAAAACGTTCCGGTCGATATTCCGATTGTAGGCGACGCGAAAAACGTCCTCAATGCAATGCTCAACGAATTTAACAACAACAAATACGAAACAAATCACGAAGTTAAGCAAATCTGGTTTGAACAAATCAACGAATGGAAGAAAAAACGCGCGCTTCCGGCCTGCAACTCGGACAAATTAAGCCCGCTCACGGTTATCCAGAAAATTTACGAATACACAAAAGACAAAGACACGGTAATTTGCACAGAAGTCGGCCAGCACCAGATGTGGACGGCGCAGCTTTATAAATTTGAAGAGCCCAGACGGTTTATCACGTCCGGAGGCTTGGGAACAATGGGATTCGGCTATCCTGCGGCAATCGGAGCGGCAATTGCCCAGCCGGAAAAGATAATAATCGACATTGCGGGCGATGGCAGCATTCAGATGAACATTCAGGAGCTTGCAACCTGCGTGGAATACGGGATTCCGGTTATTGTTGCGATTATCAACAACGGCTATCTCGGCATGGTGCGCCAGTGGCAGGAAAAACTGTTCAACAAGCACTATTCTGAAACAAAAATTTCCGGCCCTGACTTTGTAAAGGTCGCAGAAGCCTACGGAGCAATGGGAATCAGGGTTACAAAAGAAGAAGAAATCATCCCCGCGCTGCAAAAAGCCATAGAATCGCGCCGTCCGGTGTTCATCGACTTTGTGGTCGAGGAGTTTGAGATGGTTTATCCGTGGGTATTGGCGGGAAAACCGATAAATCAGGTACTTTTGTCGAACGACAGCCCAATTAGTTAAAAAATAAAGGATTTTGAATGAGCCACATAATTTCAGTAATGGTAAAAGATGAAGCGGGGATAATCTCGCGTATAAGCAGCCTTTTCAGCTCACGCGGATACAGCATAGAAAGCATAACCGCCGCGCCCACCTGCGAGGGTGAATACGCAAGGCTGACAATCGTCATAAACGGCGATGAAAAGGTGCTCGAGCAAATTACAAAGCAGCTCAACAGGATTATTCCGGTCATAAAAGTGCTCGATTTCAAAAACGAAGACATTGTGGAGCGCGAAATTATTCTTTGCAAGGTAAATGCGCAGGACAAAGACCGCTCCGAGCTTTTGAGGATTGCAGAAATCTTTCAGGCAAGGATTATCGATGTTTCACCGAAAACTTATACGATTCAGGCGGTCGGGGATTCGCGCCAGATTCGCTCGCTTATTGAGCTTTTGCGCCCGATTGGGATAAAAGAGCTTGTGCGCTCGGGGAAAGTGGCGATTTCAAGGGAAAATCAGTTTATTAATATTAAGAATTGACAATTTTTAGCAGGCAGGGTCGTTTTCCCTGCGGGAAAGCCCTCACCCGCCCTGATTCGGCTTTTTCCCTACGGGATGTCCCCCACCCCGGCCCTCCCCCGCCTGGGGAGGGAGAATAATTAAGATAAATAAGTAGGGGGATGTATGAAAGAGAAGTGCAGATGACCAAAAAGAAAATTGCATTTATTCCGATTGATAACAGGCCCGTATGTTACGAACTGGCGCAGGATATTGCGGCGATTGACGGGGATATTGAACTTCTTTTACCGCCAAAATGGCTGCTCGGTGATTTGAAGAAGAATTCGCGCATTGACGGGATTTACAGCTGGGTTGAAAGCCTTAACGAAGTCGATTATCTGGTGGTTTCGCTTGATACGATTGCTTATGGCGGGCTTATTCCCTCCAGAAGGTCATCAGAAACGCTCACAGAAATAAAAAACCGCGTAGAAAAGTTTATTGACCTTTTTAAATCCAAAAATGCCAAAATCCTCGCTGTTTCAAGCATAATGCGGATTTCAAACAACAATATTAATGAAGAAGAAAAAGAATACTGGTCAAAATACGGCAAAAAAATCTTCAAATATTCGTGGGATTTGTCCAAAGACGGCGAGGCGCAAACCGATGTCCCGTCTGAAATTATAGAAGATTACATTTTGACGAGAAAAAGGAATTTTGAAATAAATTGCTGCTACATTGAATACGCTCAATCAGGAATTTTCGACACGCTGGTGCTTTCCAAGGACGATTGCGCGGAATTCGGGCTGAACATTCAGGAATGCCGGAAATTTGAGGCGATTATTAAGGAAAAAGAGCTGAAAAATGTGCTTTTGAAAACCGGCGCGGACGAAATCCCTTTGAGCCTTTTGAGCCGGATAATCACCGAGGGAAAAACGCTCAAAATCGCGCCCGTTTACACAAATCCGGACGGTAAAAACAAAATTTCAAAATACGAAGATGTTTCCGTCGCAGAATCCGTAAAAGGGCAGATTCTTCTTGCCGGAGCAAGGCCGGCGGCGCCCGAAGAAGCGGATATTATCCTTTTTGTGAACAATTTTAAGGATATTCAGGGCGAACTGGTTATGGGTGTTGAGGTTGAGGGGTTTGGCGAAGAATTTGATTTGCCTGAAAAGCCTTTTCTTATCGCTGATATTTTAAATGCCAACGGCGCGGACAACGATTTTGTGAACACGCTCACGGACAAAGATTTTTACGGAGAAAATTTTCTCGGTTATGCAGCATGGAACACGACCGGAAACACGCTCGGGAGCGGTCTTTGCTGCGCTCTGGCAAAATATTGTGCAAAGAATTTTAACGAAAATGCGTTCAAAAAGGTTCAGACGGTGCGGTTTTTGGATGATTGGGCATATCAGGCTAATTTGAGAAAATATTTGAAAAATACGGTTAAAAAACCGGATGAGGCAGAGCTCAAGAGGGTTATGAAGCCGTTTGAAAAGCTTGTTGCTCGAAAATTGGGGACAAAATTCAAAGAAATTTCGTATTCTTTTCCGTGGGAGAGGTTTTTTGAGGTTTCTGTTAATGTTTCTTAGATTGGTACGGCTTTTAGGGCTGGTTGACCCCCTCACCCTGCCCTCTCCCCGAGGGGCGAGGGGAAAATTTGTGTTTTTTGAGGTTTCTGTTAAGATTTCTTAGGGAGGTGCGGTTTTTGGGCTGGCTGCCCCCTCACCCGGCCCTCTACCCAAGGGGCGAGGGAAATTTCATGGTTTTTGCATTAGAGAATCAAAAATTTTAAAGTTCCGTCGCTGTTTACCTTTTTGAAGATAGACTTTTTCTTTTCCGGCACTTTATACACGATAACCTGCGCCATTGCGGTTTTTTGAGAATGCGAGAGGCTCACTTTTATTTCAAAATCGCTGTTCATGCCGTTCAAAAGCCGTATTTGCGGCACTCCGGAAGAATCATGGTAAATTTCAATTTCTTTCAGGTTCAAAATCTTTACGCCATGCGCACACATTGCTTTATAGACGGCTTCTTTTGCGCAATATCGTGCGGCGAGACGTTTTGCGCTAAATTTCGTTTTAAAACAGTATTCCAGCTCGCCCTCGTTGTAAATTCGCTTCAAAAGCGGGGCGTTTCTATCATCCGAGTATCGCTCGAATCGTTCTATTTCTTCAACATCGACACCTATCGATATATTTTCAAATTCAAAAGTCATAACACTACCTGCATTATCTATGAACTTTCATAGATATATAAAAACATTTTTCAAAAAGAAATTGCCCCCGAAATTATAAACCGCTTTTTAATTGCAAAGATATATGGAAAAATTTCCTATAATATTACCCACATGCGTAATATACAGAATTTTGTTATTTTTATAAAATTAATAAATGAAAAACTGTCGGAATATCCTGGAAGTAATATTTTTTGCGCTTTTTATTTTATTCATAAGTGCTTCTTCGTCTATTTTTAACCATATGTATTCCTCTTTTTTTCACTACACAAAAACGCTGACTCAAATACTTCCTCCCGATGAGCCGGAACCTTTGTGTGCACTTGTTATGGGAACACTCGCAATCATCTCAATAATACTAAGAGGTGCAGCACTTCCTTTTCTTTACAATAAAGAAAAAACTTTCCCGATTATTCATAAATTTTTGGACAAAATCAGTACAAAACGCCGTTTTAGATATTTAATCTATTTATGCGCTTTAGCTATAGATTATCTGGTTTACTTAAAATTCGTTCACTATGGCCCGTATTTTGCTTTGTTTATCTTTTATTTAATGCAAACCAACGGCGTTATTTTCAGTTTCATTATTTACAAAATATGGATGGTATTTGTTGTTGACGACCCGGATAAATGTGTTCGCCATTAAGCACAAAAAAACAAGATAGTACATTCGATTTTTACCCTTTTCTTGCCGCTTTTTAATTGCAAATACCGAAATTTGACCTAACCGGCTCATCGAAATCTGATATAATCCCGGATTATAGACAAAAAGGAGCATGGCAATGGACAAAACAAATCCCAAAACCGTTGAACAAAAGCTTTTTTCAGCAAAACCCTCCGCTGAAAGACTAAATGAAGAAATTAAAGAAAAAATTCTAAAAATACGTGAAAAAGGGCTAAAAAAGTTAAAATACGGGCATTCTAACGAAAAAGAAGAAATTTCCCGGCAGGAATATGAAAAAATCACCGAGCTCGCTGAATATATCGCAAAATATGTTCAGGATACCGGAAAAGAGCAGGCAATTATTGATTTTCAGACAGGTTTAAACCTTTTAAACGGTTACAAAAAGCAATCCAGCATAGAAACTCAAATCCGGCTTGAAGAAGACGGGGATTTTGGCGAAAAAACGCTGGGTGCGCTTCTGGGCGCGATGAAATATTACCCCGTAAGCATAATCGCCCAATTCATAAGGCTCGGCGCCATAAACAACAATATCTGGCAAACAAAAGACCTGCCCGAAATTAATACAGACGAAAAAATCGTTGAAATTACAAGCAAATTTAGTGAAAGGAATTAGAAATGGGGAAAACATTATACGGTAAAGTCGAAAAAAACGAGTTTAATTACGAATGGAAGTCCGAACCGGGCGCATGTGAAGTTTGTCAAAAAATGGACGGAACAATATACGAATCCGCAGACGATATCCCTGCAAAACCGCACCCGAATTGCAAATGCTGGATAAATTTAGTAGAAAAAGAAAAACCCTCCCCCGCTGACCCCATCGAAGCACGCAGAGCCGCGGCAAAAGACCGGATAAATGCGCAGAAAGAGCTCGCAAAGCTCCATGGAGATGTCAGGGTTATTCAGGATGAGGTGGAGATTTATATTAATGATTTAGATAAATATATCAATCAAATTAACGAATTAGAAGAACTTTACCAAAAAAATAATCTAGAAAATGAAGATAAAATAAAGATTGCACAAGCAAAACAAAATATAAAAAGCCATAAATACAAAGGAGAAAAGCTGGCAAAAGAAATTAAAGGATTGGAAAACGAAATTGAAAAAATATTAACACATAAATATGATGAGGACACATTAAATGTTATAGACAAAGCATATTTTATATTGAAAATTAAAGCTGAAAATTATATTGCCAATGATGCTCCAAAAGAGTTCGTTGACAAGTTAGGTCTATGGTTTTCTAAAAAATACAATTCGCCTGAAGCATTTGAGCTATATAAAGTTGCTTCAGAAACTTATGGGTATAATAAAGAGTATATTGAAAAAAACGGAATAATGTATGATAGTATCAACCAATTAAACAATAAAAATTTAGAAAATGAAATAAGAAGCCGTATTAAATCAGAATCAAATAAAACAGATACCAAAGTGCTTGTTTTGAATGATAACAGTTCTTTGGCAAAAACAATAATAAAAGACAACGATTTTCAGAAATTTTTAAATGAAAATAAAGATAAAATCAAAAAAAATAAGAGCATACCTGACCAAAATATTGTCTTTAGTAAAGGTGATACTTATAATTCACTGCATGGCGCAATGATAAAAAATATAAAATTGGACAAAGACGGTAATTTAACAATGAGAGTTGAAGATTACTATAATTTTAACCCCGGAAGAACCAGTGCAAGGGGCAAAGTAGGAGAAAGATTCCAAAATACAGGAGAATTAGAAAATTTTTACATAATAATTTCAATAAAAATTCCGCATTTTTAGAACTAATACTACCCATGTGCGTGATATACAAAAAACAACAAATCAAATAATAT
>URFH01000022.1 GCA_900547155.1 uncultured bacterium | reverse complement strand
CCTCTCCGATGGGAGAGGGTGCCCGCCCCGCTGATGGCGGGAATGGGCGGGCGGGTGAGGGCTGACCCTTTAGGAAATGCCCGTAAGCAAGAACCCAAACCGTGGCAAGGGGCGAGATTTTTGGGATAAAAAAACAAACCGCCTGCAATTTCAAGAAAATAACCCCTCAGGCAGCACAATTTCCATCGTTGTTGAGTTTTCTTCACTGTCAGAAGAAGCAAAAATCTCGCCGCCATGAGCATTTATGATTTTATTTGAAAGATAAAGCCCGAGCCCAGTTCCGACCTTTCGGAACTTCTTCGCAGTTGAATAGTATTTGTCAAAAATATGGCCCAAATCTTCTGTTTTTATTGTGTTTCCGTAGTTTTTTATCTTAATTAAAAAATTCGCACCGGATTTTTCAACAAAAATATCAACAGCCGCTCCCGGGGAGCTGAAAGATATGGCATTCAGAACGAGATTTTTCAAAACGCGTTTAATATAAAACTCATCAAGCATTACTTTTTGAGAGCCGTGTGAAGTAAATTTCAGCAAAACATTATTCGCCTGTGCAATTGGCTGCATTTCTTCCAGAACTTTTTCAATCAGCCTTGAAATATCCACGGGCTCTTTTGTCAGATTTATCTGCGTTTCGTTTAATTTGTAGGTTTCAAGCAGAATTTCGACCAGTTCAACGAGTTCTTTGTTGGAATTTTTAAGATGAAAAACCGCTTCTTTCTGCGCCTCGGTCAGTTCGCCAAAACGCCCGTCAACAAGGAAATTCAGCATGTTATTTTCTGCAATAATCGGCACCTTGAGGTCATGGGTCAGGGTCGCAACGAAATCCTCCTTGAGTTTAACTATCTCTTTTTGCGCCTCCAGCTGCTCATTAAGCTCTTTCTGATACTCTTTAATCATATCCTCGCGGTCAACTATTGCCTCAATCATCCGGTTCATGCTTTCAGAAAAATTGGGCAAAACAGCGAGCGCAAAAGAGTCAATTGTGTCGTAAATATTGCCGTATCTTATGGAATTTATCGTTCTTGCAATGCTCCTGAGCGCTTTTTTGTGACGACGGAAAGAATGTTTGAGTTTTTTGTATTTAAACAGCAAAAGCACCGCCCATAAAGCGAGGATTATAGATAAAAAAGCAAAAAACCAGCCCATCCGCTAATATCCGTAATGTTCATGTGACACAAGATATTCTCTGACATGATTCAGAGCGGATTGGACGATTCTGGTAATTCTTGAGGACGAAAGCCCGACCTGCTGGGCAATTTCTTTGACCTGCATGTTTCTGTAAAAACGATATTCCACAACAAGCCTGTCTTTTTGCGGAAGCGTGGCGATTGCTTCTCTTATTGCTTTTCCAAGCTCGCCAATTTCGGCTTTTTCATCGGGAAGTGCATGCGGGTCTTTGATAAAATCGAACGGAGAATCGTTATCCGAGCTTGCAGCGGCAATTGAGTCGATAGAAAGGATTGTTTCGTAAACAGCCTCTCTGACTTTTCCCGGAGAAACATCAATATCGCCCGAAGAATCGCCCTCTTCAGCGGAATTGTCTTTTGTGTGTTTTAGTGAGTACCATTTGTAACGGTTTCTCAGCTCATTTCTTATTGCCCACCTTACAGCCGTACCGATGTAGGAGCTGTTGTATTTTTCCAGCTGTTCGGGCGTTTTGTTCTTAATAAGCGCCTGAACCGCAATAATGCCAATACTTACAAGTTCTTCATAATCGACCATATGCGACGGAATACGCCTGTGCTCGACTTTGGCCACTTTTTCGACGATTTCAATATATTCTTTGATTTTTGTTTGAGATTGGTTAACCATTTTATTGCTTTGCAGTACGAAAACTCTTGTTTCAGCAGGCTTTTCGCCTCACTGCATCAAATTCCTCTATTTTTCCGTTCTGTTAGTATTTATATTACTAGAATTTTGAGTTTTTCGCAAATTATATACAAACAGTAAAATTTCAGCGACCGCTTTGTACAAATCCGGCGGAATTTCACGGTTCAAGTCAACAAGCCGGTAAAGAGCGCGCGCAACCGGCGGGTTTTCAATAACAGGAACAGCATGTTCGCGGGCAATTTTTATGATTTTTTTTGCAAAAAGCTCGGTTCCTTTTGCGACAAGCTTGGGGGATTCCATTTCACTCGAGTCGTATTTCAGCGCGCAGGCTACGTGAACCGGATTTGTTACAACAAAATCCGCCTCAGGCACAGCGTCCATCATGCTTTGCTGAACCATTTGTTGTCTGCGCTGGCGCAGCGCGGCTTTTACGTTCGGGTCGCCTTCTGTGTTTTTGTATTCGTCTTTTACTTCTTTAAAGGACATTTTTTGGTCCTGCATAAATTTCCAGCGCGTCATCCCGTAATCCGCCACAGAAATAATGAAAAATGCAATCGACGCCTTGATTACGAAGTCCATAATCAGGCTCCCGAACTCCTGCATAACCGCAAAGTTGTTATCAATTGCGGCAAGGCTCAAAATTGTTTCAAAATGCGACTGATAAACCATCCAGCCGACATAACCGAGGATTACAACTTTCAAAATGTTCTTAAAAAGCTCAAAAAGCGTTTTTATAGACATCAAATTTTTGAAATACTTCGTAGGGTTCAATTTATCGAGTTTCGGCGAAAGCGGCGTCATAGTAACGAGCGGCCCGACCTGAATAAAATCGCCCATAATCCCGATAAACATCGCAATCGCCAGAATTGGCGCGATTATGAGCACAGTCGGAACAAGCGTTATAAACAAAAGGTACGGCAGCCCGATGTTTGCAAGGTGCTGGTTCGGGATTTGCTCATAGCACAGGACAAAAAGCTTTGTAATCTGATCCCAGATGAACGGTGCGAGTTTCGCGATTGCGAAAAACATGACTATCATCGCCAAAGCGGTTGAAAAGTCCTTTGATTTGACGATTTGTCCTTCTTTTCGGGCTTTTTCGAGCTTCTGGTGCGAAGCCTCAAATTGTTTATCTTCATCACCCATCTGCGGTTATTCTTTCCTGACTGTAAATTTAATGAATCTAACTCAACTGTCAATATTCTATCATGATTTTGCAATTTTGGTGCGGAGCGGTGTGATGTTGTTATCTTGAAACCGTTTCAGGGTGCAATTTTGTAAAAATGGACATTATCCTTGCGATTCCGAATCGAGTTTGAAATGACGGCACGCCTTTTTGTCACCCTGAACTTGTTTCAGGGTCGCAAGGGCTGTGCTTATCGACTTCAATCTTACGATTCCGAAACAAGTTCGGAATGACGGCACACTTTTTGTCACCCTGACAATTAATCAACCCAAAAACGATCCCCACCCCGACCCTCCCCGAGTTGGGGAGGGAGCAGTCGTTGCAATACGTTAGTATTGCTTACGACTGCGGGTGGGGGTCGATTCTAAACAAGCTTAAAAAGCCAAAAATTTACAACGCAAGTTCAGCGCAGGGCATGCTTTTCAAGCCTTATCCCAACTTTTCCAGCTGCTCAACCGCAAAACGCGCACGATTTGTGATTTGCTCAAGCGGCGCATCCTTGTATAAACAACGCCCGAGCCCAACAGCCCTCGCTCCCGCTTTTAAATAACCGCAAAAATCATTCAAACCGATTCCCCCCGCAGGCATGAGGTTTAAAAACGGCATGGGCCTTAAAATATCCTCAAGATATTCGACTTTTCCCATAGAATTTGCGGGAAAAAGCTTAATCAAAGGAACTCTGGATTTCCATGCAGTATAAGCCTCGTTGGGCGTAGAAACAGTCGCAATATGCGGAACTTTGTTAGATAAACAAAACTTAACCATGCTGGTTTGAAAAACAGGAGAAACAATCGCCTGCGCACCCTGCTCCAGAGCCTCCATTGCGCGTTTCTGGGTGATAATTCCGCCAGCTGTCACCGTCAATTTAGGATTTTTCGCCAGCTCGCCGATAGCCTGAACCAGACAGCCCCTTTCCACGGTAATTTCGAGCGATTTTATCCCGCCTTTTACCAGACATTCGGAAATTTCAAGCATTTCTTCCGGCGTTTTTGCACGAACCACTGCGTATATTTTGTTTTTGTAGATGGATTCTATTGCGTTCATTATTTTATTTTTTCGCTCTGGCGGGAGGGTTGAGGCTTTTTGGTCTTTATTTTTATAAAATTGAAAACCGTTTTGTTCGTTTCTTCGACATTTTCTTCCTCGTAGCCGAGCAAAATCTCCAAATCCTTTTTCAAAAGGGTAATATCTTCGTATTTTTTCAAAGTTCCGTCCAGCGCAATCGAAACATCGCCGGTTTCTTCAGAAACAACAAGGCATGCCGAATCCGAAACCTCGCTCATGCCGATAGCGGCTCTGTGGCGGGTTCCGTATTTCCAGCTGAGCTTTGGATCCTCGGTCAAAGGAAGCAAAACGCCGGCAGAACGGATTTTTTCGCCGGAAATCACGACCGCGCCGTCATGGAGCGGGGTATTTGTGTGAAAAATCGTCAAAAGCAGCTCTGTTGAAACATTTCCGTCAATCTGCGTGCCGACATCCGAATATGTATGCACGCTGTCATCGCGCTCCAGCACGATTAGAGCGCCGGTATGGGTTTTTGCAAGATATTTTACCGCCTCAATTAACTCTTTTATTACATTAATTTTTTCAATATGCCTTGTTTCACGTTTTGAAAAGAGCGAATTTTTGAAAATATTAGATTGGCCCAAATATCCGAGAAATTTACGAATTTCAGGCTGGAAAATAATTACGGCGCCGAACATAATCACGTTGACCATGGTTCTTAAGAAAACGCCAAGAAGCTGGAGGTTAAATTTGATAAGAACTTCGCTGAAAATCCACGCAAAAAGCAGGATAAACAGCCCTTTTACAAGCTTTTCCGACTGCGTGCCTTTGATGAACTTGCGATATAAAACATAAAGCATGCCAAAAATGATTAAAACTTCGGTAACGTTGACCCAGGTAAAACTGAGCTGCAAAACGCCCAACTGTTTTATGACTATGTCTTTTATCTCGCCTAACAACGCTTTTTGCCTCTATCTCAAACGTTCGGGTATCACATCAAGAGAAACCAGATGCTCGTAACTCTCTCTATTTATTATAATATCAGATTGTCCGTGATTTACAAGTACCGCAGCAGGTTTTAATACGCGATTGTAATTGCTGGACATGGAATATCCGTAAGCGCCTGTGTCGTAAACGCAAATTATGTCGCCTTCTTCGAGTTCGGGCATTTTTACGTCTTTTATTAAAATATCACCGGATTCGCAGAACCTGCCGGCAAGAGTTATTGTTTGTGCAAGCGGGGCTTCGGGTTTGTTAGCAACCTGCGCCGTATAAAGCGCCTGATAAAGGCTCGGACGCGGGTTGTCAGCCATTCCGCCGTCAACAGCAACGTATTTTCGTCCTTTGGGAACCTGTTTTGAGCTGCCGACTGTGTACAAAGTTACGCCGGAGGTGCCGATTATGCTTCTTCCAGGTTCAATGAAAATCGTAATGTCGCCGGTATTGTATTTTTTAGAATTTTCTTCAACCGAGGAGGTTATTTGCCTTGCTATTTCTTCTACTGTCGGGGGCAGGTCGTTTTCTGTGTATTTTATGCCCAGACCGCCGCCTAGGTTGATTGTGTGCAGCTCAATGCCGAATTTTTCTCTGATTCTGGCAATTTCTTTTAAAATAACTTCGACTTCATCGTAATAAATTTTTGTTTCAAAAATTTGCGACCCGATATGCGCATGAAGCCCGATTACATTGAGATTTTCGTATTCATCGCGCAAAAGTTCCAGCGCATCGTCAATCTGGGTCAAATCAAAGCCGAATTTTGAATCCAGATGGCCCGTCTGGATGTATTCGTGCGTGTGGCATTCGATTCCGGGGGTTATACGGAGCAAAATATCAGCTTTTTTGCCCGCAGCGCCCGCAGCTTCGTTCAAAAGTGCAAGTTCAAGAAAATTATCAACAGAAAACTTGCCCACGCCGACCTCAAGTGCGAGCTGGAGCTCCTCGTAGGATTTGTTGTTGCCGTTAAAGAGGCATTTTGACATATCAACGCCCGCAGAATGTGCTGTGTAGATTTCGCCGCCCGAAACAAGGTCAAAACCGAACCCCTCCGAGGACATAATCTTGCAGATTGCTTTTGTCATGAAAGCTTTTGCCGCGTAGAGCATATTTATGTTCGGATAATCTTTAAAAGCGGTTTTGTATTCGTTTGCGATGGTGCGGATTGTTTTTTCGTCAAAAACATAGAGCGGAGTTCCGTATTTTTCCGCCAATTCAACCAAATCGCAGCCGCCGATTTCAAGATGACCGTTTTCGTTGATTTTTGTTGTTACAGGTTTAATGCTCTGGTTAGCTGTCATATTTTACCTCATGTTATTAATTATATATGTGCGATTTTAGCATAAACAGCCCTCTGCTGTATAGCGAGGAGAATCAATTTGCACACTGCGCTTAAATCATGGTAGTATTTTATTAAGGAATATATTTGTTGAGGAGAAATTATGGGGAACGGAAACGAGCCGGTTGTAAATCTTATTTCAAAACCGGAAAACATGCTTAAAACAATTTACACAGCGTGCAGAACCTGCTACAGTGCGGATTATCCGATAAATATCTATGAAAATGCAGCTGATGAAGAAAAAATGCTCAAACTCATTGAGCGCGTAATCGGTTCGGGTCATTTTTCTACAATCGAGCATATTCAGGTTACTTTTGCGATTTCAAATGTTTCGCGTGCATGCACCCACCAGCTCGTGCGCCACAGACACATGTCTTTTTCGCAAAAATCCCAGAGATATGTTAAAGAAAAAGGGCAGTTTGATTACATAATTCCGCCGACTGTCGAAAAAAATCCGGAATTGCTTGAAAAATACAAGAAGTTTATGGAGTTTACGGCGAATTTCTACACTGAAATGACCGAAGCCGGAATTCCCGCAGAAGACGCCCGCTTTGTCATGCCGAATGCCGCAGCCAGCTCGCTCGTAACCTCTTTGAACCTCAGGGAAATGATTCATCTTGCACATTTGCGCCTTTGCACCCGTGCGCAGTATGAAATCAGGATTATGGTCAAAAAAATGTGCGAAGAGCTTATAAAAGAAGAGCCATGGCTGAAAAAATACCTTGTCCCGAAGTGCGAAAGCCTTGGATATTGCGACGAAGACAAATCCTGCGGAAGAAAAAAGGTCAAAGCGGAATTTTTGCGTGAAGAGGTGAAAGCATAAAAAACTAGTTCGGAATGACGGCACGCCTTTTATCGCCCTACAGCTTAACAACCCCAAAATCACCCCTTCCCAAGCTCGGGGAAGGAGCAGTCGTAGAAATACGTCAGTATTTCGTACGAATGCGGATGGGGAGCGACTAAAAAACCATCTTGAAAACCCAAAATCCCCATTTTCACACAATCATGCGGTGGGAACCGTTTCACTTTTCCCACCCTACATTTTTTCGTCACCCTGAACTCGTTTCAGGGTCGCGAGGGCGGTAATTATCAACTTCAATCTCGCGATTCCGAATCAAGTTCGGAATGACGGCTTGCTTTTTTGTCTTTTTTAACACTTCGCAACAAAATTAAGTGTAATTTTCACAATAATTTGTAAAAATACGCAAATTATATTATAATGTTAAGGCTGTAACATTATAACAGTTGTAGAGAGAGAAAAAACCAGCAGGAATGGAACTTTGGCACTAACATTTCAGGAATTAATTCTAAATTTATCAAAATTTTGGTCAGACTATGGCTGCATAATCCAACAGCCTTATGATATTGAAAAAGGCGCAAGCACAATGAATCCGGCAACTTTTTTGCGTTCATTGGGGCCGGAACCGTGGAATACGGCAATGGTCGAGCCATGCAGACGCCCGACTGACGCCAGATACGGCGAAAACCCGAACAGACTGGGTCATTATTTCCAATATCAGGTTATTTTGAAACCATCTCCGGACAACGCTCAGGAATTGTACCTCAAAAGCCTTGAAGCGATGGGAATTGACCTTTCAAAACATGATGTCAGGTTTGTCGAAGACAACTGGGAATCACCCACCCTCGGTGCGGCCGGTGTAGGCTGGGAAGTTTGGCTTGACGGGATGGAAATTACGCAGTTTACCTATTTCCAGCAGGTCGGCGGGCTTGAAATTCGCCCTGTTGCGCTTGAATTGACATACGGGCTTGAACGTATTGCAATGTATCTTCAAAATGTTAATTCTGTTTTTGACGTTATGTGGAACAAAAACCTGAAATACGGCGAAATTTATCTTCAAAACGAAATTGAACAGTCAAAATACAATTTTGAAGTTTCAGATGCGGCGAGATTGTTCAAGTTATTTGACCTTTATCAGGAAGAAGTCGAAAATTGCGTAAAAAACGAGCTTGTTCTTCCTGCATATGATTATGTTTTAAAATGCTCGCATGATTTCAACCTGCTTGATGCCAGAGGCGTAATAAGCAAGGATGAAAGAATAAATTACATAAACAGGGTAAGAAGAATGGCGGCGATGGTCGCAAAATTATACGTTGAACAACGAGAAAAACTGGGATTCCCCCTTTTGAAGAAATAGAATATAAGGAAAAATTACATGCCCCACGAAAAAGAAGTAACAGAAGCAGGACTGGTCGAACATTTTGTTTCAAAATTATTAAAAACCAAAAATCCGGATGATATGATTGCAGATTCCAAAGAAACCGGATTGAATAAAACCCTTAACTGGGTGGATTTGATTATTCTGGGTATCGGTGCGGTAATCGGTGCCGGAATTTTCTCAATGGTCGGTTCGGCTGTCGTCGGAACGAACGGACATCCCGGTGCAGGCCCGGCGCTTGTTATATCTATGATAATTGCGGCGATTGCCTGCATATTTTCAGCGCTTTGTTATGCTGAATTTGCCTCCATGATACCGGTTTCGGGAGGTGTTTATACATATACATTTGCCACAATGGGTGAATTGGCGGCATGGATGGTCGGATGGGTCTTAATGCTCCAGTACACAATCGGAAACATTGCAGTAGCTTGCAGCTGGACGGGTTATTTGCTCCAGTTTTTACGCGGATTTGAGCCTTATACAGCCCATCTTCCCGCAGCTTTGCAATCAATCTGCCACCACATAATGTATCCCCCGCTCTGGCTTGTGAGCGATTACGGAACAGCTTCCGCAGCGTATGTAAAAATGGGTCTTAACCCCGCCGAGCACATTCCGCACCTTTTCGGGCTTATTCCGATATCAATAAATGTTCCGGCAATTGCAATGATATTGCTGGTTACAGCGATTCTCGTAAAAGGCATTTCAGAATCCAAAAATATGGCAGGGATAATGGTTGTTATTAAACTGCTTGTTATTGCCCTGTTCATAGGCGTAGGCGCTTTTTACGTAAAACCCGGAAACTGGGTTCCTTTCATGCCTAACGGAATCGGCAGCGTTCTTATCAGCGCGTTTACGATTTTCTTTGCATATACAGGCTTTGACGCAATTTCAACAGCCGCAGAAGAAACCAAAAATCCTCAAAAAGATGTTCCGATTGGCATTATCGGCACACTTTTAGCGTGCACGGTCGTGTATATATTTGTAGCGCTTGTTTTAACGGGTGTTGTTAAATGGGATATGATTAATATCCACGCGCCTATTGCGCATGCAATGCAAATGACGGGGCAAAACTGGGTTGCAGGGCTGATTTCAGTCGGTGCGTTGACCGGTTTGACCTCGGTATTGCTGGTTATGCAGCTTGCCGCAACAAGAATCCTTTTTGCTATGGCACGTGACAATTTCTTCCCGACAATATTGAAAAAAGTGCACCCTGTTTACAAAACTCCCCACGTAATCACATGGCTTGTGGGCTCAGCAATGGTTATCGGGTGCTTGTTCCTTGATTTGAACCTTGCTGCCCAGCTTTGTATCTTCAGCGTGTTCACATCGTTCATTATTGTTTGTATCGGGGTGCTGATTTTAAGAAAAACCGACCCGAACCGCCACAGACCGTTCAAAGTGCCGTTTTCACCGTTCTTCCCGGCAATGGGCATATTGCTTTGCGGTACATTGATGTGCGTAGCTATCGCAAGCATGGGCAAAACAGCGCTTCTGTTCCCGCTCTGGCTATTAATCGGGCTTTCAATCTACGCTTTTTACGGCTACAAGAGAAACCGCAGAATTGAGGGCATTGAAGAACGCAGAAAAGCCAACAAAGAAGCCCGCGAAAAGGCACAATTATAAAAAACAACTTTCATATAAAAAAGCCGCCCAATCAGGCGGCTTTTTTGTTTCCTGTTTGCAACTTAAACAGTACCGGAATTCCAGCTGTGCAGGTATTCTTCCTGCTCCGGAGTCAAAGTGTCAATTTTAATGCCCATGGATTCAAGTTTTATTTTTGCAATCTCAACATCGACTTCATGAGGGAGGGTGTACATCTTGTTTTCGAGCTTGCCCTGATTTTTAACAATGTATTCCATCCCGAGAGCCTGATTAGCAAAGCTCATATCCATAACCGACGCCGGATGGCCTTCCGCAGCGACGAGATTAACAAGTCTGCCCTCGGCAAGAACATAAATTGACTTGCCGTTTTTGAGTTTGTACTCTTCAAGCGACGGTCTGATTTGTCTGATTTCGGTTGTTTCTTTTTTCAGGCCGTTAACGTTAACTTCAACATCAAAATGCCCTGCGTTGCAAACAAAAGCGCCATCTTTCATCGTGAGCATGTGGTGAACGTCAACAACGTTCTTGTCGCCCGTGATAGAGATGAAAATATCGCCGATTTTTGCAGCTTCTGCGATAGGCATTACGCTGTAGCCCTCCATCGCCGCTTCCAGAGCTTTCAGGGGGTCAACTTCCGTGACAATAACGTTTGCGCCGAGCCCTCTTGCTCTCATTGCAGCGCCTTTTCCGCACCAGCCGTAACCGCAAACAACAAATGTTTTGCCGGAAAGCAGGATATTTGTTGCGCGGATAATACCGTCGATTGCGCTCTGGCCTGTTCCGTATCTGTTGTCGTAAAGGTGTTTTGTTAAGCTGTTATTTACGCCCACAGCAGGGAATTTCAGGCTTCCGTCCGCTTCCATCGCCTCAAGACGGATGATTCCCGTTGTAGTTTCTTCGGTTGAGCCGATAATATTTTCGATTAATTCAGGTTTGTTCTTGTGAATGGTCGCAACAAGGTCGCAGCCATCGTCAATAACCAGATGGGGCTTGTGATTCAAAACTTCTTCAACGTGTTTTGCGTAAGTTTCGGAAGATTCGCCCGCATAACCGAAAACAGGGATTCCCCAGTATTTTACGAGTGCTGCAGCAACGTCATCCTGCGTTGAAAGCGGGTTAGATGCCGCCAAAACTGCGTCCGCACCGCCCTCTTTCATTGCAATACAAAGCGCTGCGGTTTCTTTTGTAACATGCACGCATGCCGTCAACCGCAAACCCTTAAACGGCTGCTCTTTTTTGAATCTTGCTTTAATTCTTTCCAGAACCGGCATATCTTTCATTGCCCATTCAATATTATTTTTGCCCTGTTCTGCCAGAGCCATATCTTTGACGTCGCATTTTATCGCTGTCATCGGCATTTTTCTCTCCTTTTTGCTTTGAAATCGGCTAATACACTACAATTTTAGCATAAATTAACACGTGTAAAGCTTTTTACAAATTTTCTTTAATAATTTATAATAAATGAATCAGAAAAGAGGTTAATTTATGAAACTTACTGTATTAGGTGCGGGCTGCTGGGGACTTACGCTGACGTGGCTTTTGACCAACAATTTTGAAAAAGTTACTGTATGGGGACGGGATGTAGATATTTCTGACGAACTCAGAACGAAAAAATCAGTAAAAAAGCCCATCGAAATCCAATTGCAGGACAAAGTTGAAGTCACCTCAGACCTTGAAAAAGCCGTTTTGGACGCTGATATCATTCTGCTTGTTGTTGCGACTTCCGGGATTCGTGAAGTTTGCAAAAATCTTGCAAAAATCGGCTTAAAAAAGAACCAGATTCTCGTAAACACCTCAAAAGGCCTTGAATTACCCTCTTTGATGAGGATGAGCGAGGTTATGAAAGAGGAATTGCCCGACGCAAACATCGCAATCCTTTCCGGCCCGACCTTAGCCAAAGAAGTGCTTGCCGGCTGCCCCACAGCGGCTTCTGTGGCCTGCGAAAACATGGAAATCGCAAAATATGTGCAGGAAAAACTAACAGTTCCGTCAAAATTCCGCCTTTACACGAACGATGACGTAATCGGCGTCGAGCTGGGCGGCAGTTTAAAGAACGTAATCGCGATTGCGTCAGGGTTTGCGGGTGCTTTGAACCTCGGTGACAACTGCAAAGGTGCACTTTTGACCCGCGGAATGGCCGAAATCGTCAGAATCAGCGTTGCTCTGGGCGCAAAACCCTCTACCTTATACGGTTTGTCCGGTATGGGCGATTTAATTGCAACCTGCTCGAGCCCGTTGTCCAGAAATTACACGGTTGGTTCAATGATTGGCAAGGGTAAAAAAATTAACGATATTTTGAGTGAGCTGGGCTCGGTTGCCGAGGGTGTGAAAACCTCAAAAGCCGTTTGTGAGCTGGCAAAGAAGCTCAATCTTGAAGTTCCTGTTTCAGCGGCAATTTATGAAGCCGTTTACACTGAAATCACGCCGCAGGAGGTTCTGGACAAGTTGATGAACAGGAAATTGAAGCAAGAATAAACATTTTCTCCGGAGCGCGGAAAATTTTCACTCCCTCGTCCTCTGGGAGAGGGCTGGGGTGAGGGTGCGTCCGCTTGCAGCCAAAAAAGTCAAACAATTTCGCAAAAAATCACGTTTTTTCATTCCCTCAAACTGTAGATATTGCGCTCAAATCGCGGTATTTTTCTTTTCCGTTCCGATTCCCCCGGCAAAGCCACGTTAATTTTGAATTTTTATAGCTTTTTGACGCCTCCTCCATAGTCACTGCAAAGAAAAATACCGCGGTTTGAGCTTTTCAGGTTTTTTGGGGGCGGTGGATGTTTTAAATTTTTGAGTTGGTGAAATTTAGATTGAATTTTGTTTCAAAAGCTTTTTTCAGCGCCACGCAAAGGTGCTCGCATGTGATTTCGGATGAAATTTCTTTTAAGGTGATAATCTTGTCCTGACGCGGTTCTTCGCCGAATATTTGCTTAATTTTTTCGGGGCTGTAATCAAAAAGAACAGAGCCATGCTGCAAAATGCTGCCCTCTTTTCGGAATTGTGCTGAACCGACGAGTTTTTTCCCCCGAAAACTCAAATCTGCGCCCGTTGAAAGTGACATGCAGTACTCAAATTTAAGGCTTGCTGCACGTTTCGGGCTTTCTTCGGGGAATTCTGCATTTATCCCGAGTTTTTGAAACCCTGCTGCCAGAGCTCCGGAAATTTCTTTGTACGAAAGGGTTACAGAGCCGCCGTTTTCCAAAAAACCGCTTCTACAGGTAAAAGAATAGGTCAATTCATTGTCATGCAAAAGCGCCCTGCCCCCCGTAAGCCGCCGCACAAGGCCGATTCCGCTCTTTTGGCAAAACTCCTCATTAACATGCGCCGCATTCTGATTTCTGCCTAAAGAAACGCATGCCGGCTTCCAGCCGTAAAAACGCAAAACAGGAATGCCGGTTTTTATTGTAAAATCAAGCATTTTTTCGTCAAAATCCATGTTAAAACGCCCGTCATGGACGGAAAACGGCACAAAAACAGCCTCCATCAGCCGAGAATCCTCTTGAACGCCTCAGGGATTGCGTCTATAATGTCCTGTGCAAGAACGCAGTATTCCGTAAGGCTTTCAGCGGCAATTTCACCGCAGAGCCCGTGCAGAAAAACGCCCGCAATCGCAGCATTTTCGCAAGAAAGCCCCTGCGCAAGAAATGCGGAAATAATTCCGGTCAAAACATCGCCGGAACCGGCTTTTGCCAGCGCGGAGCTGCCGCTTGTGTTCACAAAAAACCTGAAATCCTTTGTGCAGACAATTGTGCCGCTTCCTTTTAAAATTACGGTGCAATTGAATTTTTCTACGGCTCTTTTTGCCGCATTTGCCCTGTCTGCAAGGATTTCTTCAAGCGAAACATCAAGAAGCCGCGACATTTCCTTTGGATGAGGGGTTATGATGGAGTTTTTGGGGAGTTTTGTGATTTTTGAATCCGCAATCGCGTTCAATGCGTCGGCGTCAAGCACCACAGGCGTTTCAATGTCTTTCATAAAGCCAAGCGCTTCATTTACGAACGCAAAAACCGCCGGATTGTCAGAAAGCCCCGGCCCCATTGCAATTACGTTGTATTTGTCGAGAAAAGGCTTGATTTCCGGAAAAGAATCGCTTGCAATGCACTGTTTATAAGAATCACGAAGCTTCAAAAAGGTCAAATTCGGGGTCAAAGCGGAGATATTGTTGATTACGGTTTCAATTGTGGCAAGGGAAACAAGCCCTGCGCCGCTTTTCAGTGCCGAAACTGCGCTCAAATACGCCGCACCCTGATAATTCAAGCTTCCGGCGATAGTTAAAATGCGCCCGAAAGTGCCTTTGTTGGAGTTTTCAGGGCGTTTTGGGATTAAATATTTTACGGTATTTTTTTCGATTTTATCCATTTTGCCTCAATGCCTCATAAACAACGATTGCCACGGAATTCGAGAGGTTCAGGCTCCTTTGGCCGTCTTGCATGGGGATTGTGATTGAATGTGAGCCCTGCGAAAGCAGCAAATCCTCCGGCAGCCCTCTGGTTTCCGGCCCGAATACGAAAAAGTCGCCGTCTTTGAACTTTACGTCCGTGTAGCGGTTGCTGGTTTTGGTCGTGAGGTAGTAAAAATCCCTGTCCGGAAATTCTTCATACAAATCCTCAAGTTTTTCGACCCTTTTTATGTTTACAGAATCCCAATAATCAAGCCCCGCGCGTTTTAAGTGGCGGCTGTCAATTGAAAATCCGAGTTTTCCGACCAGATAAACGTCAGCGTTTGTGCATGCGGCGAGGCGCACGATATTCCCCGTATTCTGGGGGATTTCAGGTTCGTAAAGGACTATGTTGAATTTGGTTTTGATGTTCATTTGTGTTGATTTTAGCACAAATTCCGTAAATAACACAAAAATTGTCACCCTGAACTTGATTCAGGGCCGCAAGGGCTTGAAAATTGTGCTTCCGGCGGCAAGATTCGGGCTTATCGACTTCAATCTTGCGATTCCGAAACGAGTTCGGAATGACGGCACGATTTTCGTCACCCTGAACTTGTTTCAGGGTCGCAAGGGCGGTGATTATCAACTTCAACCTTGCGATTCCGGGTCAAGCCCGGAATGACGGCTCTATTCTGTCACCCTGAACTCGTTTCAGGGTCGCAAGGGTGTGAAAATCGCGCTTCCGGCGGCAAGATTCGGGCTTATCAACTTCAATCTTGCGATTCCGAATCAAGTTCGGAATGACGGCATACTTTTTTGCCACCAAGAACCTGTCTGACTGCTTTTTCAAAAAGCTTAATAAAAAGCAGGACAGGCGTTTGCCTGTCCTTGAACTCTCTCTTAACATTTGTTGTTGTTAGGATGTTGTTATGATTTATATTCTTTTTCAAACCCGAAAAGCGAGCTTACGGATTCGTTGTCGTGAATTCTCGAGATTGCTTCGCCCAGAGCCGGCGCAATGCTGAGCTGCGTGAACTTCGCGGGGATGTAATTTCTTTCGAGCGGGATTGAATTGGTGATAATAACCTCTTCAACCGGTGCTTCTTCAAGCCTTTGGATTGCGGGGCCGGAAAGTACGCCGTGAGCCGCGCAAACATAAACTTTTTCAGCGCCTTCTTCCTTGAGAAGTCTTGCTGCGCCGCAAATCGTGCCGGCAGTGTCAATAAGGTCGTCGAAAAGCACGCAGATTTTGCCTTTTACGTCGCCGATTACGTGTTCAGCGATGGCTTCGTTGTGTTTGTCGCGTCTTTTATCGACAATTGCGAGCGGACAGTCGAGTTCTTTTGCAAAATGTCTTGTTCTTGCTACCCCGCCTGTGTCAGGGCTTACTGCAACGAGTTTTTCAGAGGGAATATTCAATTCTTTTATGTATTTTGTCAAAACAGGGGTTGCAAAAATGTGATCAACGAGGATGTTGAAGAATCCCTGAATCTGCCCTGTGTGCAAATCCATCGCCAAAACTCTGTTTACGCCGGCTGTGGTCAAAAGGTCGGCAACGAGTTTCGCTGTGATAGCTTCTCTTCCGGAGGTTTTTCTGTCCTGTCTTGCGTAGCCGTAATAAGGGATTACAGCGGTGATGGATTTTGCGCTGGCGCGTTTGAATGCGTCAATAATGATTAAAAGTTCCATCAGGTTTTCGTTTACAGGGTTGGAAAGCGGCTGGACAATAAAAATATCGTCGCCGCGGATACTTTGCTGGATTTGGACATAAATTTCGCCGTCAGCAAAGTTTTTTATAACCATCGGCCCTACGGTTGTCCCCAGATAATCTGCAATTTCCTGCGTAAGCTTTGCATGCGCGCGCCCCGAGAAAAGTTTTATGTCATGCGTCGGGTTTATTGTCTTTTCGCGCTGGGGAAAATCCATAGTAAGTTCCATTTTCATTCCTTCCTTAAAATTTCACTGCGTTAAAATTATAGCAATAAAATTATTAAATTTACAGATAAGATTGCGAAAACTTAATTATTTTCTTAGATGTATAAGTTTTAAAAATCGTAAATTTTATTTTTGTTACTTTTATAGCAGTTTATTTTAAAAATGACATAATTCGTTACAAAATGTTTTTCTAAGGGAAGATACAAAATGATGTTTTTAGTGAAAGTTGGGGATTTGTCTTTGTAGTGACTATGGGGGAGGGCTTAAAGATTTTTAGGAAACTGCATTTAACGCCGGATGCCCGGAGGAATCGGAACGGAAAAGACAAATCCCCAACTTTCACATCCCGTCCCAGTAATATATATTAAAAATATACAAATTATATTTACTTTTGTAAATATTATGTAAAAATCACTAGCCCGCCGTTTAAAAAAGATTTATACTGACAGAGTAGGTATAAAAACTACGGTTGTGTATTGTCTATGAGTTGAATTGATGTTTTTGCCGCTCAATTTTGAAAATCAAACGGAAGTATGACGAAGTTCAAACTTTAAATTAGTTCTTTAGGGGCGCTAAAAAAGCTATCATACGGTCATAGGTAAAAAATGATTTACGAGATTTTTACAGGATGTAAAAATGCAAACGTCGAAAGGAGAATGACATGGCAATTATCGTAAACACAAACATTTCTTCATTGGTATCGCAAAGAAACCTTACAAATGCGACTAATTCTTTGAACACTGCTTTGCAAAGAATGTCAACAGGTTACAAAATCAACTCTGCTAAAGATGATGCAGCAGGATTGTACATTGCAACAAACCTGGACACTCAAATTAGGGGTTCAAAAGTAGCGCAAACTAACGTTGAAACAGGTAGCAACCTTTTAACGGTAGCAGAAGGGGATTTAGACGTTATCAAAACAAACTTACAGCGTATCAGAGACCTCGCAGTTCAAGCATCCAACGGTGTTTATTCTGACGAATCAATGAAAGCTATGGAAGATGAAGTAACTGCACGTGCAGCTGAAATCACAAGGGTAGCTACAGCTTCTAAATTCAACGGTCTTGAACTTTTGAGCGGTAATGACCTCGGTCAAAACGGCCTCAGACTTCAGGTCGGTGCTAACGCAGAAGCTGATCAGAACGCTTTGATGATTGACAAAGCTGTATTTGCTGCTTCTGATGCTGACACATTGGGTCTTGATGATGGTGCTATTGGCGACGCTTTTGCAAACGCAACTGCTGCTGCTGCTTTCATCACAACTCTTGATACAGCTCTTGAAAACATCAATACGAGAAAATCTCAAATTGGTGCTTATCAGAACAGACTTGAATCAGCAGCTACTTCATTGGTAACTAACATTGAAAACAGCTCTGCTGCTAAGTCAACAATTATGGATGCTGACATCGCAGAAGAATCTTCAAACTACACAAAAGCTTCAATTCTTCAGCAAACATCAGCAGCATTGCTGACACAAGCAAATCAATTACCGGCTTTGGCTCTTCAATTGATTGGCTAATAACACTATTCTACATAATAGGTGATGGCAACTGGTCCGATGATTTCATCGGACCTTTTTTTATGTATTTTTTAATATATTTAAAGAAAAGACGCACCCCACCCAGCTACGAGCAGGGGTGGGGAACGACCCGCAAGGGCTGAAAAGAGCAAATCCCGCCCAATAAGCCATTTCAAGTTTTTTTGCTTATCGGCGCCCTTTTTGTCACCCTGAACTTGTTTCAGGGTCGCAAGAACGGTGCTTATCGACTTCTACCTGGCGATTCCGAACCAAGTTCGGAATGACTGCACGCCTTTTTGTCACCCTGAACTTGTTTCAGGGTCTCACCAGCAGGAAATACAGGCTTTATACAAAAATTTATTAAAATTTTAAGCAAAACATCCTCAATCTTGCGATTCCGGGTCAAGCCCAGAATGACGACTCTATTCTGTCACCCTGAATTTATTTCAGGGTCGCAGGGACGCGAAAATCACGCTTCCGGCGGCAGGATTCGGGCTTATTTACTTCAATCTGGCGATTCCGAACCAAGTTCGGAATGACGGCACGATTTTTTTGTCACCCTGAACTTGATTCAGGGCCGCAAATACGCGAAATATAGGCATGCAAAGCCAAAATCCCCCAAAATCAGCCAATTCTAAGCCGTCGCATAAACTTCCTGCGCAGTTTTATTGCGCAAATACTCCAATATCGCCCCTCCAACCTCTTCATTCGGGTCAAAAGGAACATTTTTCACTGGATTCATCGTGTTTTTCAAAAACATGCCCATAAGCGGCCCAAACCCGTCCGGAACTTGCGTTTTCCGGTAAATTCCCGCAAGCATAACCTGAACATTCGGAGATTCATCGTAATTAAAACGCGAAATCGCGTGATATTGAGCGCCCACACTTTTTGCACCCGCGTCAATAATCCTGTTCAACAAAAAAAGCCCCGCAGTAATTGTTTTTTCGTCATTTGCCGCATTCAGAGCCGAAATAACCGGCGCAACCGCATCATCTTTGTATGAGGCGATTTTTGCTGCCATTTTTTCATCAAAACGCGCATGATTCGTGATTTCATCGGGCAGCTCAAAGGTTTTAAAGAAATCCTGCACAAGCTCGCAAGGCTCCTGAGCTTTCGGAATGCCGGAAACGCGCTGAAAATTGTTAAATTGTGCAAATACCGGTGAAACCTGCATAAACCCTCCCCGACCTATGAATAAACAAACGGCGGGCCGTTTTTAATCTCATAAAGTATGTTTTCTGCGCGGACTTTGAGCTCCTTTTTGTCCTTTCCGTTGAACGCCTGCAGCCTGAATTCGTCCATCAGCGGCTCAATCACGCTTTTTTTCTTGGTTTCAAAGTTTTTAAGCTCAACTTCAACTAGCCTGTTTTGCAGCTCAAGCTCGGTGTTTGCGTTTTCTTTTATAACCTGAACCTCCCGAATCGCCTCAACAGCCTTTGTTCCGACGTAGCCCAGAGCCGTAACCGTGGTCATTCCCGCAAAAAGAATCTTCAAAAGCGGGTTTTCAGGGTTCACAATCATGTTGTACAAATGCGCTCTGTCGTCGTTTGTGTGCGAATAATACGACGGTTTGTTCCCCGGTGAGCCGGCAATCGCCTCAGCGCCGCGCTGGTAGATTTTTTCAACCTCCTGAATCGTTTCTTGCGCAAATTTTTTCATATCAACATTCCCGGGAGCTTTTTTTACGCCCGAAAGCGTTTCTTTGATGTAATTTTCAGAAACACGCAGCGAGGTAAAAAGTTTTTTAACATATTCAAGGTCGTTATGGCTCAAATCCGAGTTCTGGACAAGCTTTTTGACCTTATTGAGCATATCTTTTTCATAATTTGCGTATAATTTCGCTGTTTTTTGGACATTTTTAAACGCAAAAACCCCGAGCCCCGTAATTGCAAGGGCGCTTGCGGCAATCGTTGCGAGAAGTTTTTTGTCGCTTTTATGGAGCTTTTCTTCTGACGACGGATTTTCGCCAAAACTCAAAAACTTCCGAAAAGCCACGGGGGTGCGCAAAGAAGTGTTGTTTCTCTGGAGAATATCCTCAAGTTCATGGGCTTTTTCGCTAAGCATGTTCCTTAAAATCTGCATTTTTCCGGAAAAAGAACGGGTTTCGACAGAAATCAGCTTTTCTTGCAAATCTTTCTGGACATCTGCCTCTTTTTTCCTTACCCAGATTGATTTTACGCCATCTACAAAGTTTTTCCCGACCAAACCCGCCGCGCTAAGAACAAAAACGCCCAGCGCACCCAAAACCGTTCTGGTATTAGGGTCTTGAATCATCAAATAGGTGACGAAATGCGGTTCGTTGTTAATAGCAATGTTTTTCGGCACCTCGGGGAGGGTTTTCCACTCGGGGAGGCGGGTTTTGTGTTTTGCAGCCATTGAAACCAGCGCCATTCCGCCCGCAAGCACCCCGAAAACGCCCGTCGTAATCCCCAGAAGCGATGTCAGGCTTTTTTTAGCCGATTTTTCCGATTTTTTGTCCGCAGGTGATTTTGTTGTATATCTGAAACTGTCGGTCGTTTCCGGAATCACGAGGCTGTCGTACATGCTCGTCAAATTTACCGGTTCTTTTATTAAATTGTTTACAACAAGCGCCTCTTTTGTTTCAGAGAGCTGTTTTTTTTGTGTTTCGGTTTGATTCCTGTACTGGCGGCGCGTTTCGTTGTCCTGATAAGGCCTAATCGTGCTCATTTTGCGCCTCCTGACCTTTTATTTCCAAAGAAAAGGGGTGAATTTTTTTCATTTCTTCCTGTCTGTTTCTTTCTTCGATTTTCTTGACTTCTTCATCTTCTTCGTTATCAACAAAGCCAATCCCGAAAAGATTGAACGCTTTTTTCTTCAATTCTTTAAATTTTTCGGAGATTTTCTTTTCAATTGCCGCTTTTGTTTCACCAAAAAGCGCTGCGAGCTTGTCTGTGATGTTTACGAATTTTTCTTTTATATTTTGGGCAAAATCAGCGATTCTTGCGCCGAGATTTTGCGCCATATTTGCAATTTTCCCGCCCAGGGCGGAAACCGGCGTCATCAGGAAGTTTTTCATGCCGTTAAAAACATTCGCAACCGGCGCGGGAATTACGCTCAGCACGGCGTTTTTCATAGCCGCGAGATTTTGTGCAAATTTTTGCATTTGCGCTGCCTGCAAAGCCTGCTCGGCCTGAACATTTGCCTGATGGCGGGCGAGTTTTTGGGCTTTCATCATCTGACCGATTGCATAGCACTGCTCCCATGACATTTCGCCGGCTTTTGGCTTTTCGTGAGCTCTTGTTGCGCCGCCGCCGCCCATTCCGTTGCAAATAGGGCATGCACCCAGAGGCAGCCCATGCGGACATGTTCCGGCTTTTTGCGTTTGTGCTGACATTATCGGAGTTGACATTAAAAAATCCTGTGTTTTCCAACTACACAGGATACCCAAGCTCTTTTTTCATGTACCTTAGCCCGAAGTACCCTGATTTTTTTTAAAGGTTTGGCGTTTGCCCGACCTTTGCGGGTATTCCGACTTTGACGGCTGCGGCACAGCTGAGGAGTTTCACCTCTATTTCCCCGCGGCATGATGAATTTTCATCAATCGCTTATTTAATTCTACGTTCCTCAAAGTCCACGGTCAATTTATTTGCGAGTATTTTTATAAAAGTATACAGTTCTCGCTTCTTCTCTCCATTTTGAGGTATATCCTATGATGTTTACGGGCTCAAACCCTTTTTTAATAAAATACGCCCCGCTTGTTTTGCAGTACCAGTAGGTCGGGATTGATTTGTCGTTTTTGAGGATGGGGAAACCGTCTTTTCTCAGATAAAAACACTGCGGATCAACCCCTTCGTCAAATTCAAAGCGGTTGTTGACAATTTTGTAGTCATTATGGCCGCGTTTGAACTTTTTAACGACCGAGCCGTATTGGACTTCGTTGATTTTTATAACATAATCATACTTTGAAAGGTCAACATCCGAAATCGCCTCCACAAGCGGCGTATCAATTGTGTAGCCTTTATGTTCAAGCATTTTTATGAGATAAAATCTATCCTGTTCCGAGCCGAAAATGGCGATTTTCGAGCCTTTTGGGAAGTCATTTTTGATTTTATCCCTGATATGGCAGTAGGCTGCCTTGCCCAGATAGCCCTGAAAAACGCCGCACCTGAAAGTTTCTCTGGCGTCGCTTATTGAGGCGGATTTTTTTACGATATCAATCATTGTACCAACAGGCCGCGCGGTCATATGACGGCTTATCAGGAGCATATATGAAAGTACAAAAAACAATACCAGAAGTTTCACGGGCGGGTTCTTTTTAAAATACGTCAGCACAAGAACCGGCGAGGAAATTAAAATAAAATAGGTCAAAAACCTTACACTGAAAACCATATACCCGACAGCGCCCGAAAGTACAAGCAGATTTATGAAAAACAGCACGCCGAACGGCATAAGCATACGAATTTTCTCACAATTGCGCTTTACAACGCCGAGAATTATCGAAACAATCACAGCTGGCAAAAACAGCAAAAATCCGAGAATCCCCGCGCCCATTTTTACGTCAATGAGCCCGTTGTTTATCTTATTTCCGTCCGAAAGAATAACCCCGAGGTTGTGCGGGATATGGAGCAGGTCAAGGATTATGAATTTAAACGCAAGAATATACTGCCCCACATACTCGCTGTACCTGAAACCCGAAAAATCGAACATCATAAAAATATATCTTATGAAATTCGCAATATAAGCCTTATATCCGCCCCAGAAGCGGTGATATTCATAAGAAGCGGGCGAGGAAAGGGGATTTCCGTAGTTTATAAAGTTCAAAAAGTAATTGTAGCTTGCAAAAAGCAAAAAATTAAGCAGCAAAAAGCCTAAAAAAGCCGCAACGGGTTTTATGCCCTCTTTTCCCATTTTTTTCATTGAAAAATACAAAAACATCAGCAAAATCCCCGGAAAAACCATCACCGCAGGGCTTTTTGTGCCCGCAGCGAGCGCATAGGCAAGCGCGGCAAAAAATATCGGGCTGTTTTTTCTTTCTTTGAGCGAAAAGAGGAAAAACAAAATCGAGCTGAGCGTCAAACCAGCAAGAATTATATCGGTTTCAGCCGAAGATGCCTCGGCGATTACCGACGCAAACGAAGAAATGATAAAAACGCTCCATAGTTTTTTTCTGGTGCAAAATCCAAAAACATCAAGGATTCCCCACAGCGCAATGACCGACATTACGTAACCCGTAAACGAGAAAAATCCCAGCCCCCAGTCGTTTTTCAAAAACGCCAGCACCCAGGTGTACAAAATTTCCGAGTTTATCGGCATGACGAGGTTTCTGTCGTCAGGCGTGAGAAAATGGTTCAAATTCCCCTGAGAAAGCCAATAAGCAGCCCTGTTAAGGTGATAAGTCAGTGCGTCGTAAGAATTTATGGGCATTATGGCATTAATAAAAATCAAAAAAGCCATCAAAAAGAGAAATCCGACGGCCATCAGCGCCAGAATTTTATCTTTTTTCAATGCATGAAATATTTTTATTGCTGTTCGCCTAAAATTCGGTATGTAGAGCGGTTTTTCAGATTTTTTGAAGAAAATTACCGAACCGACGAGGACAATTAAATTTATAACAAAAATTCCCGCAGAATTAATAAGGCTGAAAAGCGAAAGCAGCTCGATTGTGCCGACCACCTGCGCAAACGCAATTACAAAAATGTACAGAAGCCCGATTCCGAACTTTTTCGGCGCAAAAACGGAGGCGATTAGATACGATGACAAAAATACCATCAAAAACGAGAGGAGGAACGGGACAAATGTAAGCATTTTTTCTCCTTTCTGCCGGCTATTTACTCCGTTTTTTGTGTTTTATCTATTCCCGATTAAAAAAATTATTCTCTTAAATAATCCTAATAGATAAACAGATTTATACAAGTGGCTGATTCAAGAAATTAATAGATTTTAATAATATAACAATGTGCATATTCCACTCTCACTCGTAAACTATTTACCACGACCGCTTTGCGGTCTTTTTTTTGTGGGTTTTGAGGAGATGGGGGGTATTTCCTCTCCCTCGCCCTTCGGGAGAGGGCTTACTCTTTAGGGAAAAACAAGCGCCTGCGCGAGTTTTTGTTTTTTATGAGGGTAAATTTTTGCAAATAGAATGCGGGCGGTATATTATTAATTAAAAAGAGAAAAAACGGAGCGAGAAATGGAGAAAAACGTAAAATCAATAATCCTTGCGGCAGGAAAAGGCACCAGAATGAAATCTGAAACGCCCAAGGTTCTGCATAAAATTTTTAACAAAGAACTGCTGGGATATGTAATCGACGAAGTGAACAAAACCGGCGAAGTTTCCCAAAACTACGTAATCGTAGGGCATAAGGCCGAAGAAGTCGAAAATTTCGTCAAAAAAAACTACGAAAACGCAAAATGCCTGCTCCAATCACCCCAGCTCGGCACAGGTCATGCTGCTTATCAGGCTTTTGAAGACCTGAAAGGGTTTTCGGGCGAAGTTCTTATCCTCTGCGGAGATACACCGCTTTTGACGGCAGAAACTTTGAAAAAATTCATCGAAAATCATCGCAAAAACAACGCCTCTTTGAGCGTTATGTCGGCAATCTTTGAAAATCCGCAAAATTACGGGCGAATAATCCGCAGCGAAAACGGCAATCTTTGCGCAATCGTCGAAGAAAAAGACGCAAACCCCGAACAAAAAGCCGTAAAAGAAATCAATACGGGCGTTTATCTCATCAACTGGGCGGAAATTTCACCGGCGTTCCTGAGCCTTGATTCAAACAACGCACAGGGCGAATATTACCTCACAGATATTGTAAAATGGGCGATTTCACAGGGTTTGAAAGCGCAATCCTACATTCTTGAAAACAATGAAGAATCTTTCGGAATAAATTCAAAAACTCATCTTGCCGAAGCTGCAAAAATCCTCAAAAACCGCGTTATAAACCGGCTTTTGGAGGACGGCGTGACAATTGTTGACCCCGAAACAACATTTATTTCACCCGAAACCGAAATTGCACCCGACGTGATAATTTACCCCTGCACATACATTGAAGGGAAAAACATAATCGGAAAAGATTGCAAAATCGGGCCTTTTGCGCGTTTGAGGGGCGGAGTTGAGCTCGGCGAGGGCGTTAAAATCGGAAATTTTGTTGAAATAAAAAATTCAAAAATCAAAAATCACACAAACGTATCACATTTAAGCTACATCGGCGATTCCGAGCTCGGAAGCAACGTAAATATCGGCGCAGGAACCATAACGGCAAACTACAACCATGCAACAAAAGAAAAATTCCGCACAGTTGTGAAAGACGGCGCAAGCACCGGCTCAAATTCCGTGCTGGTAGCGCCTGTTGAGCTCGGCGAACAATCATCCATCGGCGCAGGAACGGTTGTTTCTAAGGATATTCCTGCATTTGCGCTCGGTTTGACACGCGCGCCGCTGAAAGTTTTTGCAGATTGGTTCAAAAAATTAAAATAAAAAGGCAATTTTTTCTCGCAAAAATACTTTATATACATGTAAGTATTAGTGTGAGAAAAAATTATGAATCCAATTTATCCAAACTGTTTTGATTTGTTGACAACGCACGGTATCGTTGCCGATGATGTTGTGGGATATATAACCGGCGAGCCTTCGCCGTATTTACAGAATTATGTTGCGCAAAGAGCCGGTGTTCCGACAGTTCCGGGGCAAATTTTGCCGGACGGACTGCCCAATGTGCCGCGTCGCGGTGAAGTTTACGGCCCTAAGCAGGATACATACCAGCCTCAGACCCCGCCTCCGCTGCCGGAAGCCCCCCATAAGAAAAACGGATGGGATACAGCCAAAAAAGTCGCCGCAGGGCTGCTTATTGCAGGTCTGGCAGGGTTCGGAATCTACAAAGGCAAAGATTTTATAACAAAACTCTTCAAATCCGCCCCAAAACCCGCCCCCGCTCCGGCAGGAAGCGCAAATCCCTGGTACAAACAAGCAGGAAACTGGATTTCTACAAAATATAAAGCCGCCTCGGCATGGGTCGGCGCAAAAGCAACGGCTGTCGGGGATTGGTTCAAAAACATTTTCACAAGAAAGCCTAAACCCTGAATTTTGCACAAATCATTGCGGCAATGCTCTGCGTAACACGCATATCCAGCCCGTCAGGAACGATTTTTTCACGCGAAAGTTCGTCCTCCGGCACAAGCGACGCGATTGTTAATGCGCATTCGAGTTTTATTTCGTCCGTAATCCGCTCAAGCCCTGCGTCAAGCACCCCTTTTAAAAGCCCCGGGAACGCCAGCGAATTATTTATCTGATTCGGGAAATCACTGCGCCCTGTGGCGACAATATACGCGCCGTCATGCTCCGCTTTATCGGGCATTATTTCAGGAACAGGGTTTGCGAGCGCAAAAATCACGGGATTTTCCGCCATTGACAGAACCATTTCGTCCGTCAGGATATTTCCCTTTGAAAGCCCGATAAAAACATCCGCGCCCTTGATAATTTCAGAAAGAGAAGATTTTTGACCGTCCGGATTGGTTAATTTTGCGAGTTCTTCAAGATTTTCGTCATTTTCGGGGCGATTCGGGTAAACTGCGCCGTTTATGTCGCAGAGTTTTATATTTTTCGCCCCTGCAAACGCAAGAAGCCGTGCAGTTGCGCTTCCTGCTGCTCCGGCGCCGTTTATGACAATTTTTACCCCTGAAAGCTCTTTTTTTTCAAGCACAAGCGAGTTCAAAAGCCCCGCAAGAACAATTATCGCCGAACCATGCTGGTCATCGTGAAAAACGGGAATTTTTAAGGTTTCAATGAGCGAATTTTCGACCTTAAAACACGCAGGCGCCGCAATATCCTCAAGATGAATCCCCGAAAACGAATCAGCGAGAATTTGTGCGATTTTTATGATTTCATCAGGATTTTGCGTTTTCAAAGCCAGCGGAATCGCGTCAACCTGCGCCAGCTCTGAATATAGCGCGATTTTTCCCTCAAGAACGGGAATTGACGCCTCCGCACCGATATTTCCGAACCCCAGAACCGATGTCCCGTCAGAAATCACCGCAAGCGGCTTGCGTCTTTTATCTCCTGTTAGTTCCGTTTCAATCACCCCGCCCGCAAGCTCATGCAGCTCAAGCGATTTTTCATTTGTCGTGCCTGAAAGCTTTGAGGGGTCGAATTTGAAAATATTTCTTGAGATTGCACCGAAAAAATCCCTCAAATCGGGAACAGGCTGGGTTAAAACAGGGATTTGCACCTGAAAATCAATATTCTGAGCAAATTCTGCAATCTGGCTAAGGTCAATTCCGCAAAAATTCGGCTCAATGTTTTCTACGACCAGTTTTAAATCATCTTTTTGCACAGAATTCTTGACGCAAAGCGGATAAGCGTCAATCATCAGCGCGCTTTTCAAAAATAGCGCCCGTTTCAGCGCAATTTCATAATCAAAAGCAATTACCGCAACGGAGTTCAGTTTATTTGTCAAAACCTGCGTCAATTCAGGGTTTTCGCTGATTTTAAGGCACGATGAGCCCACGCCCGGCGTATAAACAAGAGAAAGTATCTCTTTTGAATCGACCGGAATTTTTGTAACGACCTTAAAACCCTGATATTGCGGCATTATTCCCTCACTTTGTTTTCGTTGCCTTTGATGAGGCGTTTTATGTTTTCTCTATGCAGCCAGATGATGTAAATCGCGCCGATTGCGCAATAAACAATGTATCCGGCGGGCTGTTTAAAGGCAAACATCAATATTGGCGAGAGCGCGAGGGCAATTATTGAGCCGACTGAAACGTATTTTGTCGAATAGGTGATTATTCCCCAGATTAGGGCAATTAAAAGGCCAACCTGCCAACATAGCGCCAGAATCGTGCCTACGCCTGACGCTACGGACTTTCCGCCGGTGAATTTTAAGAAAATCGAACGGCTGTGACCGATTAAGACGGCAGCTGCGGCGCAAACCGGCGTTATTCCGAATTTTTGGTACGCATGCAGGAAAAAAACCGCAAGCAGAACGGGGATTGCGCCCTTTATTGCGTCAAGAATCATAACAATGAAGAACCATTTTTTCCCCAGAACCCTTTTTACGTTCGTAGCGCCGGTTGAGCCGGAGCCCACGGTTCTGATATCCTGTCCGGTCATTAATTTTACAATTATATATCCGGTCGGAATAGACCCGATAAGGTACCCGAGCAGGATTGCAATTAAAATCTCAATCATTTTCCCTCCGCATTTGATTTTTTCTTTTTAATTCTACCTTAAAAATGCGATTTTTACAGAAAATTGAGTTTTTGTCGGGGGAAATTGCACGGAAAAACCACCCCCTGAATCCCGTCCTAAGCCATGAACCCCCTAAAAGCTAACCTCCCCGCCGCTAATATTAAAAACTTCGACGTTTTTCAGATAATCATCGCCGAAAAGCACCGTATCAACCGACGTAATTATGGTCTGGGTTTCGTTTCCGATTGCGTTGAGCAAATAATTCTGGCGGAGGTTGTCCAGCTCGGCAAGAACATCATCCAGAAGCAAAACCGGCGTATCACCGATTTTTTCTTTAATAAGCTCCAGCTCGGCAAGCTTCAAACTCAAAACAATCGTCCTTTGCTGCCCCTGTGAGGCAAATTTTCTCGAATCAATTCCGTTTATATAATAAAAAACATCGTCACGGTGCGGCCCGACAACAGCCTGAGCACGAATAATTTCTTCGTCCTGACGGGATTTGAGCTTTTCATCAAAAACAAACGCAATATCTTCAACAGAATAAGGAATTTCCGCATCAAAACCGAGCGTATCAATAACAGAGGAGTTATATTCCATAAAAAAGTCTTCTTTTTCAGCGATTTTCAGGTGTTTTTCTTTGGCAATTTTTTGCAACTCACGCAGGAATTTTAAACGTAAATAAATTATGTTGCTTCCCGCAACAATCAGCTGCGTATTCAAAACATCAAGAATATCGCGGTTTGCCTGAAGATTTCCTTTGATTTCTCGCAAATGGCTGCCTTTTTGGACGCGAATTTTGTTGTATTTTGCGATTCTGTCAAGATATGCAGGATAAATCTGGCTTATCGCCATATCCAGCCAGCCGCGCCGATCATCAGGGGTTCCGCGCAAAAGCAGCAGGTCATTAACCGAAAAAGAAACCACGCACAAATTTGAACAAAACTCCGAGGATTTGCGCTTTTTAACACCGTTTACAAACATTTCGCGTTTTTTAGGCGGCGCGCTGAAAATTTCGAGCGTAGAATCCAGCTCCTGACGCGACATTTCGAGTTTGAGGCGCATAAATTCTTTACTCCAGCTGATTATTTCAGTATCGTTCTTTGCGCGCGCCGAATTCAGGCAGGACATGTAATAAATTGCCTCGAGCAGGTTCGTTTTTCCCTGTGCATTTTTCCCGACAAACAGTATTTTGTCGGAATTGAGATTTATTTTAAGATTTTCGTAATTTCTGTAATTTTTGAGCTCTAATGATTTGACGTACATAATTTTTATTTGTTCATTCGTTTTTCATCGTTTTGATAACAAAATCAACTGCTCCGCGGTTCTGCTCAAAGATTTTTGCCGCATCCTCGCAGGCTTCTTTGTAATATGTTTCATCCTCCAGAAGGTGTTTCATTGCTTTTTTGAGTTCCTCAGGCGTTTTTACAAGCTTTGCGGCTTTTGTTTTTGTTAAAAACGCGTAAATGTCTTTAAAATTAAAAACGCAATCCCCGGAAAGCACCGGTTTGTCCCAGATGTTCGCCTCGAGCGGGTTGTGGCCGCCTGTTGAAGAAAAACTTCCGCCGATGAACGCAAATGTACAAATTGAGAAAAATTTCATCAATTCGCCCATTGTATCAAGCATTATTATTTCGTTTTGGGCAAAATTATCGCGGGAGGAGCGTTTTCCGTAAGAAAATCCCGTGTTTTGAATCAAATTTTCGACGCTTTCGTAGCGTTCGGGGTGGCGCGGCGCAATCATGAATTTTACATCGGGAAATTCTTTTTTTATCTCACAAAAAGCGTCCAAAAGAATCTCATCTTCGCCTTTATGGGTGCTCGCCGCAATAATAAGGCGGTTTTGAGCGAGTTCCATCTCATTTTTCAGCGATTCAATGGCTGCATCGTCAATATTTTTATTAATATCAAATTTCAAATTACCCATAACCTGTGTTATTTCAGGTTTTGCGCCCACATCGCGAATTCTTTGCGCATCCCCCTCGGTTTGCATCAAAATCCCCTTATAAAGGCTCAAAATCGGCTTGAAAAAGAACGAGAAATTTTTATAACCCTTATAAGAATTGGGTGAAAGCCGCCCGTTTACGATATAAACAGGGATTTCCATTTTTTTTGCAATATACATAAAATCCGGCCAGATTTCGGTTTCCGCGATAAGAATTACGTCCGGTTTCGCCTTATGGAGCAAAGAAAACACCGAGAACGCAAAATCATAGGGAAAATAAGTTATTACATCCACGGTATTTGAGAGCTTTTTGCGGGCGATTTCCTGACCTGTTTTTGTGGTGGTGGTGAGCACGATTCTGCTTTCGGGAAATTCTTCGCGGGTGCGTTTTATAAGCGTTTCCACTGCATTAACCTCGCCCACGGAAACAGCATGGAACATAATTGTATGCTTATTTTCAGGTTTTATATTATAAAATCCGATTTTTTCAAAAAATCCCGCACGAAACTTCGGCTGAATCAAAAACGCCGCAAGTATTACCGGCAAAAGCAAAATAGCCGCCGAAATCAAAACTAAATTATAAAACACAAAGAATAAAAGCATTTTTCCCTCTCTTCACAGTTATTTTAATAGAAAATGACGCGTTGCACAACTATATTTTCAAACCGGAAGATACGTTGAAGTTCTTAAAAGCAGCCGGAATCGGCTGGGGAGCGTAATTTTTCGCTTTTTGGGCTTCATCATGCTTCATGAGGAATTTTTGCTGGTAAAGTCCTGCCATTTTGTTTCGTGCAACCGGCGTTAGCAGGTTGCTTGCGATGATTGAGGCGACAATTGATGTCACAACCCCGAGCCCGCCTTTAAAACCGGAAATTTTTTCCTTAGCACCCACAGCAAATTTTTCTGCCTTAGCCTGATTTTGGAAAGAAGGCATCTTGTACGAATCCAGCAAATAATATTTGTCCAATATCAAGTCAAGATTTCGGCCTTTATAATCTTTTTTTACCTGTTTATGATATCTTTCATCAGCTGATAAATAGTTTAATATAGACTCGGACAAGCCCTTAACCGCGGTTCTTGTAGGGACAGATTCATTTTTCAAGGCATTTATTACCTTTTCCGCCTCATCTGTAATCAAAAAACCTTTGTTGACAAGAAAATCACCCGAGCGCTTAATCGCCTGGCTGACTGTATAATATAATCCGACATTTGTAACGCCGTCACAAATTTCTTGCGGAACGAGGAATTTTTTATCTTTTTTGCTGATATTTTTGTCCGTAGCAACTACACCAATCTGCGCCAGTGAGCTGAAAACCCAGCCCAATGCGCCCATGTGGATAAGCATTTTTCCGCTATCTACAGAGTATTTATTAAACACATCGGCATTAAATTTTTGTATCAAGCCCCTGAAGTTCATTTTTTAACCTCCTGAGCCTGCGGCTGCTGATTTTTAGTTATAAATTTAGAGAATTTTCCTGTTAAAAATCGCGTCAAAGGAGCGTCAATCAAGAAATTCGTCCCAACCATGACCAACGTGGCAAGAATTGTTCCAACGGTTGCACGGTGCACCGCCAGGCGTTTTTCAAATTTTTCCCTTGACATACCCAGATTTGGGAAATCAGGAGCAAAAATATCATTTTTTGTTTTAGGAAAGACTTTTATTCTATTTTTGCCTAATTCCTCTATTACAGTTTTTCCGTATTTTTCAGCAAGTTTTATACATCCGTATCTAACCCCTACTCCGACGGCAGTTCCGGCAATAATTTTCGCAAGAGTACGTGCGACTGAAATCATCCTTGTGCTTTCATCAACGTTTTTGTTGTTGTAATCAATAAATGGCTGCGTTGCCAGCGCTGTGGCACCAAGAAGCAGCCTCTGTTCAGGTGAACTGACATGCCTGCCCACCCAGTCAAAACCATCCTTAATTTTTTGACTCCGGATAATCAAATTTCAAAGCGCCTTTCACATTTCAACACATAACGTTTCGGTTAACCACAATATACAAAACAACTGAATGCAAAAAATTGACAAAATAACGTCAAAATTTAAGTTATTGTTACATAAAGGAAAATACGGCCAAAAAGCTCTTATAATCCGGTTAAAAAGCCTGTTTTTTACGCAATTTCAGACTGTTTTTTCCTGTAAGGAACCGCGTAAAGCTCTTCGTAAAATTTATCCTGCTCCAAATCAATATCCGCCTCGGCTGTGAGGAACAAAAGCGCGATATAAGCCGTAATTTTGTCCATGCCGAGCAGCGTAAGCGTGTTCAGCTCGACTCTTTCTTCGGTTTCAAAGATTTTTTTCAAATTTTCGTGCAAAACCTCGACGCTTTTTTCAATATATTCTTCATGCGCAAGATTTACGATGTCATCCGGCGTAAGCCTTGCATAAGAACGCACACGGCGTTTTGCGCGTTCGTGGGCATTTTTCAGCGCCTGTTTTCTGTCAAGTTCTTCGTAAAATTCGAGTTGTTTAATCAAATCTTTCAAATTAACCATGCGGCTGCGGTTCAAACGCACACTGGTTCTTCTCTGGAGCACTTCATCAATGGAGATAACGTTGTTTGTGGGCAAATCCTCCTCGGGAGCCGACCAGTCATCATCATCGTACTCAAAATCCTGAACTTCGTTGTCCTCAAACTGCTCCAGTTCAATGCCCTCGAGCACATTAGATTTCAGCCTCAACAAAATTGCCGCAAAAAGAAGCGTTCTGCCGGTCAGGCGAAGGTTCTGGGCTTTCATCTGGAAAAGGTGGGCGAGATATTTGTCCGTAATATCAACAATATCAACGTTCCACGGGTCGATTTTTCCGTTTTTTGCCATTTGAACAAGGATTTCAATCCCGTCAACCTGCTCCATAACTGTATGTTCGGCAAAGCTTTCGGTTTCTTCGGGCGTGATTACTTCTTCGTATGAATGGTTATAAAAATTTTCGGCTGATTCGGTCATTAATCTCTAAGTTTCACTCCTGTAACGCGTGTAATTCCTTTTTCTTTTTGAGTAACACCGATTGTCCTATTAGCTGATTCTATCATAGGTTTGCGGTGGCTAACTACTACAAATTGCGTATTTAATGATTGATTTTTAACAATTTCCGCAAGTTTTTCTACATTTATGCCGTCAAGGTTCGCATCCACCTCGTCAAAAGCGTAAAACGGCGCGGGCATATAGCGCTGAATTGCAAATACAAACGCCAGCGCGGTAAGCGATTTTTCTCCGCCCGACATGAGGTTAAGGCGGGTTTTTTCCTTGTCGCGCGGCTGCGCTTCGATTGACATTCCGCCCGAGAACGGCTCATTCGGGTTATCAAGGAACAATGTGCCCTCGCCCTCTGACAGTTTGTGGAAAATTTCTTTAAAATTGTCGTTAATATTGTTGTATGTGTTGAGGAAAGTGTCTTTTTTAAGCTCCTCATAGCCCTGCATGCGGCTCATAATCTGTGTTTTTTCGGATTCAAGGGTTTCAATTTTTGTTTTGAGCTCTTTCTGGCGCTCCAGAACCTCGTCATAAGCCGCAATCGCCCTCATGTTGACATCACCGAGGTCATCCATGCGTTTTTGCAGCCTTGAAATGCGCGCGGTGATTTCCTCGACAGAAATTTCCACCTCTTTGAGCGTAGAAATATCAACACCCGCCTCTTTTAATTCCTCTTTAATATTTTCAAGCTGCGGTTCAAGCTCTCTGCGGCGCGCTTTGAACGCCTCGATTTGCTCTGCAATCTTTTCAATATTCAAATCGAGCGCATTTTTTTCTTTTTCAAGCTCGAGATATTCCGCGTTGACTTTGTCACGTTCGGCCTGAATTTCCACGAGTTTTTCGCCGAGTTCTTTGATTTTTTCATCAAGAACCGTGATTTGTTTCTTAATTTCCTCAATTTCGCCCGCGTATTTGATTTTGTCCTGCGCAAGAACCTCGTTATCCTTGTGAAGACGCTCGATTTCCTTGTGGTGGGTTTCGATTACTTCGTTCTGAAAAGCGATTACGCGGTTGAAGCCGTCTATGTCGTTTTTCGCAGCCGCAATTTTCGATTCAAGCTGTTTAATTTTTGTTTCGGTTGCTTCGGTTTTTTCCTGGAGGATTGTGAGCTCCTCAGGGCTCATTTTCGCCTCGATTTCGGCGATTTCATCACCGAGCTTCATAGCTTTTTCGTTAAGTTCAAGGTGCTCCTGCTCAAGTTTTTCGAGTTCTTTTTCGATTTTTGCAATTCGGGGTTCATTTTGAGCAATCAGCGCCTTTTTCTCCTCGATTTCCTTATCGGTTTCCTGTGAATTTCTGACAAGGTTCGCAAGTTCCATTTTTGCGCCGTTCAGCGTGTTCAAAGATTCCGAATAAGCAATTCTGACTTTGTCGAGCTTTTCTTCAAGTTCGGATTTCTTTTTGTCGAGGGAATTGTAGGCTTTTTCAAATTCTGCGAGGCGCTCTTTGTATTTTGCAAGCTCATCGTCCTGCGACTGACTGAATTTCAGCCCGCTTCTGCCCGCAGAACCGCCTGAAATCGAGCCTGATTTTTCAAAAAGCTCGCCCGTGAGCGTAACCATTCTGTACTGCCCGATTAATTTGCGCGCGCTGTTGTAATCCTCAACAACAAGCGTATCGCCGAGCGCGTGATAAAATGCGTCCAAATATTCATCGTCAAAATCGATAAGATTAATTGCAAAGTCAATTACGCCCTTATCTTTGGGCAATTTCAGGCTTTTGGGCGCTCTTTGGATTTTATTCAGGGGCAAAAACGTTGCTCTGCCCGCTCCGGCGCTTTTGAGGATTTCGATTGCGACTTTTGCGACCTCATCGTCATCCACAACAACAAATTTCATCCTGCCGCCCATTGCAACCTCAAGTGCGGTCGAATATTCCTTATCAACCTGCCCGAGCTGCGCCAGAGTAGCGTGAACGCCCTGAATTTTTGCGTTCAGAACCGTATCAACAGCCTTTCCGAAGTTTGCGTCCTCGATTGCCTGCTTTTGCGCCTCCATAGAAACGATTTTCCGGTGCGCGGCCGTGATATTGTAGCCGGCGTCGTTGATTTCGTTCTTGGTTTTGTCGAGTTCATAGAGGGTGGTTTGCTGAATCGACTTGAAATCCTCAAGTTCTTTTGTCAGTTCTTCAATCTGGACTTCAAGCTGGTCTTTATTCCCGCAAAAATCCGCCTTGAACTTTTCAGAAGCCTCGATTTTGGCTTTCGCGTCTTCAATTTCTTTTTTCAAAGTCGAAAGTTCGGCTTCTAAGGGGGATTTTGTCTGGATAACCTGCGTTTCCTTGTCTTTTGCGGCCTCAAGTTCTTTTCTGAGCTCGTTTCTTTTTGCTACATACTGGTCAGCCGTTTCGTTCAGGCCCGAAACTTCCTGCAAAATGTTCAAAAGTTTCTCTTTTTCTGCATCACGTTCGGTTTCGAGGTTTTTGATTTCTTCTTCTTTATCTTTAATCTGCTGCGCCTGTTTTTCGTTTTTAACTTTCAGGTTTTCAATGCCGTTTTTCGCGTTTTCAACGGATTTAAGGTTATCCTGAATGTTTTTTTCCGCAAAAGTCGCAGCGGATTCTTTTCTGTCGACCTGCCCTTTGAGTTCTTCGACTTTTTTCTTCACCTCAATCTGTTCCGCCTCGCCTTTTTCTTTCACAAGGTCGGAAAGCTCATCCAGTTTGGCTTTAATGGTCAAGGATTGGGTTTCGAGTTTTTTAAGCTTGTTTTCTTCTTCTTTTTTCTTTTTTTGAGCGTCCAAAATGCCTTCGTGAGTGCGTTCTAGGCCTTTTTTGACATCAAAATATTTTACCGTCGAAATCTGGCTTTCGAGGGCGATTTTTTCTTCTCTTAGTTTCTGGTATTTGAGGGCAACTTCGCGTTCTGCGGCGAGTTGTTCAAGTCTGCCGTCAACTTCGGAGAGAATCAGCTTTGAATTTTGAACTCTGGATTCAACTGTGCCGAGTTCGTTTTGCGCCTGCTCGATTCTGCGGTCAAAGTCCGCCACGCCGGCAATTTCGTCAATAATTTTCCGTCTTTCAACGTCAGAGCAGTTCGTAATGCTCATTACGTCGTTTTGCATGATGACGTTGTAGCTGTTCGGGGTGATATTGTACTGTTCGAGCTTGGTATGGACTTCTGTGAGGGTAACGACTTTGTCGTTTAAGTAATAAATGCTGTTGTAGCCCTGTGTGGACTTTTTTATGCGCCTTGCGACCGTAAATTCTTTTTCTTCGGGGTTTTCGGAGGCAAAAGTGACTTTTACGTAAGCTTCGTTTCTTCTTGTGTGGGTAGAGATAAGCTGGTAGATTTTTTCGGCGCGAAGCGTTCTTGAGGTCGATAATCCGAGCGCAAAAAGGATACTGTCAATGATATTACTTTTCCCGGAGCCGTTCGGGCCGGAAATCGTCGTAAATCCTTTTAAAAAAGGGATTGTGACAGTGTTTGCAAAAGATTTGAAGTTATCAATCTCTACTTCTTTTATGTACATTTGAAGATTCTAATTCCCAAGCTTAACATTCTAATTTTCGTATAAAATTCATGGCAAGTCAAAAATGTTTACATTGTAACGAAACGAAGAACCGATTTTTTGGGAGCGGTTTTGCTGGAACTTGTTGCGGTGGGAACCGCTGCGCTATTCCCACCCTACTTTGGCTACTCTGGCGTGAATGTAGGGTGGGAAAAACGAAGTGATTCCCACCGAAAGAGTTCGGAATGACAGCACACTTTTTCTGTCACCCTGAAATAATGTCAGGGTCAAACTAACCATAAAAAACGGTTTTCAACCTTAAACCTGCGAGGGTTCTTCCTCTTTTTTGGGTGTCATGTGTTCAGGAATAAATCCGGTGTTAAAATTGCCGGAAATAAACACTTCATTTGTCAAAATCTTTTTATGATAAGGAATAGTTGTCTTGATTCCTGTAATTACGTATTCGCTGAGCGCGCGGAGCATTCTTTTTCTTGCGTCTTCACGATTTTTGCCCCAGACAATGAGTTTTCCTATCATTGAATCGTAATAAGGCGGAATTTTGTAGCCCGTATACGAATGAGAATCCACTCTGACGCCAAAACCGCCCGGCGCAATGTAGCCTCTGATTTCTCCCGGGCAGGGCATAAAATCTTTGTCAGCGTCCTCTGCATTTATGCGGCATTCGATTGCGTGGCCTCTCAAAACGATGTCATCCTGCGTAAATGACAGTTTTTCGCCCGCAGCAACGCGGATTTGTTCTTTTAAAAGGTCAACGCTGGAAACCATTTCCGAAACGCAGTGCTCAACCTGAATTCTGGTGTTCATTTCCATAAAATACCAGCTTCCGTCATGGTCAAGGAGGAATTCAATCGTTCCTGCACCCTCGTAATTTATGGATTTTGCCGCTGTAACAGCAGCTGCGCCCATTGCTTTTCTTGTTTCTTCATCAATAGCCGGTGACGGAGCTTCTTCGAGGAGCTTTTGGTGGCGTCTTTGAACAGAGCAGTCGCGTTCGCCAAGGTGGACAACATTTCCGTAGCTGTCAGCAATAATTTGAACCTCAATATGGCGCGGATTAACAATATATTTTTCAATATAAACACCTGCGTTGCCAAAAGCGTTTTGAGCCTCTGTCTGGCAAAGAGTTATCGCTTCTTCGAGCTCTTCGGGCGAATTTGCGATTCTCATGCCTTTTCCGCCGCCGCCGGCTGTTGCTTTGACGATTACGGGGTATTTTGCTTTTGCGGCAAACTCTTTTGCTGCTTCCAAATCATCAACAAGGTCGGTTCCGGGGGTTACGGGCACGCCATTTGCGGTCATTGTTTTTCTGGCAGTGGCTTTGTCGCCCATTTTTCTCATTGCTTCTGCCGAGGGACCGATAAATTTAATGCCATGGTCAGTACAAATCTCTACAAAATCCGCACGTTCGGACATAAATCCGTATCCGGGGTGGATTGCGTCAGCGCCGCTGGTTAAAGCAACCGAAATGATTGCAGGGATGTTCAGATAGCTTTTTGCGCTCTGTGCGGGGCCTATGCAGTATGCTTCATCCGCAAGGCTTACGTGGAGCGAGTCAGCGTCGGCCTGTGAATAAACCGCAACGGTTTTTATGCCGAGCTCTCTGCATGCTCTTATTATCCTGACAGCGATTTCGCCTCTGTTGGCGATTAAAACTTTATTTATCATATAAAAATTTCCCTAAAAGTCTATTTTAAAAACTCAATAAAAATATTTTACCGCAAACTAACGTAAGTTCAATAATTTTACAAAAGACCCCCTGATTGCAATTGTCAGGAGGTCTTTTTGTAAAATTCAGATTATTTCTATTTTGCAGTACGCATTTTTAATGCAAAATCTTCAATCTCTTTTTGCAACTTCCGCAGCTCTTCTTTTCTTAATCCGTCAACGACGTCAGAAGAATATTTGAGCGGCTGTGCATCCCAGTTCATTGCATTTAGTTCAACATTTTTCTGTGAATGGTCGCAAAGGCGTCTGAGCATTGCGTCATGTTCTGCAACTATGTTATTTGCGTCCTCAACGGCTTTATTGTTTGCCAATCTCATTTTTTCATAGCTGCTGATATTAGCATGGCGCTTATTTAGCAGCTCTTCTGCCTGTTTAGCTTTTCCGGCTTTAACGTATCTATAGATTCCATACCCTAACGCAGCAAGAGCAACCGCACCGCCTAAAACTTTTGCAGCTGTTTTCTTTGAATCTTCTTTGTGTTCGGGAGCGAATAATTTTTCTCCGGCAGGAGCTTCAGTTTTTTTGAAATTTACCGCAGGTCTGAGTGCCTGTGCACTGATGGCATTGATAGTCATAATAATTCCTTTTCTTTTTCACACTTCTGTCTTGATTAAAACTCATAAATTAATGATATTGCCTTCTTTTAAACAAAACTTTACAATAATTTACAATATCAAAACATTAAAAAATAATTAATATTTTAATTTTTTCCCTCCAATGATGGTATAAAAGGAAAGTGATAGGTTAAGAAGAATTTTTTTAACACATAAAAGGAGGAAAATCATGGCTATCAGACCACTTTCAGACAGAATAGTTATCAAAGTTATTGACGACACAGAACAGACTTCGGGCGGAATTTTTATCCCCGATTCAGCTAAAGAAAAACCCCAAAAAGGTGAAGTTATTGCTGTCGGCCCGGGAAAAACTCTTGATGACGGCAAAAAAGAAGAAATGGAAGTAAAAGTCGGTGATGTTGTGCTTTTCGCTAAATATTCAGGAACTGACGTGAAATTAAACGACGAAAACCTTAAAATTCTTTCCGTGAAAGATGTTTTAGGGGTTCTGGAAGCGTAAAACAACGTCATTGCGAGGCAAACATAAAAAATATTATATTAAAAGGAGAATATAAAAAATGGCTAAGAAAATTGTATTCAATGAAGAAGCCCGCAAGAGCCTGCTCACGGGTATAGATGCAGTTGCCGATGCTGTAAAAGTAACAATCGGCCCCAAAGGACGCAACGTAATTCTTGAAAAGAAATTCGGCGCTCCGCAAATCGTAAACGACGGCGTAACCATCGCTAAAGAAATCGAACTCGAAGATCCGCTGGAAAACGCAGGCGCGCAGCTTCTTAAAGAAGTTTCTTCAAAAACAAACGATGTAGCAGGCGACGGTACAACTACAGCTTCCGTTCTTGCGCAGGCTATTGTTCGTGAGGGCTTGAGAAACCTCACAGCAGGCGCAAATCCCATGTGTATCAAGCGCGGTATGGACAAAGGCGTTAAACTTGCTGTTGAAAAAATCAAAGATATGTCACAGCCCGTTGATTCAAAAGAAAAACTGGCTCAGGTTGCGACGATTTCTGCCGGAAACAACCATGAAATCGGCGAACTCATTGCAGAAGCAATGGAAAAAGTCGGCCATGACGGCGTTATCACCGTTGAAGAATCAAAATCTTTCGGTACAACACTGAAAGTCGTTGAAGGTATGCAGTTTGACAAAGGCTACATTTCACCTTACTTCGTTACCGACCCTGAAAGAATGGAATCAGTGCTCGAAGACGCATACGTTCTTTGTGTAAACAAAAAAATTAACCTGATTGCTGACCTCGTGCCCATTCTTGAGCAGGTTGCACGCGACGGACGCTCGCTTTTAATCATTGCGGAAGACGTTGAGGGTGAAGCCCTTGCAACTCTGGTTGTAAACACGATGAGAAAAGTGTTGAGAGCTGTTGCTGTTAAGGCTCCGGGCTTTGGTGACAGAAGAAAAGCAATGCTTGAAGACATCGCAATCCTCACAGGCGGTGAAATGTTCACAGAAGAGCTCGGAATTAAGCTCGAAAACATCACAGTTCAAATGCTCGGTAAGGCAAAACGCGTAACCGTTACCAAAGACAACACAACAATTGTTGTCGGCGACGAAAACAAAGCAAAAGTTGAAGAAAGAGTTAAATTAATCAAACGTCAAATCGAAGCTTCCGATTCTGAATATGACAAAGAAAAACTTCAAGAACGTCTTGCCAAACTTTCAGGCGGCGTAGCCGTTATTGAAGTCGGTGCAGCTTCCGAAGTTGAGTTGAAAGAAAGAAAACTCAGAATTGAAGACGCTTTGAACGCTACCAGAGCAGCAAAAGAAGAAGGTATCGTTCCCGGAGGCGGCGTAGCGCTTTTGAGAGTTATGCAGGAGATGGAAAAGAACATCAACACCTGCGGATACGCTACTGATGATGAAAAAGTCGGCTACAGAATCCTTCTGGACGCTTTGCACATTCCTCTTAAACAAATCGCTGAAAATGCAGGCTGCAAAGGCGATGTTGTTGTTGAACATGTTAAAAAACTTCCTGAAAATGAAGGTTTTGACGCAATGTCCAACGAATATGTAGATATGTTCAAAGAAGGTATCGTTGACCCTGCAAAAGTTACACGTTCAGCTCTTGAAAACGCTGTTTCAGTAGGCTCAATGCTTCTTACAACAGAAGCTGCGGTGGTCGAAATCCCGTCAAAAGAAGCTCCGGCAATGCCCCCGATGGGCGGCGGAATGGGCGGTATGATGTAGCCTGAGCAGAAATCTTACGCGCAGGCGAAAATCAAGCACCACAGGAGCTTAATTTCGTTAAATGCGAAAGCAAAATACCGGATATAAAAAGGGGTGCAATTATTTGCACCTCTTTTTTTCGCTGTGCTTCTCACACCCTGCCAGTTCAAAAACAGCTAATCCAATCTGGCTAAAAAATTTAGTCAGCCCTAAAAACTCCAGCGCAATCCGAGGTTGAAACCAACGCCGTTTCTGCCGCCCGAGCGGAACATCGTCTGGATAAAGCCCGTAAATCTCTCGCCCCAGCGTTTTTGTACGCCTACTCCGTATAGAACATACGGTTTTATGGACATTTCCGGAA
>URFH01000021.1 GCA_900547155.1 uncultured bacterium | reverse complement strand
AATTTGGGAACTCATGGATGCAGTTGACTCTTACATCCCGACTCCTGAACGTGACCTCGACAAACCTTTCTTGATGCCGGTTGAAGACGTATTCTCTATCACAGGTCGTGGTACAGTAGCTACAGGCCGTGTTGAAAGAGGTAAAGTTAAAGTTGGTCAGGAAGTTGAAATCGTTGGTTTCGGCGAAACTAAGAAAACAACTGTTACAGGTGTTGAAATGTTCAGAAAACTGCTCGACGAAGGTCTTGCAGGTGACAACATCGGTGCATTGCTCCGTGGTGTTGACAAAACTGAAATCCAGAGAGGTCAGGTATTGGCTGCTCCCGGTTCTATCACACCTCACACAAAATTCACAGCTAACGTTTACGTATTGACAAAAGAAGAAGGCGGACGTCACACTCCTTTCTTCCCCGGATACAGACCTCAGTTCTACATCAGAACTACTGACGTAACCGGTTCTATCAAATTCGACGGCGAAATGGTTATGCCTGGTGACAACGTTGTAATGGACGTTGAATTGATTGCTCCTGTAGCTATCGAACAAGGTATGAGATTCGCTATCCGTGAAGGCGGACGTACAGTTGGCGCAGGTGTTGTTGACAAAATTACTGCGTAGTTAGTCAATTTAACACTGAAAAATTTAAAAACCGCTCCGAAAGGGGCGGTTTTTTATTATTCCACCGGAATCAGGTTGAGGAGTTGTTTTTTTAGTGATTTTAGCTTTTTTTCGTTCACCGCGGAGAGGGTTGTTATTTCCAAATAGCTAAATTCCATTTTGTTGAGCAGGATGTTATTTAGCATTGTATGTAAATGATAGATTCTCTGTGCCTGACGGTAGAGGCTTTTGATTTGCTGGCTTGTGATTTGTATTTCGGACATTTTTTACCTCTTTTAAGTATATTATATTATCGATATGACAAATATAGTTGTCATAAGATAATTATAAATGGTAGATAATGTTATGTCAATTAATTATCATAATTTTATGAATAATAAAGATTTAATTAATAAGGTTGGCAAAAAAATAAAACTTTTGCGGGAAGATAAAAAAATTTCTCAAGAAGTTTTGGGGCAACTATCTAAATTAGAAAGAAATTCGATAGGGATGATTGAAAGAGGCGAAACTAATCCTACTTTGTGCTCTTTGAACCAGATTGCTACGGCGTTGGGCGTTGATATTAACGAATTGTTTGACTTTACTTTTTAATTATTGAGATTTGATGCTGGGGCGTAAAAACACTTAAATATTCATTTTTCTAGCTCGATTCGCTTCGCTCATAGGCGTCGAAAAATAAATATTTAAGTGTTTTTACTTTGAATGCTCCCTCCCCAACTCGGGGAGGGTTGGGGTGGGGAGCGGTTTTGAGGTTGTTTAATTGCAAGGTGATAAAAGGCGTGCTGTCATTCCGAATTTATTTCGGAATCGCAAGGATGAAGTTGATAATCACCGCCCTTGCGACCCTGAATCAAGTTCAGGGTGACAAAAGGCTGTAGGGTGGGAAAAGTGAAACGGTTCCCACCGCAAGATTGAGAAAAAAGTGATTTTTGGTTTTTTAAGCCGCTTTAGAATTGTTCCCCACCCGCATTCGTACGCAATACTGGCGTATTGCAACGACTGCTCCCTCCCCGAGTTGGGGAGGGTTGGGGTGGGGAGTGGTTTTTAAGATTGTTTAATTGTAGGGTGATGAAAGGCGTGCTGTCATTCCGAATTTATTTCGGAATCGCAAGGATGAAGTTGATAATCACCGCCCTTGCGACCCTGAATCAAGTTCAGGGTGACAAAAGGCTGTAGGGTGGGAAAAGTGAAACGGTTCCCACCGCAAGATTGAGAAAAAAGTGATTTTTGGTTTTTTAAGCCGCTTTGGGGTGGGGAGCGGTTTTGAGGTTGTTTAATTGCAAGGTGATAAAGGGCGTGCTGTCATTCCGAATTTATTTCGGAATCGCAAGGATGAAGTTGATAATCACCGCCCTTGCGACCCTGAATCAAGTTCAGGGTGACAAAAGGCTGTAGGGTGGGAAAAGTGAAACGGTTCCCACCGCAAGATTGAGAAAAAAGTGATTTTTGGTTTTTTAAGCCGCTTTGTGGTTGTTCCCCACCCGCATTCGTACGCAATACTAACGTATTGCAACGACTGCTCCCTCCCCGGGTTGGAGAGGGGGAGGTTTTTATACTCTTTCCCCCTATTGCATGAAAACTTTTACCATGTATTATAAAAAAGTCAGAAAAGTTACCGACAATTTAATACAATATCGCGGAAATTCGTTTCTGCATTTTTGTTGTTGTATAAATTGTCAAAAAATAAAGATTTGTAATAATTAAACGTAAGAAAGGTTACAACGTGGAAGAATCTAAAGAAACAAACGTACAAGAATCGGTTGAAGAAGTAAAAACCGAAGAAACAGTTGAAACAGAAGTTGTTGAAACTGTTGAATCAGCTGAAACTGCTGAAGCTAAACCCGCAAAACGCGGCAGAGGCGCAAAAGAGGGTAAAGGCAGAAAAAGAAAAATCGAAACTGTTGAAGCTCCCCAGTCCGAATGGAAAGAACGCGTAGTCCAAATCAGACGTGTAACAAAGGTTGTAAAAGGCGGTAAAAAACTCAGCTTTAGAGCAATCGTTGTTGTAGGAAACGGCAAAGGACAGGTCGGCGTTGGCTGTGCAAAAGCTTCAGAAGTTATCATCGCTATCCAAAAAGCTATCGCAGAGGGCAGAAAAAGCCTCATCACAGTTCCTATCTTCAAAACAACTATTCCTCACCCGATTGTCGGAAACTCGGGCGCTGGCAGCGTTATGCTGAAACCCGCTTCTATGGGTACCGGTGTTATCGCAGGCGGTGCGGTTCGTGCAGTGCTTGAACTTGCCGGTATTGAAAACATTTTGAGCAAATCTCTCGGTTCAAAAGCTCCTTTGAACGCTGCTAACGCAACAATTGAAGCTTTGAAATCTTTGAGAACTTTCAACGATGTTGCTAAAAACCGCGGTTTGACTCTTAAAGAAATGTTAAACGCGTAAGCACTGTACTGTCTTCCGAACCTGTTTCGGAATCGCAAGGGCGTTGCGTTTTGGCAAAAATTTCAGTGCAAACCTTAAAAAGCTAATAAAGTAAAGGAAATAATAAAAATGGCTAAAGATAAATTAGAAAAAGTATCGATAAGACTGAAAAAAAGCCTTATCGGCTCAACAAAAGACCAGATTAAAGTCGTTAGAGCACTCGGTCTTAAAAAAACAAACGATGTTGTTGAACATTTCAACAGCGCAACTATCATGGGTATGGTGAACAAAGTTCCTCACCTTGTTGAAGTTGTAAAATAACGTTTTTTGACACAGGGTTAGCCCTCACCCGCCCTTCGGGCACCCTCTCCCATCGGAGAGGGAATAGAAAAAAGGGGAATATTAAAAATTAATGAAAGGTAATATAAAAATGGCAGATAGAATCACATTAGAAGACTTAAGACCTGCTGAAGGAGCAACAAAAGGCTCTAAAAGAGTAGGCAGAGGCAGAGCATCAGGACACGGAAAAACTTCTTGCCGCGGCCACAACGGTGAAGGCCAGCGCTCAGGCAGCTCACAAAAAAGAGGTTTTGAAGGCGGTCAGATGCCCTCATACAGACAAATGCCTAAACTCAAAGGCTTTACTAATTTCAACGCAATCAACTACGCTGAAATCAATGTAAAAGACCTTGAAAGACTGGGCCTTGAATCTGTTGACCTCGACGCGTTAATCGGCGCAGGCAAAGTTCATCCGTCTTCAGAAGGCTTGAGAGTCCTCGGAAACGGCGAAATCTCAAAAGCTGTAAGTGTTAAAGCAAACTACTTTACACCTTCGGCAAAAGAAAAAATTGAAAAAGCAGGCGGAAAGGCTGAGTTAGTATAATGCAAAATGCAAGAATCAAGCCACCTTCAATGGAAGATGTGGCATCAATGCTCCAGGCTTCGGGCTTGAAAGCTAAATTAATATTTACTTTCGCAATGATTGCCATATTCAGGCTTGGCGTGCATTTGCCGCTGTTCGGTATCGACAATCAGATATTTGCAAGGATTGCGCAGGGCAATAATATCATCGGATTCATCGATTTGTTCTCCGGCGGTGCTTTGCAGAACATTTCGATACTGGCACTGGGTATCGGGCCTTACATTACGGCGTCAATTATCATGCAATTGCTTACCGTTGTAATACCGCACCTTGAGCAGCTGCAAAAAGAAGAGGGCGAAGCCGGCAGAAGAAAAATCTCCCAGTATACGCGTGTTTTCACTGTGTTTATTGCGATTTTTCAGTCTGCATTGTTCCTTTTCTACCTCTTGCACCAGGCTCCGGCAGCTATTCTGGTTAATCCGGCTGTATTCTTTATCGGCTCCACAATCATTCTCACGGCCGGTTCCGTGTTCGTAATGTGGCTTGCTGAACTGATTACGGAAAAAGGAATCGGAAACGGCGGTTCGCTGTTGATTTTCGTTGGTATTCTTTCAAGAATCCCGTTCTATTTTGAACAAACCGGACAACTCGTTATGAATGATTCCTCAAAACAGCTCGGACTGCTGCTTTTGCTCGCAATCTTCTTTGCTACGATGGTTTTGATTGTAATAATGCAGGAAGCCATCCGCAAAGTCCTTATTGTCAACCCCAGAAGACAGGTTGGCAACAAGGTTTACGGCGGAGTGAATACTTTCATCCCGTTCAAAATGAACCCGGGCGGCGTAATGCCTATCATCTTTGCGGTTGCAATTCTTTTGTTCCCGACAACGGTGATAAGCCTCATCGGACAATCGAACCTGCCTCCGGGAACGTTCAGAAACATAATTACCCAGCTCACAACCATCCTGAGCCCGTCAGGCGTTACGCATTACGTGCTGTACTTCCTGTTAATCGTGTTCTTGACGTTTTTCTACGCGTCAATCATGCCTAACATGCAGCCTAAGGAAATCGCGAACAATTTGAAAAAATACGGTTCGTCTATCCCCGGAATCAAACCCGGAAAACCGACTGCGGAAGCTCTGGACAGGATTTTGAGCAGAATAACCCTGCTCGGTGCACTTGCGCTGGGCGTAATTGCTCTGATTCCGTCGTTTGCTTCTTATATCACGGAAATTACGACGCTTCAGGGTATTGGAGCTACTTCGCTCATAATCATGGTCGGTGTTGCGCTCGACTTTATCAATCAGGTTAAGGCACAACTCCTCGCCAAAAATTATGAAAGCTTCTTAAAAGAATAATTTGAGTGTCACCTTGAAAAAAGGTCACAGGAAACAGATAAAAGCGCCGGTTTTTCCGGCGTTTTTTATATGTTATACTGGTGAATTGAACAAGTTCAAAAAAACAACATTCAGGGCAAAAATGTACGAACAAATCTTACAAAATTTAAAAAAATCCGCTTTCAGAAGCAAATTTAAACTGAAAGAAAAAGAAAAATTGTACATATCTGAAAAAGGGCTGGAAACGATTGAATCCCATGCGTATGATTTCATCGCAAAAAGGATAGCTCCTGCGGTTCTTCCTAACGACGGAAAACAAACCCCGATGAAAGGCCATCCGGTCTTCATCGCCCAGCATGCAACTGCCTGCTGCTGCCGCGGGTGCATAAACAAATGGCATAAATTCCCCAAAAATGTTCAATTGACCCAAAAACAACAGGATTATCTGGTCGGATTGATAATGGAATGGATTAAAAGGCAATTGCAGCCTTAATCACACCCGCAGGACGGGCTCAAAGAACCGTCACAGCATAACGCTTTGTTGTATTTGCAGCCGCAAACCCCGCCATGGCGCGAACAGCAGCCTTTTTTATTGAGCACGGAGTTTTCTATTACCGCAAAACCCGCTCCTGTACAAAAAAGTACCAGCAAAGCACCGATTAAAATCTTTTTCACCATAATTATTCTTCCTTATTTTTATATAATTCTAGGCATTTGCACAAAAACTGTCAATCACCATCTGTAACTAATTTTAAATTCCCTCTTGACCTGGAGTAAACTCCAGCATTTAAAATAAACTTATAGGCAAAAAAGGAGAAAATTTCATGAAAATATTAGACAGAATTAACAGCCCTGAGGACGTGAAAAAACTCACCATAGACGAGATGAAATCGCTCGCAGAGGACATCCGCGCGGGGATTTTGAACAGAGTAAACACGGTCGGAGGGCATTTGGGGCCGGATTTGGGCATAGTCGAGGCAACTATTGCGTTTCACTATGTTTTTAATTCACCTGTGGACAAAATCGTGTTCGATGTTTCGCATCAGGTTTATCCGCATAAAATGATTACGGGCAGAAAAGCCGGATTTACCGACCCGCTGGGCAATCCGGAGATTTCCGGCTACACAAACCCCGCAGAAAGCGCCCATGACCATTTTGTCGTCGGGCACACCTCAACTTCTGTGAGCCTTGCGACCGGTGTGGCTAAAGCAAGAGATTTGAAAGGCGAAAAATACAACGTAATTGCATTGATTGGCGATGGCTCGCTCACAGGCGGCGAGGCTTTTGAGGGGTTGAACAATGCAGCGGTGCTCGGCAGCAATTTTATCGTAATCGTGAACGACAATGACATGTCAATCGCCGAAAATCAGGGCGCAATCGACAAACACCTCAAAAAACTCCGAAAAACCAGAGGCAATGCCGAAAACAACCTCTTTAAAGCAATGGGCTACGAATATCTTTTTGTTGAAGATGGAAACGACCTTGAATCGCTTATTGACACCTTTAAAAAGGTTAAAGATACCGACCATCCGGTGGTTGTGCACATTTTCACGCTCAAAGGCAAAGGTTACAAGCCCGCAGAAGAGGACAAAGAGCCTTATCACTGGCAACTGCCCGGATTTTTGGACAAAAAAGACGGTTCCGCGGCGCCTGTTGAAACCTATGATTCAATAACAACGGACTATATCTTGAAAAAGCAAAAAGAAAACCCCGCTATTGTGTCGATTTCAGCGGCGACACCGGGCGCAATCGGCTATTCGCGTGAATATCGAAAAGAATTGGGCAAAAACTACACTGATGTAGGCATTGCCGAGGCACATGCGGTTGCTTATGCGTCGGGGATTGCGAAAAACGGCGGAAAACCCGTATTTGGCGTTTTGAGCTCCTTTATACAAAGGACTTATGACCAGCTTTCGCAGGATTTGGCGCTGAACAACTCGCCTGCGACGATTCTGGTCCACTGGGGCGGGATTTCCGGCGCAGATATGACGCATTTGCAGACTTTTGACATCCCGTTAATCAGCAATATCCCGAATATCGTTTACCTTGCGCCTGCAAACAAGGAAGAATACCTGAAAATGCTGGACTGGTCTGTTGAACAAAACGAACATCCTGTGGCAATCAGGGTTCCTGCCTGCGAAATCGTTTCGACGGGCGTTGAGGATACTACGGATTACTCGATTTTGAACAAATTTAAGGTTGAAAAAGAGGGCGAAAAAGTTGCGATTCTCGGGCTCGGAAATTTCCTGAGCCTCGGCGAAGAGGTCAGAAAAGAGCTCAAAGAAAAGCACGGAATCGACGCAACTTTGATTAATCCGAGGTTTGTCAGCGGATTGGACGAAGAATTGCTCGAAAATCTTAAAAAGAACCACAGACTTGTAATTACGCTCGAAGACGGCGTTCTGGACGGCGGATTCGGCGAGAAAATTGCCAGATTTTACGGGGCTTCCGGCATGAAAGTGCTGAACTACGGCGGCAAAAAAGAGTTTACGGACAGAGTGCCTGTTGAGGAGCTTTATGAGCGTTATAGATTGAAAAAAGAGCTCATTGCCGAAGATGTGTTGAAATGCCTTTCTGTAGCGGTTTGCTAAATTTTATTGCCCCCTTTCAGTTTATGAAAGGGGGCAATTTATAGCCTTAAATCAAGGCCTGCTCCCTTATAAAAGCATAATCGGAGCCTGACTAATCGATTTTTCGTCTTAAATCGTCTTTTATGCCGGAAAGCGGGCCATTGTTAGGTGCTTTCAGGTTCTGGTAATATTTTTTTGCGTAAGTAAACGGAAATTTTGGCAGCCACCCGAGTTTTATGAGTATAGAAACGGTTTCGGCGCCCTGTGAAAACATTAATTCGTCAATTGTCTGCTCGTAAGCGGGGGAAATCGAGGAAAAAATCTTTAATGCGTAATCCGCCGCCGTAACAGCCGTATATCCGGACAAAACACCCGCATTTGCCGCAAGATGTGTCACTTTGAATTCTTTGTTGTCAATTATAACCTTTTTGGTTTCCTCGGGGAGCTCAATCTCGCCCGGTTTCATACGTTCGATTTCATACCATTCACCGTTGTATTTTATGCGCATGGCTGTGGGTTTTGGCATGTAAATGTCATCAAATTCCGGCTTTAACAGAATTTTTCCCTCAAAATCCGTCACACCGTATTTGTAATTTTTACAGATAAGAAACATTTTTCCGAACAAAAGGTCAATTGACGAATATTCCGGCTCAAGAATGGCTTTTCCCGTTTCATCGTAAAGGCCGTAATCATTGTCATTGCCGAGTTTTGCAAACTGCCCCAGAACCCTGTCAGCGTGTCTGTATTTTGGCTTTACAAGGATGTTGCCGTTGTCATCAATCAGGCCAAATCGGCTCCCTTTCTGGAAAATCCACGCTTTTTCGCCAAGGCGGATGAGTTTTTTGTACTCTGCTTTTGTAATTGTTTCATTACCGCATTTCAGCCCGAATTTGCCGTTTTCGCCGTAAACCTCTGTTTTTGCTTCTGCCGCAAATCCGCTCAAAGCAGCTGCAAAAAATGAAAACACTAATCCTAAAATTATTAATATCTTCTTCATAGTTTAATGATAGCATAAAAATCGCATTAAGAAACTTCAGGAATTACGAACGCTCCCATCTTATTCCTCTTCCCCGGCCCGGGGAAGGTGCAGTCGTTGCAATACGTTAGTATTGCTTACGAATGCGGATGGGGAATGTCCCCAAACCACCTCGAAGACCCAAAAATCCCATTTTCACACGATTTTGCGGTGGGAACGTTTCACTTTTCCCACCCTACAGCCTTTTGTCACCCTGAACTTGTTTCAGGGTCGCCAGAGCGGTGTTTATCAACTTCAATCTTGCGATTCCGAAATAAATTCGGAATGACAGCACGCCTTTTATCACCCGGCAATTAAACAATCTTAAAACCGCTCCCCACCCCAGCCCCCTCTCGCAAACGATACTCAATCGTTTGCTCGGCAGAGTCCGAGTTGGGGAGGGAGCAGTCGTAGCAATATCTTAGTATTGCTTACGAATGCGGATGGGGAACGACCCAAAACCAACCTTGAAAACTCAAAACCCCCGGCAAATCGCCTGAAAAATCGACAACGAGCCCTTTTAGGCCTCAATCAATGCAAAATAATCTTCCCCTGAACCTCTTTTTTCGCGTTTAAGGAATTGGAAAGGCTTTTTTTGAGCTCTGCTGTGGTGTTTGCGGTGTAAAACTTCCCGCTTGTCGCAAGAGCGGCGCATTTTAGCTGGTTTTTTGCCTCCTGATCAAAGATTGTGAACGCAATTACATCAATAAAAATATCATCACGCTGTTTTATCAGCTCCAGAGCGTAATCGCATGGGCTTTCGTCGCAATTTTCGCCGCCGTCAGAAAGAAGAATAATCCGTTTTTTGCCGCTAAAGCCCGCAAAATCATAGGTTACAGCCTGTTTAAGCGCATAGGTAATCGGCGTCCAGCCTGTGGGTTTCAGATTGTACAACGACCCTTGAATCGAACCCGCGCTGCCCTGCGTAATCGGAACAAGCAAACTGCTTGCCTTGCAGGCGGTTGAGGCGAGAAATCCTGACTTGTGCCCGTAAACCCGCAGTCCGATTTTCTGACTTCTTGGGATTGTGGGCAAAATTTCGTCGATTGTTTCCAGAACCATGTCGATTTTCTTCACCCCGCGGAATTTTTCCGCCATGCTGTTTGAAAAATCAACGATAAACAGCACCGCCTCGTTATCATCTTCGGGAACGGCAAAAACATTGTTCTGACAGCCAAAAACAACCCCTGCCGCCGCCAGAAATATAAACAATTTCTTCATCATTGCATTTTCTCCTTATGTTTTTCATAAGATATCAAATCGCAATGGCTTTTTGAATTGTCCTGCCGCCCCTGTCCGGTCGGGCATGTAAAAAGGAGGTGCAATTTGCGCCTCCTTTTGCTTTTTCCGGAATTTTTATGACCCCGAACCTGTTGACATCAGCTGGAGCATGCTGTAGGAGGTGCTCCACGGGTTTGAGGATTTCGCCATATCTCTGGCTCTTTTGAGTTTCTTTTCCTGAAGCTTTTTCTGCTCTTTTTCAGCTTTGGCTAGCTTTTTCGGGCTTGCTTTTCTGATTTTCAGGTTTGCATAAATAAGCTGGAGCGCTTTCTGGTAAGAATCTGTTTTGTAATTCGCTTTTACTGTTGCGGGGTAATTGTAATTTGCGTAATCAAAGATTGCAAGAAGTCTTTTTTCGCCCGAGGGGTGGGTTTGGAGGATATCAACGTAATTTCCGCAGATTTTGTTCAAGACCGAAATCAAAGCGAGCGGGTTATATCCTGCTTTCATCATCAAATCCACCGCGGTGAGGTCGGCTTCTGTTTCATCGCTTCTGCTGATTTTGGCGGAGGAGAGGGTTTTTGCAAGCTCAACACCGGTTGCGCCTGCTGCTGTTTTAGTTGTCGGGTTGATTTGAGAAATAATTCCGTTTAAAAGGGTTTGTTTTGCGCAGTGACCGTTGATTATGTGCCCCATTTCATGCGCAATTACGCCTGCGAGCTCATCATCGTTTTCTACGGCCTCCAAAAGCCCTCTATAGACGTAAACTTCTTTGTTTATGTTTGCGTATGCATTCACGGTGTCTTCATCTGACACTTTGAACGTAATTCCATCGGGAAGATTGTTTGCTTTGAGGAGTTTTGTGCCGATTGTATTAACTCTTTTGAGATTTGCCGCAGAATCCCAGTTTGTGGTTGTTGTGGCTGCAAAGCCGGCTGCTGTGCTGAAAATGAATGCAAAAACGCCCAGAACGAGAGCGAATAATGACTTTTTCATACTAAAAATTCCTTTCTCATATCCATAATCCGAACTTATAAATAAATTATAGCGTAGAGTTGATGATTTTGATAGTAAAAAGATTATTTTTCTATGAATACATGGTTTCCGTTAATAGTAATCCATTTTCCGTTAGTTGTGCCGGAAGCGCTGGATTTTTTGCCTTTGGAGGAACGGTTTTGGAGGCGGGAATTTCTGCTTTGCTGCATGTTGCGCCATTTTTCTTTGATTTCATCAGTAAATTTTTCCCCGGGGCTTCTATATTTTCTGGTATCATTTGGATTTGTGATTAATTCACCATTTCTCATTTTTTCCATAACCTTTTCGGCAATTTTGTCGTCTAATTCTGAACGTTTTATTAATTTGTTCCGGTTTTCTTCTTTGATTTCTTTAGCTATGCGTCTTCCTATTTCATTGTTCCATTTATCCATATTTTCTTCGCCGGAAGACTGGCCCATAGTTATTCTTCCTTGCAATTCATGAATGTTTCCCATTACTTCACTTATATTTTTGTTGTATCTCAATGCTATATCAGCTGCAGCAAAAGTATGTTTGAATGCGTCTGCTTCATTATTCCAAGTGTCCAGATTGCCTTTACCAATTTCAAACCCATATTTTTTTTGATATTTTTTTGTTTTTGCATAAACCTCTGAACTGTAGTTACTTGCAGGACTTTTGAATTTGTTTGTTGTCATAATAATTCCTTTCTTTTATTTTGTAGTATAATGTTTGGATGAACTGTAAATCTTTAGTTTCTGTTAGATTTTTATGCGCTTTAGGCTATTTGAATATGCTTTTTAGCTTTTATGCGCTTTTTGTTCAGATTAATTTTGATAAATTTATTTCTCCTCGTTTTTTTGTATCGTTGGAAAGTATGAGTTTTGTATATTTGTGTTTCACCGCAGCTGTTTATTTGTTGTTTTTCGTGTCATTATTTGAGTTCAGATTCAAAGAAAATCAGGTTTTGAGAATAAAAGATTTATCTGAAATAGTTTTGCCCCAAACCTCAATTTCCCGTCTAAAATCAGGATTGTTCTATTTCGGACTGGTGTATGATGCGTTTTTTACATTTTTTTATACTTCCTTTTTAGTATTTGTTTATTTGTAACCATCTTTTCTTTTGTCATAATAATTCCTCCATTTATGTTAATATTCTTTTATGAAAATAAATTCTCTAGATGAATATTTTTCACTTAATCTGATAGCTTTGCTCGGATTATCACTATTTTTGCATTATTTGTGGTGGTCTTTGATGATATTGACCCCTGTGGAGCCCGGGATGGCATTTTTTGCAAATTATGGAATTTTTGAGCATGTTATCGGTTATTTAGCGAGATTTCATATTCCATTTGTTTTGATTTTATTTATAGTTTTTATAGTTGAATTTTTGCTCTATGACGGGTCTGACAAAGTAACTGTCATCCCTGATCATCTTCCTAAAAATAAAGCATATATATCCTTATTTTATTTTGGAATTTTCATTTCAATAACCCCGTTTTTGATTTATCTGGTTTTATATTGTGTAATATGCTTTTTTTAAATTAAATTAACCTCCTTTCTTCTCATTATTGTATAAAACGCATTATACCAGATTGTTTTGAGCCATTTAGGTCAACTTTTGCGCTGTGATTTGTTTTTTCCTCCTCAATTCAGTATAATAACCCTATGAAAATTGACTTTTACGCCCATAAAAAATTTTATGGTACTCATGTGATGGCATTGTTAGGTTTTTCCCACCTTAAGCTTTCTATATTTATTAGTGGTGAACCTATATTTTTGATGTTTCTTTACCCTCTATTTTTAGCTATATACAGTATTCCTGCCATCTTTTTTATTATTGATTTTTCAATTAAACGAACCATAAAAAAAACATTTTTTTTACGAAATATTTTATATGATATTCTTGTAGATATAGGTTTGTTTTGCTATATAGCTCCTTTCTATGCGCTTTTAATTTCTTTTCTTCCTGTTTATAGACTTAGAAATTTTACTAAAATGGATTTTCTTCCCCTTTTGCTACTATTTGTTATTTTTCAAGTGTTGAAAATGTATCAAAGTATCAAAGAAAAACAACAAAAGTCCTGATTTTCATAACAAAACGCATTATACCAGATTGTTTTGAGCCATTTAGGTCAACTTTTGCTTTCCTCCTCAATTTGGTATAATAATCCTATGAAAATTGACCTTTACGCTCCTAAAAAATTATATGGTGCTCACGTTATGGCGTTTTCCGGATGGCTTGTTGTGTTATTATATGAGTTATTCTTTCCTATGAATGGAAAACATTGCGGAACCGGTATTGGAATATGTATTGCTTTTATGTTTTTAGTTTATATTTGGTTTCTTATGGTAATAATGATAATTTTTACGATTGATAAATTTACTAAAAAACGTGTAACAAAACCATTCTTTCTCCACAATTTAATTTATGATATTTTCTTTGATGCAGGCATTGTTTTAATGCTCACCCCTTTCTTCTGGTTTGGTACAGATTGTGTTATGTCCATAAAAAATATAATCCCCCTTGTACTAATTTTTCTTTTAATCCGTGGTCTGAAAAGAAACCAGCGTATTCGTGAAAAACAACAAAAGTCCTGATTTCCATGACAAAACGCATTATACCAGATTGTATTGAGCCATTTAGGTCAACTTTTTTGCGTTGTTGCAATAAAAAACTACATTATCCTGCCTAATCCAAATCCATTACGCACAAATCTCAAAAATCCCTCACACGTATTATTTTTCAAATCCCGAAAATCCCGAAAAATCGGCAAAAAACGGGATTTCTAAACCCTGTGGTCTAGACCCTGTTATCTAAAGAAAAAGTCGGATATTTCAATCCTGTAGCCGATGAGAAACTACTCCGACGGGAGGTAATATGGATTTGTAAATAATATATTCGCACTAAATGTACAAAAAAATATTGGGGAGGAGCACAGAGCTATGAGAAGAAGCCTGGAGTTTAAGAAAAAAGCAAGAGTCATAATTGTTGATGACAATTATGAGCACCTTTCAGGGATTAGGGAACTGATTGAGGTAGAAAGCGACTTTGACGTGGTGGCGACAGCTACCTGCGCAAGCGTTGCAATAAGCTTAATCAAAAAGTATCGTCCCGAAATCGTCTTGATGGACATTAATATGCCCGAAAAAGACGGCTTGACTGCGATAGCAGAAATCGAAAATCTGGATTTAGGGGTCCGGACGATTGCATTGACGGGATATGACGACCCTGATTTGATTTTCAGGGCAATGAAGATAGGTGCAAAGGGATATATTCTTAAAACCATGGCTTCGGCTCAGCTCATTTATGCGATTGAAGAAGTTGCGGCAGGCAAAATCTACCTCCCCTCGACTTTATCCTCGCGTTTCTTTGAATACTTCCAGAACTCGTTCAAAGAAGAAAACCAGTCGATTATGGACGAAGAAAATCTTCTTAACTACCTCACACAAAGAGAAGAAGAAGTCCTCGACCTTTTGACACAGGGAATCACCTACAAAGGCGTTGCACAAAAGCTGTTTATTTCTGAAACAACCGTAAAAACCCACGTAAACAACATTTTCCAGAAATTACAGGTAAACGACCGCACACAGGCCGTACTTTACGCACTTAACAACGGATTTTTAAACAGAAGACGTGTAAAAATCGCAATCTAAGAGAAACAAACAAGAAAAATGACATTACCGAACTACAAAAAGAACTTTCTAAAAGATTTAGTCTATCTTGCACAAACAAAACCCGTGCATAAGACTATAATCAAGGGGCTTTTCCGCTTTGCACTCGAGCCTTTGCTTGAGGCGCAGAACCAGAAAGCCGTTGTTCTTATCCGCATGTTCGATACGTCAGAAACCGAGGGCGTTTTAAAGCGCCTCGAGTTCAATCAGGCTGAAGTTTATTCTTTTTGCGACAATCTCAAAGGCGAAAACCTCGAAAGAGAAAAAATCTGGGGCGATACGGAGTTTCTCGTGGTGCTTTCGCCCAGATATTCAGCGGTTTTGGTCTGGGATTATTCGACCGAAGAAGTCAAAGATACATCGTGCCTTTATTACCTGCTCAACTCCCGTGATGTAAACAACGTAATCCGCACGATTTCGGCGAATTCTTTGATTGATTTGAACCGGTATATTATTGAATTTACGCCAGAGCGCCGCGCAAATGAACTTTTAAACAAGGCTGTGCACAAATTTATTGATTATGCGAACAGTTTTCTTGAAGAAGCAAGCGCTTCAAAGGCTGAAAACAACCTGCTCGAGGCAAATGAAGAACTTCTTCAAAAATACGAATACATTTCAAACAAAGCAAAACTAATTTCTCACGAAATAAAAAATCACCTTTCCGTCATCGACCTTTATTCAAAAATAATCGAAAAAAGATGTGAAAAACTCGAAGATGGCGAGGAAAAAACCTCAATTTGCGGCGGCGTGAAGTGCATTAAAAAATCAAAAGAAATGATTGCACAAATGCTGTCGGAGCTAAAAACAATTCAGGTTCCGAATGTCCTGCCCGTGAGCTTAAAAGACATGCTGGCGACCCTGAACGATTTGACTGCGCCATGCGCGGCTGAAAAAGGCAAGGAGCTTGTCATAAAAAATGACCTTGACGCCCAAATCCTCGCAGATGAGGGAAAAACACTGAATGTTTTGATGAATCTGGTTTACAATGCTCTGGATTTTGCAGGAAAAGACGGGCAAAAGGGCAAAGTCGAGGTGGAAGCGCAAAACGCCGGCACAAACATGCTCAAAATCCTTGTAAAAGACAACGGATGCGGCGTTCCGGACGAAGTTAAAGACAAAATCTTTGAAAAAGGTTTCACTTCAAGAGTTACCGGCAACGGGCTCGGGCTTTATATCTCAAAATCAACCATGCAGGAGCAATACGGCGATTTAAAGCTTGTTGAAGACTATAAAGACGGTGCGGCTTTTGAAATTGAAGTCCCGATGTTGTAAGGGAGGACGAAATTATGGATTTATTGAACATAAGAGCGGTAGAAGTTACAAAACTGGCGATGGACGGGCTCCTTGAACGCCAGAAAGCTATTGCTTCCAACACCGCAAACTCAATGACAGACGGTTATCAGCGAAAAGATGTGGCTTTTGAAGACCAGCTCAGAGATATTATCTCAAAAGACGAAATCCGAAAAGAAATCCGCATGCAAAACAGCGTAAACCCTCTCAGCGCCAATGCTGCGCAAAAACTTACGCGCGAACATGCGATTTTTCTGAACCAGCGCGATTATAACGAAAACTTCAAGCCTGAAATCCTCGGTGATTATTCAGAATGCGACTACGGAAACGGAAACAACGTCGATATTGAAGAAGAAATGATGGACATGGCAAAAACCGGCACCCAGTACCAGATTATGTCCTCTCTGGAAAGCAAAATGCTGACCAACATCGCCCAAATTGTAAAAGGCGGGCAATAAACAACAAAAACGTCGCCCTGAACGGGTTTCAGGGGCTAATCAGTGATTAGACAAGGCTTTATAGGAGAAATTTTTAAATGAGTTTCAGCTCTTTTGATATCAGTGCATCGGGCATGCACGCACAGCGGGTAAAAATGGATACGATTGCGAGCAATATTGCAAACGTCAACACAACCCGCCATCCTGACGGTTCTCCGGGCGTTTACGTCAAGAAAAACGTAACTTTCAAGGCGATTTATCAGGATAAACTCGGCTCAACCGCACCGCCGTTTCCAAGCGGTGACCATGAGGCTTATTGGAGCGCAAACAACGGAACAGTAGCGCTCAGGGGCGGAATTACATACGATGAGAGAAATCTTGCGCAGGGCGTACAGGTTGAGGAGATTACCGAGGCAAAAGACCCTTACAAAACAATCTACGACCCGTCAAACCCCGAAGCGGACGAAGAGGGCTACGTAATTGTTCCGAATATCAACGTTGTGGAAGAAATGGTCAACATGGTTTCTGCGTCACGCGCCTATGAGGCAAATGCAGCCACCGCAGAAACCACAAAAGGCATGATTTCTGCCGCATTAAGAATCTAAATTCGCATATTGTCATTCTGAACCTGTTTCAGAATCGCAAAAACATGAAAATCCTGAACCGGCTTCAGCCGGTCAGATAAAAAATCCAAAAGGTTAAAAAATGAACATTCCAATGAACAATTTAAACTCAATAGCCGGTTATAACAAGGTTTTTGACCAGAATTTGCAGCAATTCAACAAAAGCCTTGAACAGAGCGAAACGCAGTTTGATAAGGTGCTTAATCAGCAAACCGCAATGATGGACGCCAACCCGCCTGTTATAAACGGAAACATTGAGCTTAATGTCGGGCTCGAAAATATGGGGATTACGCCGATAGAGGGGCTTGAGGGGGCTTCTGACGTGAAAAAAGCCTCGCCTGTTGAACAAACTGCAAAGGATTTCGGGCAGGCTTTCAGCAACGGGTTGAATTCGGTGAACAATTTGCAGGCTGACGCCGAATCTGCAGCGGAAATTATGGCGTCAGGCGGTGATATCAGCGCTCATGACGTAATGATTGCCGCAGAAAAAGCCAATATCTCAATGCAGATGGCCATTCAGCTCAGAAACAAGATTATTTCAGCTTACAATGAAATTAACAATGTAAGAATTTAATATGAAAATCAACGAACTAAACGACTATATTCTTGTAAAGTATCTGATTGACGAAGAAAAAATTTCGCATAAAGAACTTTCTGAAAAACTGGATGAATATAAGGGCAAAAAAACATCACCTTCTAACCTTTCCAACAAACTCAAAAATAATCGGCTCCGCCTTGATGAACTGCGTTTTATCTGTGAATATCTGGGCTATGATTTGATAATTGAAAAGAAAAAATAGCTCACACGAGCCGTCTTGACGGCGCGCCGGGGGTTTTTTCTTGATTTGCGGACTGTCAGGCAGGCATTTTCCCCTATTTACCTGTTGACAAAGCGGTTATAAAGACCATAGAATAATTAAAGTACAGATATAAGGCGAAATAAGGAGAAAAATTATTAGTAAAGGTTATTCATCAAACGGAAAAGATCAGCCTCTGATTAACCGCAGCATCAGAGCCCGCGAAGTTAGATTAATAGGTGACACAGGAGAAAACTACGGTGTAATTGCGACCGCAAAAGCTCTGCAAATGGCTGAAGAAAAAGATTTGGATTTAGTTGTTATTTCGCCTAATCAAGAACCCCCCGTAGCAAAAATCATGAACTACGGAAAATTCAAGTACGAACAGGAAAAAAAGGCAAAAGAAGCCAAGAAAAAACAACACACCGTTGAAGTTAAAGAAGTCAAAATCAGATATAAAATCGATGTTCACGACTATAATGTAAGAATCAAAAATATTAAAAAATTCATCTCGCAGGGCAACAAGGTAAAAATCGTTATTATGCTGCGCGGTCGTGAAATGCAGCATACAGAGCTTGCTTTTAACCTTGCGCAGAGATTTTTGACGGATTTGGAGAATGACCCGATTAACGTTGAGAAAAAGCCAGCGCTCGAGGGCAGAAACGTGATTATCATTCTTGCTCCGGGTTCGTAAAGGCATTTTTAAGCTTGAAGAAAGAAAAAGGATGGATTCCCCTTGATTTTTCCCCTCTCCGATGGGAGAGGGTGCCCGTAGGGCGGGTGAGGGCTTGCCCGTAAGGGAAAAACAAGCGCCTACCCGCAGGGGAAAAATCAGACCTGAGGAGCAGAATCGAACGGAAAAGATAAATCCACCCTTTTTCTCCGTAAAAACAGGTTTAATTTTACATCAAATTAATTAGGAGGTAAAAATGAAAGTAATTCTGGTCAACGGCAGCGGAAATAAGAACGGGTGCACTTTCACAGCACTTTCTGAAATTTGCAATGTGCTTGAACAAAAAGGAATTGAAACAGAAATCTTCCAGCTGGGCAAAAATCCTGTCCGCGATTGTATTGGCTGCGGTGCATGCCGAAAAATCGGTGAAAAATGCGTTTTTGACGACGATTTAGTCAACGAATTCATTGAAAAAGCCAAAACAGCAGACGGTTTCATATTCGGCTCGCCTGTTTATTACGCACATCCGTCCGGACGGCTGCTTTCATTTATGGATAGGGCGTTTTTTGCGGCAAAGACCGTTTTTGAGTTTAAACCGGCAGCTGCAATAGTTTCCGCAAGACGCGCGGGCACAACTGCTTCGATGGACGCGATTACAAAGCATTTTACTATCAGCAATATGCCCGTTGTCAGCTCAAACTACTGGAACATGGTGCATGGAAACTCCCCTGATGAAGTTAAACAGGATTTGGAGGGCTTGCAGATTATGCGCAACCTCGCGCACAACATGGCATGGCTCTTAAACTGCATACAGGCTGGAAAAAGCGCCGGTTTTGACCATCCCGTGCTTGAAGAAAAAATCTGGACAAACTTTATTAGATAAAACGGCTTTATAATGCAATTTCACTGCCCAAAGGGGGGATAATTTCCTCTTTTCGGGCATTATTTGTCAAAAAATCGTTATCCTTTTCATTCCCTGAAAAAGGGCAAAAAAAACGAGGGATATATAATTGAATTGACTTTCGTCGTCTCTCTTATAGCCAACCCTCGTAAGGTTTTTACACTAGCCGAAACATTAATAACATGAATAGTATATCACTTTTAAAATATTTTGCAAGTTTTTTATGGCGGAAATCTTTACATGCTGCCAAAATAGACCTTATTTTGCCAAATCAAACAGCAAAATATCCGATTTTTCGTCCACACCTTTGAACTCCAAAAAGCCCTTTTCAGACTTAATAGCGAGCCCGTCGCCCTGCACAAGAACCTGATTGTTAATTTCAACAGAGCCCTGCGCAATCTGAATCCAGTATTTTCTGTCCATATCAAGCTCAAAATTAACAATTCCCTTGCCTTTTTCAAGGAACATGCGGTATAAATCCGCATCCTGATTGATTTTTAAAGAGCCATCCCGCCCGTCGCTCGAAACAACAAGCTTGAATTCGTTCAACATCTCTTTTTCAGGGAAAAATTTTGTGTTGTAATCCGGAGGAAGATTGTATGTGTCAGTAAGTATCCAGATTTGAAGAAAATGAACGTCTTCTTCGGCTGAGGGGTTATACTCGCTGTGCATAATCCCCGAACCAGCGGTCATTACCTGAATATCTCCGGTGTGAATTGTTTCTCTGGAGCCAAGACTGTCCTTGTGTTCGAGCTGTCCTGAGAGCACAATGGTTATTATTTCCATATTGTCGTGCTGATGCAGGCTGAAACCGCCCTCAGGGCGTATTATATCATCGTTAATGACCCTCAGGTCACTGAACCCCATGTGGTAAGGGTCATAATATTGTGCGAAAGAAAAACTGTGCGAGCTGTCCAGCCAGTAGGTTTCAGTTTTTCCGCGCTCATCTTTTGGTCGTATCGTAAACATAATTTGATTATAAGCCTATGACGCCGGTTTGGGATTCCCCAACAGGCTAATATTAAATTTCTAATTAAAACTTCATTTTTTGTATTTCTATACCGTCAATATTGCACAGGTCTTTAATAGCTTCTTCGGCTGATTCGTCGTTTATAACCTCCAGAAGTATAATACCGTCTATTGCGCATTTGCAGTCGTTGGTTCCGTGAAGACCGATTCTGGTTCTGATTACACATCCATAATCAGTTAAAATACGCTGAACTTCGGTTGAACTTTCAAACCTGTCTTGAATTTTTATGCCTACTATTGTTGTCATAGTTTCTCCTGTTTGAAAAAAATGAACTACCGCCTGAATCAGGCGGCAGCTTTTAGTATCGCCTTGAAAAAGTGCGTCTTTTGCGGTTCTTTGTCTTTGGAGCAAAAATGCAGCTGAATGCCGCACCTTTTTTGAAGATAAAAACCGGCTAAGGCACCTGAGATTTTTATTTGACCTCGAGTTTTTTTGTTTCTTCATCCGCTTTTTTCAATTTTGGCAAATCAAGAACAAGAACTCCGTTTTCAACCTTTGCGTCGGCTTCGTTTACGTTAATTTCGTGAGGGAAATAGACAGTTCTTGAATAATTTCCGTAGCGGAACTCGGTTTTGTGGTATTTTTTATTTTTTTCTTCTTTTTCTTCGTTTTTTTCGGCCGAAATTGTGAGATAGTTTTTGTTAAGCTCAATATCCACATCTTCTTTCTTTATGCCCGGCATTTCGACCTTAACTTTGTAATCATTGTCGAATTCCTGGATATCGACCGGCAAAGAAAGCCCTTTCATCTCCCGCTCAAGAACATATTCCGGAAAAACCGTGTCGAAACTTCTTCTCAAAATAGAATTAATTTCGTCATTGATGTTGCTCATGAGCGTGTCAGGTTTGCGTATTAAATATTTCATCAGACCTCCTGCGGGGTTGGTTTTGTGTTTACAAACATATTTTTTACAGAACTGTTAAAAATTGCATTCCCGAAAAGTAGTAATTTCCTTGAGCAAATTTATGTAAAAAAATCAATATTAAAATAGCAAAAAATTTTTTTCCGGTTTTTAATATAAATGGTAACAGCTGAAACGAGATTTTTATGCAGATTAACAAAACCCCCTCTTTTAAAGCCGTTATAATGGCGCCAACAATGAAAAAATACCTCCGGAGCCCGATGAAGGCTATTCGTTTTGACGATTTTCGCAAAGAAATTGAACCAATGTATTTTAATGATTTTTATATCGAACCCGTGGGCAAAGATGTCCTGCAAATCGGCATTACAAAAAGCGATTCGGTAGATACTTATTTGCATAGCAAGGCTTTCAAACTGAATAAAAAAGGAAAAAATTTTCTTAAAGGTATGAAAATGCTTAATCAGGCTATGCGCAAAAACCGCGAAGAAAATAATATTCCGGGATTGCTGGGATATGTAAATCTTGATGAACTTCCCCCGAAAGCCGCGGCCGAAAGGGTTATCGACGCAGCCAAATTTTTTAACGAAACAGTAGTGGGGTTGAATTAGAAAAAATGTTGCAGGTAAATAACAATTCCCCGTCTTTTAAAGCAAGACCTCTGTCAAAAGTCCTTTTACGCTCAAATTCAGGCTCATCACCCATTGTAATTTACGAGCTGGGCAAAAAAGACGAGCCGTTTTTGCGAAAAATGATTAACAAAATCCGCCTTGACGAGCTTTGTGTTGAAAATAAAAAGCGTCAGGATTTGATAAGATGGAAAGAACTGCTTTTCCGCTGTTATGAGGATTTGCGCTACAATACGGTTCTTCTTGCGGTAAAAGATAAAAAGCCATGTGCAATAATGTCGTTTATGGAGCTTTTCGGAAGAATTAACCTTTCAAATATTGCCGCAATCCCTGTAAAAAAAGATACTTACGCAAAATGCGCCGGAAAATCTCTGCTGCGCGAGCTTTTTGAACAGGCGCAAAGTAAAAATGCCCTTGCAATAGGCGGCATGGTTGATTCCGGCGAGCCGCATATAGTAAAATTCTACAAAGACGCCGGATTTAAAATCGATGCTAATATTCTTTCTTACAAAAAGGAGGAATTTTATCAAAAAGCTACGGCTAAAATGGACAATTTTCTTGAATACATCCCCGTAAAAAACCCGAAAGAAGTTAATTTAAACAGAAAATGCAGCCTGAATTTTAAGCCCACGGTTTTTGATAAATTAAAAGGCCTTTTCACTAAAAACTAGGAAATTGTTTCCTGCCTGCTCTCGGAACGCGGCAAAAGCGTGCAGCCTTGCGGGCTGTATTCGCAAACGCAATTTTTTCCGTTGTTTTTCGCGTTGTAAAGCGCTACGTCAGCCAGCTCGATTAAAGTTTGCTCATCCAGCGCACAGGAGGGGTATTCGGACATGCCGATACTAATCGTCGGAGCAATTATTGTGCCGTCTTTTAGTTTTATTTTGATTTCACTGATATTTTTTCTCAAACGCTCGGCAATAACGCGCCCGTCCATCGAATTTGTTTCCGGAAGAATGACTGTAAATTCTTCCCCGCCGTATCTTGAGGCAATATCTATTTTTCTTATGGTCGTCTGGATACAATTTGCAATTTCTTTCAGAACCTGGTCGCCCACAGGGTGCCCGTAGGTGTCGTTTACGGATTTGAAATTGTCAATATCCATCATAAGCAGCGTCATTTCGTGGTTATATCGCGCTGAACGCTTCAATTCCGTTTCCAGCAGCGTGTAGAAATGTCTGTAAATATAAAGCTTTGTCATGCCGTCTTTTGTGGCAAGCTCGTAAAGTTTTGCGTTGTCAATCGCAATAGCCGCCTGATTCGCAAGCGCTTCAATGAATTCCAAATCCTGCTTGTTGAAAAGTTTTCCGTTTTGCTTGTTGGTGATGTTAATTACGCCGATAGCCTCGCCTTTTGCGATAAGCGGAACGCACAAAAGCGACGAAACATTCAAATCTTCGCCCATTTTCAGGAATCTGGGGTCATTTTTCCCGAGATTTGAGATTATAGATTTTTTTTCAACAAAAACCGACCCTGCAATGCCCTCGCCTACCTTGATTTTTCCGCATTCAACAAGCCCGTTGTTGATTTCAGCCTCGAGATTTTTGTCTGCCAGCCCGTAAACAACTTTTGTCTGCAAAACGTTCTCTGTGAAATTGTAAAGCATTAATGAGCCTTTTTCAGCCTCTATTGTGTCGAGCGCCTTGCTCAAAATCACGCGTAAAAGGCGTTTCAAATCATCAATGAAGTTCACAGCCTGTGAAATGTTGTAAAGAATTGAAATGTTGTGCAGCGATTTTTGAAGTTTTCTCAAATCGTTTTCCTGCTCGCGCCGTTTGATGTACTTAATCAAAATCGGCTCAACATAAGTAAAAACCTTTTCCAGATATTTTATGTCAGAATCCGAAAATGGCATATTTCCCTCTTTCGGGCCGACAGAGCAGATAAAATAAGGGATTCCGTCTTTTTGAAACAGCTTAAAATAGCTGCTGTTGAGGTTGTAAAGATTGTATTTTTCCCAGAAAGACTTGTAAATCGGTCTTTTTCCGTCCGCAGTGACCTTTGTGAGTTCACCGTTGTTCAAAACCTCCCAGAAACCCTCATCATCGTTCTCAAACTGGAAATTTTCACGATTTTCAAGGTTCGGATTTGCGACCATGTAATAAACATTGTTCTGATTTATGAAAAATCGAATATTATCGAGGTTGAGCGTCTGGGAAATAAAGTCAGAAATTTTGTCAATCAAATCCTCGAGCGATTCTGCCTGTGTAGCAATGATACTAAGCTCAAACAGGTTGTTCAAATCGCAAAAATTCTTTTGGAGCGTTGAAATTTTTTCTGCAAAATTATCTTCCATAAGCATATTCTATTTCATTTTGCCCGATAATTCAATAATGGTTTTGGTTGATTTACTTTATCAGATTTTGTACGGGTTTGAACATTGGATGTTTTGAGGATTTTAAGAGTTCAAACAGCGCAATCTCAGTTGTGACGATTTTTGCGCCTGCATTTTTCATGTATTCAATTCCGGCTTTAAACTCGTCGCTGTCGCGAGAAGCGCATGCATCTTTCACAACAAAAACCTTATGTCCGGTGTTCAACAGCGCAATCGCCGTCTGGAGCACGCAAATATGAGTTTCAATCCCAAAAATAAAGATATTTTCTTTACCCTGAAGCGCCTGCGCGATTTCGGGGTTTTCCAGCGCGCTGAAAGCCGTTTTTTCAAAGAATTTTGTGCTATCCGGCAGATTGAATTTAACCTCTTCAACAGTAGAACCGAGCCCTGCGGGGTATTGTTCGGTCACAACGCAGTCAATCCCCATCAAAGTAGCTGCCTGAGCTAAAATTGAGGCTTTTTTCTTTGCTTTGTCCTTTGTAAGCATTGCAACAAGCTTTTCCTGAACATCAATAAACAAAAAGAGTGAATTCTGCTCGTTAATCATTTTTATTTCTCCTAATTAATTTTATACCTGATTTTATCCTGCTTTTTCGAGCGGTTTTGTGCGTGCGGGGATTACATTTGTGCTTTTTAACACCTCATCAAGCACGGCAATGCTTTCTTTTACCGCCTCTTTTTCAAATATTTCAAAAATAATCTTGGGGCTTAATCCGCATTCAAGAACGGTTCTGAAAACCTCTTTCGGATTGATATTTCCGTCCAAAAGCGAAAAATGCGAGTCATCGTCGCCGTAATTGTTGTGAATGTGCATGTGATAAAGGTTTTCGCCGTAGGTTTTTATCCACTGCGTAACAGGGATTTTGGAATGAATATTCGCATGCCCAATATCAAGGCTGGCTTTGAGGTTTTGTGAGCCGACATTGTTGATTATGTCTAAAATGAAGTCAGGGCCGGTTTCCTGAACATTTTCAAGCACCATAACCATGTTCGATTCTTCAAAATTTTTCACAAAATCTTTCAAATAAGCAATAAAATTCTTCCTGAACGACAGCCTGTAATCCTCACATTTCAGCGGGGCGTTAAAACCTGTGTGAAAAAGCACTGTTTTTGCACCGAGAAATTTTGCTGCCTCGAAACTTTGCATAAACCTTTGCTGCGAAACTTTTTTTATGAACGGATCAAGGCTCACAACGCACAAATCGAACAAAAATCCATGCAAACTGACCTCGCCCTCAAACCCCTCAAGCGCTTTTTTCATAGCATGGATACGGGCTTCAAAAGTTTCATCAATATCGGTCAAATCCCTTGCAAAACGGCTGATTTCGAGGTTTGTGCCCAGCTCTTTTGCAAAATTTACCGAATCTTCAAAATTTTTGCAAACAGATGATGAAATAAATTTTTGCATATTAATATCCGTTTTCTATCCACGGGCGTTCGCGGAATTTTGCGCCCAGCGTTTCAATGAGCTGCTTGCATTTGTCCTTATCGACATTGTAATCCTTGTAACCGGTAACGATTGTTGCTGTGGTTTCGATTCCGTTTTCCACGCAGTCAACGATAAAATCCTGCATTGCCGAATAGGCACCTCTGATTTTTGGCTGTGAGATTTTGTCGTAGAGGTCTTCGGTTTCGGCGTTGAAACTCACTGAAATTCTGTCAATCAGCCCGACCAATTCAGGCACAACATTGCGTTTGTGCACAAGATTTGCCTGTCCGTTGGTGTTTATGCGGGTTTTTATGTGCGGATATTTTTCTTTTATGTATTTTGCGACTTCTTTTAGCTCGTCGAGCTTCAAAGTCGGTTCTCCATAGCCGCAGAATACGATTTCGTGGTAGTTTTCGGGTTTAAATTCGTCAAGCTGCCTTTTTACTTCATCGACATTGCAAATTTCCCCGTCGAGCCTCAAATCCGCGCCCACAACGTCGTCTTTAATATCTCTGATACAAAAAACGCATTCGTTAGTGCACAGATTCGTCAGGTTTATATAAATTTTTCCCTCAAGAAGGTAAACGTAGTTATTTTTGCTCATAATCAACCTCTTTTAATGCGTCGGCATTTTACAGTAATATTATACCCCGAATATTCAAGATAAAAACCCCTGCGCTTTATGCTTTTGGAGATTTACGATTTTTGGGGCGTTTTTGAGCTTGTTTAACTCCCCCTCCCCAACTCGGGGAGGGCCGGGGTGGGGAGCGATTATAAAATTTAGTGTAAATTTGCATAAAAATCCCGCTTTCTTCATACTTTCGCGGGAATTTACGACTTTTTGCTGTTTTTAAGTTATAATTAAATTATTTTTACCGGTGTTTTGCCTGAAATTATTTCGGGGCTTGCCGTAAAACGGTTTAAATGACTGGATTTCAATCGGAGTATTTAAGTGAACAAAATTGCAGAAAAAAATGAAATAAAAACCATCGTCGAAAAGACAAATCTCCAACATATAGCAATAATTATGGACGGAAACCGCAGATGGGCAAAAAATCACATGCTTCCCTCTGCCGTCGGGCACCAGAAAGGCGTGGAATCGCTCAAAAACACCATGCGTTCTTTTGACAAATTCGGCATAAAATATCTCACCGTCTATGCGTTTTCAACTGAAAACTGGAACCGCAAAAAGGAAGAAGTCGATTTTCTGATGAACCTCCTCGCCAAAACCCTCACCGACGAGCTCGACGAAATGCATAAGGAGAATGTAAAAATAAAATTTGTCGGCAATATTGAAAGATTGAACCCGAAACTCATTGAAATTCTCAAAAATGCTGAAAATAAAACAAAAAATAACACCGGCGTGAACCTCCAAATAGCCTTTAACTACGGCGCGCGCGATGAAATAGTGAATGCCGTAAAGAAAATTACACAAAAAGCTCTGGATGGCGAAATAAAAATCGGGGAAATCGATGAAAAACTCGTTTCAGAAAACCTCTACACTGCCAAAATCCCCGATCCTGACCTGCTTATAAGAACGGGCGGCGAAAAACGTATCAGCAATTACCTTTTGTGGCAGATTGCGTATTCTGAAGTCTATGTGACGGAAAAATTCTGGCCCGAATTTGACGAAAACGCGCTCACAGAAGCGATTCTGGAGTTTGAAAAAAGAAACAGAAGATATGGAAAATAAAACAATGAAAATAGCCCTCGGAACCTCTAACCCGCATAAATTGGAAGAAATCAAGGAAATTATAAAAAATTCCAATATTGAATTTGTCTTGCCTGCGGGCGGATTTGACCCTGTTGAAAACGGCAAGACTTTTGAGGAAAATTCCTATATAAAAGCCGCCGAGGCCTCTAAAATTAGCGGTTTATGGGGGCTTGCGGATGATACGGGGCTCTGCGTGGACGCTCTGGACGGTGCGCCCGGGCTTTATTCCGCAAGATATGCGCCCACAGCTCAAGAGCGAATCGAAAAATTACTTGAGGAGCTAAAAGGTGTCCCCGAGGAAAAAAGAACGGCAAAGTTTGTCTGCACAATGGTTTTGACGAACCCTGCCGGTGAAAAATTTCATGTTCAAACCGGTGAAATCAAAGGCAGAATCACCGAAAAACCCTCCGGAACCTACGGTTTCGGCTATGATCCGGTCTTTTTCATTCCCGAACTCGGAAAAACCATGGCGGAAATGACGCTTGAAGAAAAAAACACCCTGAGCCACCGCGCACGGGCGCTTTTGCCTATGGTCGAGTTTATTGAAAGTATGTAATTTTGAATGCACCCCCTCCCCAGCTCGCGGAGGGACGGGGTGGGGAACATCCCCAAAGTCGTCCGTTATTCATTTAAAGCCAAAAAACTACTTATTTTGCCGCCTGAAAAGCTCAAACGTGTTCGTCATAAGCGTGCAAATCGTCATCGGCCCGACACCGCCCGGAACCGGCGTGATGAAAGAGGCTTTTTCTTTCACCGCCTCAAAATCCACATCCCCTGCGAGCTTGCCGTTTTCATCCCTGTTCATGCCTACATCAAACACCGCAGCACCGTCTTTGACCATATCAGCAGTGACCAGCCCTCTTGAACCGGCTGCGCTGATTAAAATATCGGCGTTTTTTGTGATTTCGGAAAGATTTTGCGTTTTGCTGTGGCAGATTGTTACTGTGGCGTCGAGATTCGTAAGCATAGCTGCAACTGGCCGCCCGACAATGTTTGAGCGCCCGATTACCACCGCATTTTTGCCTGCAACGGGGATTTTGTATTCCTCTAAAAGCCTGATAATCCCTTTCGGCGTGCACGGATAAACAAACGGACGCGCATTCTGGGCGATTTTGCCCGTATTGAACGGATGAAAACAGTCAACATCCTTTTGGGGGCTCACCGTTTCAATCACCCTTTCGGTGCTGATATGCGCCGGCAGCGGCAGTTGAACAAGAATCGCATTGACCTCTTTGTTCTTGTTCAATTCTTCGATTTTTTCTAAAAGTACTTTTTCCGGCGTATTTTCGGGCATTTCAATTACAACGGACTGAAAACCCAGCTCCAGAGCGGTTTTTTTCTTGTTGGAAACGTAAATTTTGCTTGCAGGGTCATTTCCGACGATTATTACCGCTAAAAACGGCTTTTTATCAAGGTTTTTAACCTCAGCTTTTAAACCCTCGAGAATCCTGTTGCGCAGCGCTTTTCCGTCAATAATTTCCGCCATGCTTACCCCTTATTCCTCAAATCAGGGAGATTCAGCCTGAAATAAAACTCTTTCAACGCCGCAAAAACCGCCTCTGAATCTCTGGAAAGCGATTTCCCTGCGAGATTTTCGTCTTCGGGGATAACTCCGAGCGTGTCCAGATGATATTTCATCAAAAGTTCCTGAATTTTGTTCAATTCGCCTGTTTTTACGCGGTTGAGAATCATTCCCATCTGCCCGCCTGCGGCATATTTTTCTGAAAATTCTTCAATCCTTTGCGCCAGCTGCAAAGATTCCTCCGCGGGCTGCGCAACAACAAGCGTTACGTCGATATCCACGTCCACAAGCTGATTCAGATATTTTAAATCAAATTCGCAGTCAAAAATCACGATATCATAAGCCCGAATAAGCTTTGCAACTGCGTCATTCATCTGGCCGGTAATCGGGCAGCGGCAGTCTTTTGAGGGAACGAGCCATGAAACGATTAAATCAACATTTTCCTCAACCTCAACAATAATATCCTCGAGCGCCCACTCGATATATTCCTGTTTTGTCATTTTTTCGGGAATTCCGGTCTTGTACTCGTGTTTTCCGCTTCTGATACCGTAGATTGTGTTCCTCACGTCCAGCCCGTAGGTGTGCCCGAGTTCGCCTGTGAGGTCGTTATCAAAAAGAAGTATGCTTTTTTCAGGGTAAATCTCCTTGAAAAGCTTTACAAAAGCCTTTGTCAGGGTGGTTTTTCCGCTTCCGCTTTTTCCTGTGAGTGCAATGGTTATCGTCATTAAAGAACCTCGTAATGTTTTGCGATTTTTTCAGCCAGCGCATTGGTCAAGAACATTGCTTTTTGTGCAAGTTCCACGCTGAGCCCGCCTGCGCCGCAGGAAGGCGTGATTATGCTTTGTCTGTAAACCAGATTGGGGTTGATTCCTTTATATTGCAGGCAGGCTACGGCTTTATCGAATTTTTTCATCAAGATATCCGGCGTTACGCCCTCCAGCGCGGTTTTATCCAGCGTCGGAATCATTCCCCAGGCAATATATCCGCCGTTTTTCAAAAATCCCGCAATCCTGTCCGCATGCACCGAAAGGCTCTGTGCATAGTTGTAAGCGTCAAGGTTAATAATATCGATTTCCGCGTCAATCAACAGTGACCAATCAGCCTTTCCGCAGCAATGAACCCCGCACAGCCCGCCAAAATCCTTTATAACGCCCGCAATTTCCGCCAGCGCATAAACTAAATCGCGTCTTTGCACCGTAACGAACGCTGAAGTGCCGTATTGCGACAAAACAGGCTCATCAATGAAAATTATCGGCGTGATATCGGGGCTAATCGACTTGAATTTTTGAATCTGCCAGATAGCTTTTAGCGTAATTCCTTTTACAAGAACCTCCCGATAGGTTTCATCGTAAAAAGAGCACTTTCCGTCTGTGTCGCAAAGGCTTGTGCCCCAGGTGAAAGGGCCGGTTACGTTGCTTTTTACATATTTGTATTCTGCATTTTTAAGTTTTTCTAAAAAAGGTTCAAATGCGCTTGAATAAGGCGGGGTTATGGCATATTTTTCCAGATTTTCAAAGTTTTTCTGCCCTACAATGGATTCATAATCAAGAAAAAACTCCTCCAGCTCCTCAAAAAACTCATCGGACTGCGTGTTGCAGAAGAATTTTTCGTTTTCACCGTCAAAACGTATGCCGGGAATCCCCTGATTAAACTGGATAATCATATCCTCAAAACGATGGACATTAGCGAGCTGCGGCCAGAAAGGGATGTCCTTAAAAGTGTCGAAAACAAGATTTAGCGCTTCCTGCGGGTTATCATGCGGAAGACTGCCTATTGCTGTGGCTTTTAAAGATAAACTTTCCAAAAACTTCCCCTTTCCGTCTGTTTTCAATTTTACTAAAAATAAGAATTTGTGGCAAACTCCCGCTTTTGGCGCCAAAATGACCGGCAGTAAGGGTTTTTCCGCTCCAAAACTACTCTAATTGCCGTATTTTCGCTGTTTGCATGTTTAAATTACTACAAACATAGTGTATAATATAAATAGGTCACGCGTCCAAGGTCAAAGGAGATATTATGTCGTTTGAAATCAACGGTCCAACTCCGCCAAAAGGAATTCAGGAGGCCCAGAGCATGCGCAACAACGGCGGCGGGGGCAATCTCGGATATTTTCAGCGTGAAAAGAAAAAAGAGAAAAAAAAGGACGAAATCGACGTTTTTACGCCATCTGCCAATGAAGATGAGTTTTTAAACGAAGAATCCGACGAAAACAGCACAGAAAACAGCTTTTTCGCAAGAGCTGCCGAAAAACTGATGAAATTTCTCGGTAATTATTAGAAAAATGAGCCACGGGCGGTTCGCAGCGGGCGAATCTGCCAGGGCAATCCGGATTAGTGCCTGAAAAATTAAATGACGGCACATCTATGCCGCCATTAATTTCCTATGCAAAACCTAGTGTACGGTTGCTTACAACGGGAGGTCTTTCCCGTTTGTCCAAAGCAGCCAGTCTTGCCTGGAGGTCATCGTTTGTACCATAACGTTGATAACTTTCAGTTGCTCCGGTAAACTTACTCCGGTTCGCACCTATGCTCTCCGTCTTACCGGCGTTTTGCCAGGATGTATTCGGGTTTGTTAATTGTATCGACCAAGGGTTTGTCATAAAAAATCCTTAAACTAAAACTCTATATTTAAATAAAAACATTGCGCCGCGGTTTTTTGCAGGATTTCAGAAAATGTTTACAAAAGTTAATGTTTTTGCAGAAATCCGTGTTATTGTGCGGGGTTTTCCGGATTTTGTGATATTTTGAAGCGGCCTTAACAAAAAGGTTGTTGCGCAAATCCGCTTTTTGAGTAATTCCCCGCCCTTATGCCCCGCAAGACGGGTTTTAGGCCGTGTAATGAGGGAATTTCAGGATTTATTTCTTCCCCAGCCCGCCAAAAATATGTTGAAGCTCCAAAAGCGCTGTATAAGTAGGCATAACAAGCAGCTGCGCCCTTTCTTCAATCCCGTCCAGCGAATAATTCAAAGCTGTTTTAATATCGGGTTTTATAGTCATTTTTTCAGCAGGAAATCCCGCATATTTAAGCCGTGCAGCCATATCATAGGCTCTGATTCCGCTTAAAACGATTTCATTCGGATAATCCTTCAAAATCTCAAAATCCGCGTCCCACAGCCACGAAACATCGCGCCCGTCAGCGTATTTGTCGTTGATAATTATTAAAAGTTTTGCACTTTCGTCCGCGTTTACCGTCCTGAGCACCTCTGAAGCGCCTGTGGGGTTTTTTATGAGCTGCACAAGCAGCCTGCGCCCTTTTACGTTGAGCCTTTCGGAGCGGCCGAAGACGGATTTGTAAGTTTCAAGCGCGTTTTGGATAGTTTCTGGATGAATATTCAATTCAAGAGCCGCACTCGCCGCCGCAAGTACGTTATAAGCGTTGTACAGCCCGACAAGATTCGTTTTAAAATCCGCTTTGTTAGCTCCGTATGTGATGGAAATTTCCGAATAATCCGCATAAATCACCGCATTGCCCTTATAATTCGGCTCCGGATGGTCATTGTGGCAGTTTTTGCAAAAATATTTTCCGATGTGCGCATAAAAGCGTTTTACATAAGAAAGCGCGGTTTTGCACTTGCAAACTACCGCCTCCATGGGGCTTTGGGATTCTCCGGTTTTGTTTTTGTACTCAATATTTTCAAATCCGTAGTAAATTCTTTTGTTTTCAGGCGCAAGCCCCGCCAGCATCGGGTCATCAGCGTTTAAAAAAACGGTTAAAGAGGGATTTTTTGCGATTGCCTCCTGAATTTTCTTCGCTGTGGTATCCAATTCCCCGTAACGGTCGAGCTGGTCGCGGAAAAGGTTCGTCACAAGCAGATAATCGGATTTTAAAAAGTCATAAAGCTTTGTTAAATAAGCCTCATCCGACTCGAGAACCGCAAAATCAAAGGTGGAAAAGGGTTTGTAATTGACAGCGAGGGAGCTTGCAATGCCGGAGAGCATATTTGCACCTTTTTCGTTGTGCAGGACTTTATTTTGGGCAGTTTTTAAAATATGCGCAAGAATCCCCGCCGTGGTCGTTTTTCCGTTTGTTCCGGTGATGGTTATGATGTTTTTTTTGCAGTAATGGTTCGCAAAAGAGATAAAATCCTTTTGGATTTTCAGCGCAACAACCCCCGGAAGCGAAGTTCCGGCGCGATTCATCAGGTGAAGCCCGTGATTTACGGTTTTTGCAGCCAAAAGTGCCGTGTAAAAGCTTATTTTTTTGAAAATATCCATGAAATAATTATACACGATAATTGCTTTGTGAAAAACGTAGTTCCCACCGCAAAATATTGATGATATAATTATCCCATAATGAGCAAACCGGTAAGCATAAGCACACAAAACAAACTGATAATTCTGGGGCTCGCTGTTAGTACAATATTGATTGTTGCGCTCGCAGTTTTTGCCATAACCAACATCCAGCAGAAGATTTCCGAGGTTTATGACGACTTCGGGCAGATTTTGACGAACACACTCGCAATAGAAAGCGTCGAAATCACAAAAGATATTCAGGAATATGACAAATTCGCCGCCCTCCGGACGCATACGCGCTCGATTATCAACAATAATCGTGAAATTTCGCGTATAGATTTCCGCGGCGAGGACGGAAAAATCATTTATTCCAGCAAATCCGACTTCCCGAACCGTGCTCTTGAGTCAAAAATCTACTCCACCGCAATGATGAAAGCAAAAGTCGACGGCGAGGACAAAATTATCGGCTCTGTGCACGTTTGGCTTTCGGGTGCTTCGACATCGGACATTTCAAAAGCTACAAAAAACTCTATGCTTGTGGTTTTTACGGTTGCGTGGCTTGTTTTTACGCTTGTTGTGCTGGTGAACACAATTCTGATTACGCGTGAACTTTCCATGCTCCACCATGGAGTTACGAAAATTTCTACGGGCGATTTTGGCTTTAAACTTGAGGCAAAAAACACAAGCGGCGAAATCCGTGACCTGATTAACGCTTTCAACGACATGTCCGGCCGCCTCCACCAGTACGAGGAGCAGAATATTGACCGTATAACCTTTGAACGCAACAAGTTCGAGGCTGTTTTGATGAGTATTGTGAACGGCGTTGTTGTTTGTGACAACTATGACAATGTTGTGCTTGTTAATAATGCCGCCAAAAAGATGCTTGAAATTGAAGACGAGCAGATTTTGAACACAAAAATCCAGCAGTACTGCGATTCTGACGGAGAACTTTGCTTTAAAGAAAAAATTGAACAATTCAAAGACACGCCGCTCGACATTATGGAAAATAAGCCGCTCGAGTTCAACATTACGATTGACAAACGCGTTATAAAATCCGTAATTTCCCCGATGTTCTCGAAAAATCAGGATTACGTGGGATATATGATTGTTTTGATTGATATTACAAAAGAAGCTGAAATCGACAAGATGAAAAGCGACTTTATCTCGAACGTAAGCCATGAATTGCGCACTCCGGTAACGGTTTTGCGGACTTATATCGACACTTTGCACAACCATTCGGATGATTTTGACGAAGATACGAAAAAAGAGTTTTTCGGCGTAATCAATAAGGAGGCCTCGCGCCTGCAAAAGATGGTAAATGACGTTCTGGACTTTTCAAGGCTGGAATCAAACTGTGTTCGTATTGAAAAAGAACCCTGCGACCTTGTTCCGATTATTGAGCAGGAAATCCAGTCAATGCAGGTGCTTGCAGAAGAAAAAAATCTTACTTTTTCACTCATAAAAGAGCCGGATTTGCCAAAGGTTCCGATAAATGTGTGCAGTATTGAGAGGGTTTTGAACAATTTGCTTTCAAACGCGATAAAATATTCGCCGGAAAACGGCAGAATCAAGGTCAGAGCCGAGATTGCGCGTGATACGAATTATGTGGAAGTCACAATTGAAGACCAGGGAATCGGAATTCCCGAAGAGCACCAGAAAAAGATTTTTGAGCGCTTTTACCGCGTTGAAAACGACACCCACACCGTAAAAGGCACCGGATTGGGGCTTCATCTTGTGCAGGTGACAATTGAAAAGCACCATAAAGGCAAAGTTTTTGTAAAAAGCCGCCCGAATGAGGGCTCGACGTTTGGTTTCTGGCTCCCGATTAATCCGCCGGAGGATTGTGAAGAAGAGGAAATGGTTTAATTATCTGCTCGCCACGCACTTTTAGCAGCAAAAACCCGATTCCCGCCCCATGGCGGCGCAAACCAGGCGTGTGACGGGGCTGTGCCCCTAGCGGAAGCGAGCCAAGGCTGGAGCTGTCAGCGCAGGCTGGCGGCGCAATGCCGTTTATCGCGAGCTTTCAAGACAAACAACCGCTACAATCATGAAAAAGATGAACCCGATTCCCGTCCTATATAAAAAATAAAAAGGTAAGCGGGAGGCTTACCTTTTAAACAAGCAATGTTGTTTTAGATTGGGGAATAGGAATGGTTGGTTTTTATAAGGGTTAGTTAATTATGCGAAAATGTTGATATTTTTTTCAGCTTCAGCGGGCTGTTGATTGTCTTTTTTGGTGTTCATTGCGAAGAAAGAGAATGGATTTGAGCCTCTTTTGTCTTTGTCGAGGCTTTTTGAGTTGTTGAGCTCAACACTTTTGGGGAGCGCAACGACTTCTCTGGTTTGTGCGGCTTCACCTTCTGCAACGGGGGCAATGAGCTTGCCTTCAACTGCTCTGTTTACTTTTTGAGTGCCCTGAGCAGCCTGAGCGTTCAAATATTGAACATTAGCGATGAAATTGGCGTTCAAATTGATATCGAGCCCTGCGTTTCTGATTGCGATTTGTTTTGTAACATCAATGTTGTTTTTGTTGTTGTACAAATCAATGCCGACTTCGGGTCTGCGGAATTTTGACAAATCAGTTGAAGTCAATTCAAAAGCCTGAGATTTTGTTTCTGCGTTAGCAAAAATTTGTTTTGCTATTTCATTGATTGACTGAGTGTCAACGTAATTTGTTTTTGCTGTTAAACTTGTGATGCCAATTCCCATTTTTTGCGATACCCCTTATTGCTTGTACTATTTATATCGGCAAACAAGAGGGAAAACTTTAGGATTTTAAGCTTGTTTGTTACATTACTTTACAAATTTGAGCACAAACGGGAATTTTCACCAACCCGATGTCACCCTGAACTTGTTTCAGGGTCTAACCCTCTTGAAATGTTATCTTCAAACGAAAAAACAGAGATTTTCACCAAAAAACAGTCAACCAACTTCAAGATGGCAGCTTGCGAAAAACGCCAACGCGTGTAAATTCAAAAAACTATTCCGAATACTTCTTAACCAGCTTGTCGAGCACTTTCACCATCGCGTCTTGATACATTTCGCAATTCTGCTGCGATTTTGCCTCAAAACGGAGCGTAAAAACGGGCTCTGTGTTGCTCTGGCGAATCATCGCAAATCCGTCTTCAAGAATAATCCTCATCCCGTCAATTGTAACGATTTCTTTTATGGGCGTGGTGAACATTTCGGGCTTTTTCTCCACAGTTTTTTTCAACTCGTCCATAACCGGCTTTTTGCACTCGTTCGGACAGCGAAACCGCACTTCTTTTGAGGTGAAAACCTCATCAAACGGCGCAAGCAGCGATTCCAGCCGGAAATCGGGGTTGTTTTGCTTGTGTTTTGCAATAATTTCAATAATCCTGCACCCCGCATAAATCGCGTCGTCAAAACCGTAATATCTGTCCTTGAAGAAAATATGACCGCTCATTTCGCCCGCAAGAATGGCGTTTTCTTCTTTCATTTTTGATTTTATGTAACCGTGCCCTGTTTTTGTCATGATTGCGCACCCGCCGCAGGTGTTAATCGTGTCATAGAGCACCTGTGAGCATTTTACTTCGGATACGACAACCGGTTTTTCGCCGCGTTTTGATAATTGCTCGATAACGTCCATAGCGTAGATTAATAAAAGCTTGTCACCCGTTAAAGCGCTGCCTTTTGAGTCAATAACGCCGATTCTGTCAGAATCCCCGTCAAACGCAATGCCTAAATCCGCGTTGTGTTCCACAACGGCCTTTTTTATTGCGTCAAGCGTCTTTTCGTCGCTCGGGTTGGGGTGGTGGTTCGGGAAATTTCCGTCAGGCTCAGAGAAAAGTTCAATAACTTCGCAGCCCAAATCCCTGTATAGCTTCGGGCCGACGATTCCGCCCGTTGCGTTTCCGCTGTCAACAACGACTTTTATGCCTTTGCCGATGGACGCGAATTTGTTCACTATGCTTTCCGTGTATTGTTCAATAATGTCGTAGTTTTTTGTTACGCCGTGGCGGTTTGAGGCTTCACGCGCGTTGAATTCCTCCATTGTAAGGGTTTTTACGCGCTTAATCTGCTCCTCGGTCATTGAACACTTGTCAAAAGTCATTTTTAACCCGTTATATTCGCTTGGGTTATGGCTTGCGGTGACAATCAGGGCTCCGTTGATTTTTCCCGAGCCGATTACGTCAGAGGGAATCGGTGCGAATTCCGAGTAATAACCAAGCGGCGTGGGGGCTTCGCCCAGGTTAAGAACGTTTGCTCCGGTCGAAACAACGCCTTTTATCAGCGATTTTGTCAAAGAATCGGAGCTCAAACGCACATCGCGCGTCACTGTGACCCAGATATTTTTCGCTTCAAGGTTGGAATTTTCTTCGATAAAGCGGATATAGCCTTTTCCTGTGTAAAAAAACAGTTCTTCCGTCACGTCTTCGCCGTAAATCCCGCGAATATCGTTCTTTCCGAATGCTCTCATATCAAGTGTTATAGCCATATCTGCGCTCCGTTTAATCTAATTTGCTTTTTTTATTATTCCACAATTGGGCGCGCTGTTCAATATGGCTTTTAATAGTTTGCTGTTGGTGGGAACCGCTGCGTCGCTTGTGAAATAATGGGGCGTTTTTTTGCCATGCTATTCCCACCCTACGGGGGCGATAAAGTAGGGTGGGAATAGCGAAGCGGTTCCCACCGGCAATGAATGTGAAAAAATGGAGCAACTTTGTCGCGTTTTTACACTTATGTTAAATCATGATAAAATAAAATTTATGTCAAATTATACCCGGCTTTTTCTTAATGGTTTTAATTATATTTTTGTAACAATCGTTACAAATGAACGTCAGAAGATACTCATAGAAAATATTGATATTTTAAGAAAATCATTCAAATCTGCGCTGGAAAAATTTCCGTTTGAAATTTATGCTGCGGTGGTTCTTCCTGACCATATGCATTTAATTTTAAAACTCCAAAATGTTGAGGATTATCCAAAAATTATATATTCAATAAAATATAATTTTTCTTTAAAAATGCCGAAAAATGCGGCTTTTTTGAGTCAAAGCAAAATTAAAAAGGGTGAAAAAGGTATCTGGCAGCGGCGTTATTGGGAACATACCATCAGGGATGAAGAGGATTTGGCAAAGCATTTGGATTATGTTCATTTTAATCCCATAAAACATGGGTATGTCAAAGTTGTGGGGAAATATGAATATTCTTCTTTTAAAAAGTTTGTAAAAATGGGGTTTTATGATTCTTCATGGTGCAATTTTGAGGATAAGAATAAGATTGTTGGGTTGGATTTTGAGTAGTTGGTGCTGGTGGGAACCGCTGCGTCGCTTGTAAAATAATGCGGCGTTTTTTACCATGCTATTCCCACCCTACGTTGGCAATAAAGTAGGGTGAAAATAGTGCTGGTGGGAACCGCTGCGTCGCTTGTAAAATAATCCGGTGTTTTTTGCTGTTGCTATTCCCACCCTACGGGGGCGATAAAGTAGGGTGGGAATAGCGAAGCGGTTCCCACCGCCAACAAACGTGAAAAACAAAGTAGAGGGGCACCAATAATTAAAAAGATGTTATAATGAATCCGCAAAGGAGAATTATATTATGGAAATCGAAAATTTAAGAAAAGAAAACAAACTCATCGACCTGTTCTGCACTCTGGCGAAAATCCCCTCCCCGTCCGGACAGGAAGACAAAGTTTCCGATAAAATCATTGAAATATTAACAAATGCGGGCATAAAAGCCGAATACGACGACTTTAAAAACGTAATCGCAAAAATTCCCGCCACCGACCCAACGAAAAAACCGGTTGCCCTCTCCGCCCACATGGACGTAATCGGCGATAATTCACCCGTGAACATTTGCTATGACGGCAAATTCATTGAAACGGACAAAAAACGCACACTCGGCGCGGATGACAAAGCCGGCGTTGCCGCTGCAATGCAGCTTGCGATGGAAATTGCGTCCGATAAAGACTTAAAACACGGAGGTCTTGAACTTGTGTTCACAAAAGACGAAGAACAGGGGCTTTCCGGCATAAATCACTTTGATTTTTCACGCCTTGAATCCGAATATGTGCTCGTAATCGACGCAGACAAAGCCGGACAAATCCTTGTTGCCGGCGCAAGCTACACAAACGCAATTTTAAGCGTAAACGCTTTCAAAGGTGGGCATTCAGGTATTGATATAGCCGACAAAACCCGCGCAAACGCCGTAAAACTCATTGCCGAGCTGATAAACGAAATCCCGCAGGGCGTTTACAAGGCAAATGAACTCGGCGTAATCACCTCAATCAACGTCGGAAGCGTAATTGGAGGCGGCGTTGAGCCCTGTATCAAGCAAATCAGCGATGAAAGCATAAAATCCGAATGTTTTGTGGACTACATCAGCGAAAAATCAATGACAAACCTCATAAACACCCACGCACGCGCCAGATATTCCATCAGGAGCTCCGAGGTCGATACAGAAAACGAATTAATCGCAAAAATCCAAAAAATTGTCGAAGATTTTAACAAAAAATATGACGGAATCGCCTCCGCAGAGTTCCTTGTAACCCCGCATTTACCTGCTTTTGAGCGTTCAAATGACGATACGATTGAAAAAGTCGGAAAAGAAGCCTGCGAAAAAGCCGGCTTAAAGCCCGACATCAGCTCTTTCCACGCAGGTGCGGAAACGCACGTTTATGCAAAACAAAAAAACAAAAACGGCGTTCCATTCAAGCCCTATCTAATCGGCAGCGCGGATGTTTTCAACATGCATTCGCCGGATGAAAAAATGGACGCAGCTTCATACCTGAAAGGCTACGAATCGATAAAAAACATGTTTTTAATTTTCAACAAATAGCAATTAACAAAAACCGGCGCGGGAATCTGCCTGCACCGGTTTTATTTTAGATTTTTCAGCCTGCCGCGCCATTTTTTCAGGAATTTTTTTCTGTTTTGCTTGATTAGCCGCTCTGTGCTTTCTTTAAAGCTGCACCCGCAAAAATGTATTACTTCGGACTCCGGCTGATAAATGGTTTTGCAGCCGATTTCTTTGATTCTCAGGCACAGGTCTGTTTCTTCGTAATAACCGGGAGAAAACAATGTGTCAAAGCCGCCGAGGTTGTCCCAGAGCGCTTTTCTGACCATCAGGCTCGCTCCGCAGCAATAATTTACCTCTTTAAGCTCGTTGAATTCAGGAGCAAGCGGGTTTTTGAAAATCCCTATGGAGGCAGTGCTGCCGTCTTTTTTTATTATTGAGCCTGCGCCCTGCAATTTTCCGTCGGGAAAGATTAATTTTGAGCCGGCTGCGCCGCAATCTTTTACTTTATCTAAAATTTCAGCAAGCTTTTCCATCGCATTTTCAAGAAGCTGGGTGTCGTTGTTGAGCAAGTACAAATATTCGCCTTTTGCGGCTTTTGCCCCTGAATTGCAGTTTTTCAAAAATCCTGCGTTTTTTTCGTTTCTGATTACTTTGATATTTTTTACGTATTCCTCGATTTTTCGGGTTTCGTCGGTTGAATGGTCGTCGATTAAGATTATTTCGTAGTTTTTTGCTTTTGTGCTCTGCAATATCGATTCGAGGCATTTCATTGTCAATTCAAACTGGTTGTAAACAGGAATAATGACAGAAATTTTGGGATTATCGGTTTTTTCAAAATGTAGAAATTTTGCGGGTGTTTTTATTATGGAATTTGTGTATTTTTCGTGCGCGCGGCTGATTAGCCCGTAATCGAGTTCTCTGTTGAACTTTTCGTAAAATTTTTTACGGTATTTTTCGTACAAGTCTGAAAAAAACGGTATTTTTCGTTTCATAATTTATGTCCAAATAAGCAAAAACAATACCGCAATCAGCGCTGCAAACTCTGCAATCGCTGTAAAAAGCATTATTTTAAAAAGTTTTTTGTATTTGTTCAATTTCTTTAACTGCCCTCTAAAAACCTTGTCAATAAAGGATTTTTCCTCCAAAAACAACGGAAAATGATGGGAAATTATATTTTTGTAAATATTATCCATCTGTGTTTTAGTGATTTTGGAGGTTCTGGATTCTTCTTTGTATTGCCGGTAATTGAATAAAAATTCGTCGATTTGGTGAAATTTAAACCCGTTTTCAAGAAATGAAAGCCACAAATCCCAGTCTTCATAGCCGTCATTCATATATTCTTTGTACCCGCCGAGCTTTTCAAAGTCGGATTTTCTGAACAATGCACTTACAAAAACATGATTTGTATAAAGCATTTCGTTCTTGTTAAATTCAGGAAGCTTCCAGATTCCCTGTTTTGAACCGAAATATCTTGCTTTGCAATAAACTACGCCAATTTCGGGATTATTTTGCAGAATTTTTACCGCTTTTTCCACATAATCAGGCTCAATTGCGTCATCGGCGTCCAACGGCAGGATGTAGGTGCCTGTTGACTTGCTGATGGCGAGGTTTCTTGCTTTTACGACGCCTTTGTTTTCTTTTTGGTCTAAAAATAACATTTGCTTGAATTTTGGGGCGATTCCGGTGATTATTTCTGCGGTTTCATCTGTTGAACCGTCATTGATACAAACAATTTCTATCTCCGGATAAGTCTGCGCTGCAGCGGATTCGATTGCGTCGATTACATATTTAGATTGGTTGTAGCAGGGGATTATAATTGATACCTTTTCCATATTTTTTCCTTAATGTGATATATAATGTTGAATTTATCCTAAAAAATCTACATGAATTGTATATTTATACACCTAAAATGTCAACATTAAATCTAAATAGTGATATATGGCGCTGTTTTTTATATTTGCATATGTTGCAATAATATTTAAGAGATTTGATATGGACAAAAATAAAGATTTAGGAAAACGAATAAAAGAGCTTAGAAAAAGCAAAGGTTTTACGCAGGAGCGTTTATCAGAAATCGTAGGTGTAGACCCGAAGCATTTAAGCAGAATAGAATGCGGGAAAAATGTTCCGTCTATTGATTTGATTACGAGAATTTCTTCGGTGCTGGGGATTGAATTGCAGATGTTTTTCCAGACTTCCCATTTAAAAAGCAAAGACAGCCTGATTAAGGAAATTAATAAAATATTGGACAATGAAACCGAAGAAAAAGTTCGTTTGTATTACAAAATTTTGATGGATATATCTGTTTAGCATCTGGTTTCCGGTGGAAATTGTGCTATAATATTTATTACACAGTACTTTGAATTATGAATACTATGGGGACGTTTTGGATTTGACGGGGTGATCGTTTGTATCAAACTGCGGGTCCG
>URFH01000020.1 GCA_900547155.1 uncultured bacterium | reverse complement strand
CCGCCGTTGTGAACGGAGCGAAAGCGAAGAGAACGAAGCAATCTTTGATTGCACAGGCGGAAAAAGACAAAAGGTGTGTGAAGCCCAAAGGGGTTTGAGCACTCAAACCCCGGAGGGCGAAACCGTTCCAGACCGCCGTTGTGAACGGAGCGAAAGCGAAGAGAACGAAGCAATCTTTGATTGCACAGGCGGAAAAAGACAATAAGGAAAAATACAATGAGAAATAGCAAAAAAACAGTTGAAAAACACGATTTGCATGTCAAAACCGGTGATAGAGTAATCATCACTTCCGGCAAAGACAAAGGCAAAATCGGAAACGTGAAAACCATAATTGCTTCTGAAAACAAAGTTGTTGTTGAAGGCGCAAATATGATTACCAAAGCTGTAAAAGCAAACCCGATGGCCGGTGTTCAGGGCGGCTTGACCCAAATCGAAGCTCCCATGGATTCATCAAAAGTTATGGTTTACTGCACAAGCTGCGAAAAAGCAACCAGAGTTAAACATACCGAGGTTGAAGGTAAAAAAGTCCGTGTTTGTGTTAAATGCGGCGAACAAATTGATGTATAATTAAATAGTATGGGCAGTTTGTTATGAAAATAACGAAACTGCATTCTACAAAGGGAAAGAAAAATGACAGTAACAAAAGACTTAAAAGTTAGATATGAAGAAGAAGTCAAAGAGGCTTTAAAATCTCAGTTTGGCTATGAAAACGTTCACCAGATTCCGAAATTGAACAAAATCGTTATCAACATGGGTGTTGGTGAGGCTTGCCACAACTCAAAACTGGCAGAAACAATCGTAGCACAGCTTACAAAAATCGCAGGTCAAAAAGCGCTCGTTACCAAAGCTAAAAAATCAATCGCTTCTTTCAAATTGAGAGAAGGTATGCCGGTTGGCGCAATGGTTACATTACGCGGCGAAAGAATGTATGATTTCTTGCAAAAATTGATTTGCGTGGTTCTCCCCAGAATCCGTGACTTTAGAGGTATTTCCGATAAAAGCTTTGACGGACGCGGAAACTATACATTAGGGCTGAAAGAACAATCTTTGTTCCCTGAAATTTCTTATGATGAAGTTGATATCGTAAAAGGTATGAACATTTCCATCATTACAACAGCGAAAACAGACGAAGAAGCAAAAGCTCTTCTTGCTGAATTGGGAATGCCGTTCAAAAAGAAATCCCAACAATAATTAACGCGCCAGATGGCGCAGTCATTGCCCGAGCGGGCGAAAAATACAAAAAGGAGAAATAACGTGGCTAAAAAGTCAATGATAGCTAAAGAAAAAAGAAGAGAAGAACTCGTTGCAGCAGGCAAAATGTCAAAAGTTAAACTGCACAACAGATGTTCTATCTGCGGCAGACCTCACGGCTTCCACAGAGATTTCGGTCTTTGCAGAATCCACTTGAGAGAAATGGCTCACAAAGGTCTTCTGCCCGGTGTAGTCAAAGCAAGCTGGTAACAGACTTTCTTTACTATACTGCTAGAAATATTTTAGTAAGTAGTAGGGGATGCCCCGTTTAAAGTGCTTATTTGAGGCGATTTTCTGTTTCAATTGCACTAAATGATCGGAATCCCGTTAAAAGAAGGAAAAAATAATGTACACAGATCCTATAGCAGATATGCTGACAAGAATCAGAAACGCAAACATCGTTTCTCATGAAACAGTTGAGATGCCCTCATCAAAACTGAAATTAGAACTCGCAAAAGTTTTAAAAGAAGAAGGTTATATTTCTAACTACGAGGAAAAAGAATCAGGAAAATTCAAAGTTCTCGTTATCACATTGAAATATGATGAAAGAAACAAACCTGTCATCACTAACCTCAAAAGAATTTCAAAAACAGGTTTGAGAGTGTATTGCAAATCCAAAAATCTCCCGCAGGTATTCGGCGGTCTCGGTATAGCAATCATCTCTACAAGCAAAGGTCTTATGACTGACAGAAAAGCTAAAAAAGAAAACATCGGCGGCGAAATTATTTGCTACGTATGGTAGTGGCCCGCTGTTATTTATATAAATACACAAAACAAATTATAATGGAGATAAAAAAATGTCACGTATAGGAAAAGCACCGATTCAGATTCCTGATGGTGTAGAAGTAAAAATTGAAGGACAGGTTGTCACTGCAAAAGGCCCTCTGGGTACTGAAACAGTGGAAGTTCGTCCTGAAGTTGCCTTAAAACTGGAGGGCAAAGAGCTTATCGTTTCTATCCACAACGACGATAGAAAATCCCGCTCACTCTGGGGCTTGTCAAGAACTCTTCTTAACAACGCAATTCAGGGTGTAAAAACAGGTTTTGAAAAGAAACTCGAAATTCAGGGCGTCGGCTACCGTGCTAATATGGAAGGCACCGTGTTGAACCTTGCATTGGGTTATTCTCACCCTGTAAAAATTGAACCTCCCGCAGGTATCAAAATTGCTGTTGAAGCAAACACAAAAATCACCGTATCAGGCGCTAACAAACAGCTGGTAGGCGATGTTGCTGCTGCAATCAGAAGCAAACGTCCTCCTGAAGTTTACAAAGGAAAAGGCGTCAGATATGAAGGCGAATACGTAAGACGTAAAGCCGGCAAAACCGGTAAAAAATAACGTGACCAGGCAGAGGCTGAAGCGGGCTGCGTAGGCAGGACGCACAACGCCGTTTAATGCCAGGAAACAGGATTGTAATAAATAAAAAAGCCCGTATAAACCCTTTGAGGCTGGTTGAATCAAATCAATTGCCTGAAAAAGAAGGTTTGGGTGAAAGGAAAGAAAAATGATTGGAACAAAAAACAGAAAAGAACAAACCAGAAAAAGACACCAGCGTGTAAGACTTAAAATTTCAGGCGACGCAAGCTGCCCGAGATTGGCTGTTTACAGAAGCACAAAACACATCTATGCACAGCTGATTGACGACGTAAAAGGTGTTACAATCTGCTCTGCTTCTTCAAACGACAAAGATTTGAGAGAAAAGCTTGCTCATGGCGGAAATATTGAAGCTGCTAAAGTTGTCGGCGAAGCAATTGCTAAAAAAGCGCTCAAAGCCGGCGTTGAAGAATGCGTTTTCGACAGAGGCGGATTCCTTTATCACGGCAGAGTTTCAGCTCTTGCTGATGCGGCCCGTGAAGCTGGTTTGAACTTCTAATAATTTTGTTTATAGCGAAACAAAAAGGAGATATTGAAAAATATCTCCTTTTTTGTATGCATTCCAGACTATAGTTTTGGAATAACATGTCCCCATTGCGCCTGAGCATCATTTTTCATTGTGCAAATGTATGTTATTTTCTTTTTTCTTGCATTGTCCTGCATAAAATAGCCTTTCCCGTAAACTATTGACGAAATGAAAGTTTGGTCAACAGTTTGCTCGTATTTTTCTATAAACTCTTTTTGAGAGCTGATTTTTATGTTTTTGGAATACGCATTTGAATAAATTTGAGATAAATATTCAGTGCAAGTTGTTGCGCTGGAGGCGGTTTGTAGAAAAAAACAAAATAGTGCTAAAATACAAAATTTTTTCAAAATATAAACCTTCATTTTAATTAAACTTGTTCTGCGCGGCATACAAACCGCTTTCCAGATAACATTCCAGCGCTTCGTCCGCCTTTTTGAGCATTGTTTTGACTTCATCAAGCTGCTCTTGAGTGAAATTTTGCAAAACAAAGGCTTCTGACGGGATGGGCGGCTGCGGGCCAATTCCGATTTTAAGACGGTCAAATTTCTGGTTTCCGCCGAGCGAATTTATTATGGATTTTATGCCGTTATGCCCGCCTGCCGAGCCTTTTGCCCTGAATCTCATCTGCCCGAGGTGCAAATCCAAATCATCATAGACGATGATTATGTCCTCCGGAGGGATTTTGTAGAAATTCATTACCGGCTGGATTGCGTTACCCGAAAGATTCATATAGGTGAAAGGCTTTACCAGCACAATCGATTCGCCGCAGCGATTTGTTTTTGCGATTTGCGCGTTGAACTTTGATTCAAACTTAAAATCGAATCCCCAACGGTTCGCCAGATAATCAAGCACCATAAAACCTGCATTATGGCGGGTAAATTTGTATTTATCGTCCGGATTTCCCAGACCTGCGATTAGTTTCATTTTTAGCTCCGTTCGTATTCATCAATTTATAAGATTGCCCCGAGCGTTATCCTCGACTATGCAATAAAAAAAAGAAAAATACGGTTTATCTATATATATATTAGAGATGGAGGCGAGCTATGTCAACCAAAAGTAAATCGATAGTAAACCTGAAAAGCAGCGAAAAGGTTGCGCACTTTTTAGAGTCTAATCATTTGCACAAGAAAGATTTTGCCGAGATGATAGGCGTAACTCTGTCTTATGTCTACAATTTAATTGATAACGCCATCCCGTTTTCAACAAGAAGCCTTACTCTGGAGCGAATCGCGACGGTAATGGATATTCTTCCGGAGGAATTCGTTGAATATAAAATCCCTCAAGAGCCGATTATGATTGACGAGGCGGTCGAATTCCTGCGTGACAAACAAAACGAAAAAGGCATAACAACTGTTCAGCTTTTGAAAAGTTTTCCGCGCAAAAAACGTGTCGAAATTGTCGATATTTTGCGCGGCGCAAAGCCTATTCCGCTGGATTGGAAAGAACTGTCGCTTATGGCGCAGATTTTGGACATAAGTAAAGAGGAAATCTATCCGTTCTGGGAAAATCGTGTAAAACAACTTTTCCAGTCGGCAGGAATGAACTTGCAGGCAAACGGAGCTTTGATGACGGCGATGTTTGAATGTGCAAGGGATTATATTGAAAAATAATGCTTGTTTGAAGCCCGCAATTTTGATTTGCGGGCTTTTTTTGTTTTTTTTGCGTGGAAAGCGGGGGCGAATCCGTGCAAAGTTAGTTCAATTTGTAACCTGAACGGGCTGCGCCGCTTTTAAGGTTACAAATTAAACTAACTTTACCCGGATTCTTGAGCGTTGTTTGACTTTAAGCATGAAAAGTAAGAATTTGCTGGAATTTATTTTTCGACGCCTATGAGCGGCAGCGAATCGAGCTAGAAAAATAAATTCCAGCAAATTCTTACGTCCCGGCACAAAAACCCGAACACTTTACTTTTTTCAAATCTTAATTAATGAAAATACTGTGAATATATGATGTTGAAATTGCCCTCAAAGGGTAATATTAATATCGGGGAAATTGCAAATTGGGGATAAAAACATTGCGTACCGGCAATTTTGAAGAAACAGAAGAAATATCGGAATTTTCAAAAGACTTGAACCGTACTTTTGCGTGGCTGGACGGGAATTTTTCGGAATTAACCCGCTCAGCAGCTTCTGATTTTTGGAACAACTGTCTTTATTGCCGGCTTGTTTCCGTGAGCGAAAATGTTAATATTCTTGCGTCCTCGGACGAATATTTTGTTACCCAAATCCGCCTTAATAAAGAAGTTTCGGTCGTGGTAAGGCTTTCAAAGCAGATTGTGAAAGTTTTGCTGGACGAAACTCTCGGCATGAGCAATAAACCCTTTAATATTGAAAAAATTACCGAGCTTGAGGCGCGCGTGTTGACGGAGTTCAACAATTTCCTCTATAACAACCTTGAACACCTGTTTTTGAAAGGCTCTCAGCTCCCTAAAAACATTTATACATACGATGAGTGCAATCTCACCTACTTTTTGCGCAGCGATAAAAAATCTTATGGAAAATTAATCATTTCCGTTCCGACAATGGCAATTACCCCTGAAATTCTTCCCCCGAGAACGGAACCTGCCTTTACTTTAGAGGATTTTCAAACAAGCTATGGCGAAGTTGATATAGAGGTGGGCACAACAAGGATAAAACTTAACGATTTAAAACAGCTTGAATCAGGCGATGTTGTTCTTCTTGACCACAGCAGGGCGGGAGAAATGACATTGAGGCTCAACAACCAGAAAATCCCTTTTAACGTGATTCCTGATGCGTCACTGAGAGAGGATATGGATGTTGAAGAAGAAAACGGAGGCAAATCAATGAATGATATTTATAACATGTGGGATACGATTCAGGTCGAAATGGGCGCCGAGTTTGAAAAAGTAAAACTTTCGCTCGGCGAGCTGAAACAGATTTCAGAAGGGCTGGTTGTGGATATCGGTTCTGTTTATGACAACAAAATTGACCTCAAAGTCGAGGATAAAATTATTGCCTCGGGCGAATTGGTCATTATAAATGATAGGTACGGGGTGCGTGTGAACGAAATCTTCACCGAAGAAAAAGACACCGCCTCAAACAACGCCCAAATCGCGCAGGAGTCGCCTGACCAGCTTCAAATTGAACAGGACGATGCTCCCCAAACAGAAATCCAGCCTCCTCCGGTGCAGGGTGATGAAGAATTCAACGAAGAAGACTTCGATTACAGCGATTTTGACGTAGATGAAGAAGATATTTAGACAAAGGACGAAAAATGAGCACATATTTAGTACATTTTCTGGTATATGCACTGGCAATGGTCGGGATGATAGGGCTTTGCATGTTTGTTTTTAAAAAAACAATGGTAAACCCTAAATGCACCCAAAAAGACAACGGACTTTCCGTTGAAAACGCGTTGAATCTGTCACAGAGAAAAACTCTTTACGTTGTGAAAGCCGGTGAGGAGAAATTTCTGATTGCTGCTGACGCGGAAAGGACTTCTTTTCTTGCAAAACTCAATGAAAATCCGAATTTTGAGCCCACCGGGCAAAAAACAAACGCTGTTCCGAAAGCTTTTGACTATTCGGAGGTAATGGCTTCTTTAAACGGCGGAAAAAAGCCCGTTTTGAGAGAAATGATGAAAAAACTTAACGATATTCCCCAAAAAGCAGCAAAATAAACTTTTTCGGGGAGAAAAAGGGATATAAATATGGAAAGTTTATTAAAAGATATGAATCCGGTTTTGCAGATGCTTCTGGTGATGACTATTTTTTCGGCATTACCGTTGATGTTCACCTGCATGACGAGCTTTTTGCGATATACCATTGTTTTTTCAATGCTGAAAACGGCTCTCGGTACTCAGCAGGTTCCTCCGGCGATTGTTCTTGTGGGATTGTCAATGATTTTGACAATTTACACAATGAACCCCGTTTTTCAAAAAATGTGGGCAATGGGCGAGCCGGTTTATACAAAAAACGGCGATATTGCGATGGCAATGGTTGAGGGCTCAAAACCGCTTAAGGAATTCATGATGAAACAGACGCGCCAGCAGGATTTGACGTTTTTTATTGAAATGTCAGGCGCTCCAAAGCCAAATACGCCCGATGATATAACTATATGGCAGGTTGCGCCCGCATATATCGTCAGCGAACTGAAAACTGCGTTTGAAATCGGGTTTGTGATTTTTGTACCATTCATTGTGCTCGATTTGGTCGTGGCGAATGTGCTTCTGGCTTTAGGTATGTTCATGCTGTCGCCCACAATCATCTCTTTGCCGTTCAAATTGCTGATTTTTATTGCTGTTGACGGGTGGTCAATGATTGTGCACGGGCTTGTGACGAGTTTTAATTAATAAAAAAGGAAAACAACGAAGATGGAAATTTTATTGGAATATATGGGCAAAGGCTTTGTAACAATGCTGATGATATCGATGCCATGCGTGCTTGTTGCGGCGGGAATCGGGCTTGTTGTCGGTATTTTGCAGGCTGTGACGCAGGTTCAGGAGCAGACAATCGCTGCTGCACCGAAGATTCTCGGTGTTTTTCTTGTTTTGATGATTCTTGGCATTGGTTATGTAAAACTTCTTACAAATCTTCTTCAAGAGGGCTTTTCGCTTGCGTTCAACCAGATTCCGGCCAGCGAAAATTACGTTTTGCCGGCTAATTATCATCGTTATACCTCGCCTTTTGCCGGCGAAATGAAAGATACGCGCTTTAATAAACAGGAAATCGGCGATATAATGCGCCATCCGGGCAAAATCCCGTTTATTGACCACAACGACAAAATCAAACACTACCCCTCAAACAGAATGCCCAATCCCTCTCCTAATTTGATTGAAACTAACAAAATTTTAAGCAGGTGATGACTATGAAAAAACTTTTGATTTTAACACTGGCATTATTTTTCCCTCTGGCAGCTTCGGCGTTTCAGGATTGCAGCCTTACGCTTAAAAAGAAAGAAGCGTACATGCTTTTTATTGATGAGCGGCCGGCTAAGATGGTTGTGACCGAGCCGAATGTCATGAGTGTTCAGCTTGCGTCGGATTTGTTTAATGTTTCTCATCATATTGTTATTAAAACTTTCTCCACGGGGAAGTCGGATTTACTGATTACAACGGCTGAAGGCAAAAAATACACTGTAAACGTAAATGTTGAAGCAAATCCCGTAGTAAGCAACGAGGTTTTTGAGGTCGATGTGCCTCCCGGGAGCTAGAATCAGATGATAGACGCAATTTTACAGGAGTTTCCTAAATATTTTCCGGAGATTAACAACGCCATCGGGGCAGGAATCTTCATTTTTGCACGTCTTGCCGGATTTATCCGATTTGCGCCTGTTTTTAACAGAAAAGAAATTGCCGGCATTGTGAAACTGTCATTTATCTTGATTTTGACGGTTGTAATCACTATGACAATGAAACCATCGGCGGCTCCGACAAATTCTTCGTTATTTTTGGGGATTTTGCTCAATTTTGTTGCCGGGGCAATGCTCGGGTTTGTTGCGCAGTGTATTACACAGGCAATTGCGGCTGCGGGTGACATGATTAACATGCAAATGGGCCTATCCTCGGCAATGGTTCTTGACCCGACGACATCTGCGCAGGTTTCTATTGTCGGAAACTTTTTTACGGTGCTTGCGATGATAATTTTTATCCATGTCGGCGGGGTTTATTGGCTTTTGAGCGCATTAATGCGGAGCTTTGAAATTTTTCCGGTTTACGCTTATGCGATTCCGCTTGAGCAGCTTGTGAATTTTGATTATTTAATAAAATTGACCTCGAATGTGCTTTTTGTCGGGCTGCAAATAGCTTCGCCCATCCTGCTTGCTACGCTGGGGCAGGATTTGATTCTGGGTATAATTTCAAAAACAGCCCCGCAGGTCAACGTTTTTCAGTTGAGCTTTTTGTTCAAACCCGTTCTTGGCGCGGCGATAATGGTTTGGATTATGCCGATTATTTTCAATGTAATTAGCGATTATTTTCTTTCTTTTTCAAAAATTTTCTAAAAGCTGTCAATTTTTTCCTTAAAAATGTTTTTATTAAAACATAGGGGATAATTATTATGACAGAGATTAATTCATTTAGTGCAAAAAAGCTTGCACGCTATGACGAGCAAACAAAACACATTACACGTCCGTTTGACGGGGTTAAATTCAACGAGCACAAGAATTATAAGGCCAAACAACTCATTGAAACCGGTATCATGTGCCTTTTCGATGGTGAAAAAGGTGCCCCGCTGCTCGCTGAAAAATCTTTGGACGGAATGATTGATAAAAATGAGTTTTCAAGAATTACAAAAGCTGAATATGAAGATTATGTCTTCAAAATGCGCAGATATTTGAAATTTCACGGAAAAGACCTGACCGGCGTGAACATTCCCAGCTATGATGAGATGAAAAATATGATGAAAAAAGGGCAAATCAACTTTTCTGAGTTAAAAAATGTAGTTGAGCAAAAGCCTGCTCTTGAGAAAAAACTCAATGTTGATCCGGATTTCCCTGAAAAATATTCTGATGAGGACATTTTAAAAATTATTAGAAAAAATAAAACCAAAAAGTCGCGAATGTCTGATGTTGCAATTCTGGATACAATTACAAACGCCTGTGCAAAGCATAATCTTGACAGGAAAATCTTTACCCAGCTGATTTGTCAGGAATCCCGCTTTAATCCAAATGCACGTTCTTATGCAGGCGCAGTCGGGCTGGCTCAATTAATGCCCGCTACTGCACGCGGATTGGGGTTGAAAAGCAATGAATATTACGACCCTCAAAAAAACGCCGAAGCCGGTGCAAAATACTTAAAACAACTGCTTGTAAAATACAAAGGTGATGTAAAAAAAGCTCTGGCTGCTTATAACGCTGGCATGGGCAATGTTGCAAAATACAATGGAATTCCGCCTTTTAAAGAAACACGAAATTATGTAAACACCATTACAACAGGATTTTTAAGCGCAGAAGCTTAATGTTGTTTGAACAAAGGGCAAATTTTGCAAAGTTTTTCTTTGACTTTGTCCAGAGGAAGGTACATTGGGATTGCGTCTAAGCTTTTGCCGGGTAGTTTTATGCCCTCTTCTATAAAATTATTGATTTTGTCCATGATTACCCAGTCCTGCGAATCAAATCCGGCTTTTCGATAGAAAATATGCGGGGGCAGCTGGGTTTTGTCGTCGTGTACCGCTATCAGATGAACTCTTCCTCCGCAATTTCTGCGGGCGCTCTCGGTTACTGCTATGTTTATAAAAGCGCTTCCCGCCCCTTTTTGCCTGTATTTTTTGTTTATAAACAAATTTGTAATATACAAAGACGCATAATTTTTGCTATCGGGATAATATGTCTGGTTTTCTCTGATTCTTTCGGGTACTGCGCCCATATTCCCAACATAATGCCCTTTTGTATCCGCAAGAAAGTATGTTGTTCCTTTTTTATACGCATAATATTTTGAAACGGGTGGCGATTTTCGGGTGCAAAGGTAGTTTTGCGCGTTCAGGTTATTTAGAAATTTTTTATAATTTATCGGGTTTAGTTTTGCCATATTTCTATTAATACACTGAAAAAAATTTTTTGCTATAAAATTTTTATTGCTTAAATTTTTTTGATGTATAATTCTATTGTCCGAAGCGGTATCGTCTAGGGGTCAGGATAGCAGATTCTCATTCTGTTGACACGGGTTCAAATCCCGTTACCGCCGCCAACTTTCATATTTCAAGCGAACCCGTGTCAAACACGGTAAAATCGGAAATCGCAACGCAAGCGCCGCTCAGTCCCGTTACCGCCGCCAACTTTCTTAAAAGAAAGTTGGCAAAGAAATTTTTATATTGCGCCGGGTTAGTTAAAGTCCGATTTTTGATTTATTCTGCAATTCCCGGTTCAAGTTCACTTTTCAAAATTAATTTGCGCAAGGCAAACTGGGTTTTTGGCAGTGCGTAAGCGAGCAGAAAGCTGCTGATTCCGACGTTTGCGAGGATGTTTGCACCTTTCAGGCGCTTTGCTTTTTGCATAAATTTTGTGACATCATTTGATTTGAGCGCTTTTTCGGATATTTCTGCGATATTGTCGCGAAATTCTTTTAAACCTTTCAAATCCACATAACTGCGCGGATCTCTGACGCCGTTTTCAAGCAATTTTATCTTTTTGTACTTGTTTGCATACTGCACAAAAAGGTTTTTGGGGTTTTTGTCAACAAAATCGAGCAGTTCTTTTTCGGTTTTTACGCGGGGAAGATTGAGCGCGTTGTTTTTTATGGAGTTAATAAATTCTTCGTCCGCAAGCATTTTTATATCGAGCTTGAGGTTTGTGTTTATTAGTTTTCCCGTGGTCGTGTCGAGGAATTTAGCGAGCATATTGGGAAAAACAAAGTTCAAAAACATCATCCCCGCCATTTTGAAGCCCACATCAATTGCTGCATTGCGGTTCCGTTCGGTCAAAACACGCCCCACCGCATAACCTCCGTCAGTTGCCGCCATTTTTTGTACAGTGGACATTTCTGCCATTGAGGAAATCAAATTTCCCTTAAAAGAAAGGTTTTTTGCCTTAAATGCCTCAAGAGTTTTGAATTCTGACGTTCCAAAGTTCAAATTCTGCAAATTTTTTGCCCGGGATTCAGCTTTTTTCTTTGCGATTTCGCGTTTTGTTTTGGCTGTCCATGCGAATATCAATTTGGGGATAATAAAGCCCATCAACGCAATCGGGATTGCGGTTTCGCTAAAAACCTTGCCGCCGAGCAGTTTCATGTATTTGGATTTGTTGTTTTTTAAAAATTCCAAATCTTTAACCGCGTCCGGCGCGAGGTTTTTGAATTTTTTAATATTGAAATCCAATCCTTGAACAGCTTCTGTGGATTTTTCTGCATTTTTAAGGAGTTTTACGTCAATTTCGGGGTTGAAACCTTTTTTGCGGATTATATTTTTATTTATTTTTTCCAGAAGCGGAATTCCGCCCAGCCAGACCGCGGAAGTCGTGTATTCATCGACGAGCCTTTCTCTTGTGGCGAGTTTTTGGACATCTTTGTCATTTTTGTTTTGTTTTTTTGTGAGAATAACTTTCGTGGGGATTTCGATTCCGCAATCCCTTACAAGAAGCGGATAAATACTGTTGTTATTGCCTATAGCCGAGATTATTCCGGTGAGTGTCATTTTTTTCTCCAATCTTAAATAATTTCTATAAAAAACAGCCTTCCGGCTTGATTTTCCCGAAAGGCTGTTTTTTATTATTTAAAATTGGTTACAAATAACACAACTAAAAACCCATCAGCCGTTTCGGGATGATATGGTTATGATGATGTTGTGTTTTAGATGTAAATTTAATCATAATTTTTCCTTTGAAACCAAATTAACAGAAATAATTTTTTATGTCAATTGCCGGAACCCCTGATTTATATACAAGTTCACACAAAAATATAATAAAACTGCCACCCTGAACTTGTTTCAGGGCATTTCAGGCAATGAGATTGTGCATTTCGTAAGGCCGGAGGCGCGGTCATCGCCTGTTAAACAAGCCCAGCTGCATTTTTGACTGATTTTTTGTGCAAACGCCTTTCCTAACCCGGACTTTGCCAGTCAATCAGCTTTTCCATTTTGGCTTGTATCTTGAAATATCAAGAATAACCCTGCCTTCCGTGCGCTCTGCCATAGTTTCACGAATTTGTGCAGGATAGTTTTCGAGGCCGTAAACATAATGGTTGTTCAGGTAATCTATCACCGCGTCCAGATATTTTTGCATGTTTTCGGGCATTTTGGGGTTATTTTCGAGGAATTCTTTGTACGGTGTAGTGTTTCTTTTGCCGTTGCAGCGCTGGCAGAGCACTATGTAATTGGAATAATTGTCATCGCCGTTTTCGTACTGGGTGCGTGTGTGTTCGATTGTTGCCTGTGAGGGCTTCAGGAGTCTGTTTACAAGCTGCGCGTTGTTCAGGTCGTAATATTTTACAAAATAAGCGTCAATATCGCTTTTTGAAGAGGGCAAAGCGTAGATTTCCTTTAATATTCTGGAAAAAGTCGTTTTTTCCGGTCTTGTTTTGTACAAATTGTAAAAATCGCTGATTATGCGTCTTCGTTTTTCTTTTATGCTCTTGTCTTCGTTTATAAGTATGTTCTGGGCTTTTGAAATGGTCTTTGCGAGCAGATTTGATGATTCTGAACCGAGCTCGGGATAAACTTTGTCTATTTTTTCCAGTACGCGCATTTGTTTTGCCATAACTTTTACAAGGTGCACGTTGTATTTTTTGTTAAAAAGTTCTTCAAGGGTCGCGTCAGGGTATCTTCTGGCGAGTTTGTTCAGGTTTCTGACAACTTCTTTTTCTGTTTTGTGCATTCTCGGTTCAAATTTTCTTAAATCTTTCAAAACCTCATATCCCGGCCGGTTGCAGTCTTTTATCAGGTCTTTTTCAAAGCTTTTTTCCGGAAGCATTGTTATTCCGCAGCAGGCGCAGGGAAGTTTGGGGAGATTTGTGAGAACTGTTTCGTAATTTTTGTCTTTGCGCCTTGCTTTAAAGCTTACCGAATCACCCGCAGAAAGCGTGATTCGGAAGTTCGGGCGGCGGACATTTTTCCCGCCGCCATTCATATCTATTGGCTTGTAAGAGCTCGAAATCGCAAATATTCGCATTTAAATTAAAAAAATTATGTCAGACAATTAAATTAAACCCGAAAGATAAATTTTTTGTTACCTGCGGACGAAATTTGATACAAATTTTATATTTTAATTTAACGAAAGTACCCCGTAATTCAAATAAATCGCAAAACATACCCACACAAAATAAGGAACCAGCAAGGCGGCCGCGATTTTTGAAATTTTATAAAAAGCAATAATCGTCAATATCAAAAATATCAGCAAAAGGCAGATTATTGCAAAACTAAGCCTGATATCGTGCAAATGAAAAAATACAGGGCTCCAAGCAAAGTTCAAAAGCAGCTGCAGCGTAAAAAACAGGTAGCCCCGGAACTTGTTTTTTTCAGAGTTTGAATAAACATAAGTAAAAAACGACGCCAGAATCAAAATATACAAAAATATCCACGCAGGCGCAAAGACCCATGATGGCGGGGTTAAAAAGGGTTTGTTCAGGGATTCGTACCATATCATTTCCATTTTTTCATTTTTGCGCGGTTGTTTTGGGCGTGCAATTGCCGGCATGGCGGAATTTTTTCAACAAAAAAGACCCCTCAAGGGTCTTCTTTTTTATTAAATGGTGCCGATGGCCGGGGTCGAACCGGCACGTGGTTGCCCACACAAGATTTTGAGTCTAGCACGTCTACCAATTCCATCACATCGGCGGAACCAAAGTATTCAATTGTCAAATTTTTGTTTTGTGATGGAATCGGTAGACTTTTAATTTAAAAAAGCCTCCGCTGCGCTTCGCCGCCATCACATCGACCGTAAATATTCAAATATCAACGATGATAAATTAATTTTACCAGAACAATTAAAAATTTCCAGCAGAATTTTTTCAATAACTGATAATTTATGTAAATTTTATGTAAATTACTGTTCAAAATGCCACTTAGGGCTTTTAATTGTAAGTAGTCTGGATAAAATTTTCATGAAAATATCACCGCTTACAAATTTTAATATTACAAAAAACAGGTCGCAGCCGGTTTTCAAGCGTGCACCGAGCCCCGACATAATTGTCGATGAAAAAGGCACAACTGAAGAGCAGGACTACGAAAACACCATAAGGCGGGCAAAAAACTTCCTCGGAATTGCCAATCTGGCGCTTATTTTGCACCAGTCGAGCTTCCCCGTAAAGAAAAATGACCTTTTTGCCGGCTCCCACATTGATTCTGCTGCTGTTGAGGTCAACAAATTTTTAAAACTTCACGGTTTTGACTCAATTCAGCTCGGGCCGCCCGGTTTGACCAGGCTTTCGCCTTATAATTCGGGCGTAAACTCGAAAAACTACCTCTATGCGGACATGGAAAAGCTTTCGACTCCTGCTTATGCGAGAATCTTGCCGGAAGCAGCGATTGAAAAACTGCTCGACAGCATAGATAAAGACAGAATTTATGAAAAAAACGCCGACCAAACCCGCTTCAACAGGGCTTTTTACGTGCATGACAAATTATTTGCGCTTGCTTATGACAACATGATTAAAAAATCAGCCTCCAAAGACGCTCAGGCAATGAAACTCAACGCCGAATTCAACTCATACAGGGAAAAAGAGGGCGCATGGCTTGAAAATGATGCGATTTTTGAGCATTTTAAAAAGAAATTCGGCATGGATGATAATTTTTTCGACTGGCCGCAAATGAACCGCAACCTTATAAAATACAAAAACGACCCGTCCTCGCCATATCACGAAGAAGCGCTGAATTACATCTCAAATATTAATAAAAAGCATGGCAGAGAGCTCGAGATTTACAAGTTTAAACAGTTTATTCTCGACAGACAGGAGCGTGAATTCATAAAAGAAAATCCTGACAAGCTAAACTACATTACAGACGCAATAATAGGCTTTTCGCTGGCAGATTACTGGTCGAATCAGGACGCTTTTCTTGAAAATTACAGAATCGGCACGCCGTTCGGCGGTGAGGGCATGCCTGTTGGCGGAACCTGCAGGGGGCAAAACCAGACATGGGATATTCCCGTTTTGGACCCGAAAAAACTGTTTATAAAAGATGAAAATGGCAAAATTACCGGTCTTGGCATTGCCGGAGTTGTTCTTAAAAATAAATTTGAAAAATTGCTCGATACTTATCAAAATATAAGAGTTGACCATGTAATCGGCTTAATTGACCCGTGGATTTATAACAAAAATAATGTAGAAATCCACTACGGGCGCTATGAATACGAAGATAACAATGTTCCCGAGCATATAATCTACAAAGACGCACATGGCGCAAACATAAGCCAGATGGGCAAACCAAACGTCTATAATGCGCAGGAAAAAGGCTGGGACAGCAATATCACCCGTGAAATCAACAAAGAAATCGAAAATATGCCCGAAGTTGACCCTGATGGCGATTATGCGAAGATTCTTGATGAAATTTTACTTCCTTTGATGGCTGAAAAGGGGCTTGAGGTTGAAGATGCGGTCTGGGAAAGCCTCGGGTGCAATACGCCAAAGTTTGATGAGGTTTATTCTAACCCCGCACGTCCGCTTCCGGGAATAAGTTCTTCATATCAGTACCAGCTCGAATACCGACCGCGCAAGGACTGGATGATGATTGGCAGCCATGACAATCCGCCCTTTGCGAATGTTTGTACTGATGAATTTTATAGTGAAAAGGCCGGAAACGGCGGAATAATGAATGGCGCCTACCTTTACGGCAATCTTTATCCGGAAGCAGGCAATGAAAAGCGCCAGAATCTCATTGATAACCTGAAATGGGACAGGCGTGCACGCGTGAAAGCCAAATATGAAGAACTTTTGCGCTTTGGCGAGAAAATTCAGTTTATGTTTATGGACTTTTTCGGGCTGGACAAGACTTATAACTATGCCGGCACCCAGAATTCCGACAACTGGAAGCTGCGCCTCAAAAAATCTTACAAAGAAGACTATTACAGGGCGCTGGCATGGCAGCCCGGCGACAAAGGCGTGAATAACGTTCCCGTGAATATGCCGGAGCAGCTTAAACGCGCGGTGATAGCCAAAATCGGCACCGGAGGCGGTGATTTTTCCGAACAAAAGCCGCTTATCGACAAACTCGAGCATTATGAGCAGGTTTTGAAAGAGAAAGGTTAGGTTTTTCTAAACAGCAAACCTGAAATGCACAATATCGCCGTCTTGAACAACATAATCTTTGCCCTCAAGGCGCGTGAGCCCTTTTTCTTTAGCTGCTGTGTAGGAGCCGCAGTTTACAAAGTCTTCGTACGACGTAACTTCGGCGCGAATAAAGCCTTTTTCAAAATCTGTATGGATTACGCCTGCAGCCTGCGGAGCTTTTGCGCCGGCGGGGATTGTCCACGCTCTGACTTCGATTTCTCCGGCGGTAATGAAAGTTCTGAGGTTCAAAAGGCGGTAAACCGACTGAATCATGCGCTCAATCCCTGAATTTTCCACGCCCAGCTCGCTCAAATACTCTTTTTTCTCCTCATCGCCGAGTTCGGAGAGTTCGGCTTCGATTTTTGCGGAAATCGTCACTACTTCTGCGTTGTGGGTTTTTGCGTATTCTTTAACCTTTTCTACGTAGGCATTTCCTGTTGAAAGGTCGGTTTCTGAGACATTTGCTGCGTAAATAACCGGTTTTGTTGTCATAAGGTGCATTAATTTTATCACCGGCAGCTCATCTTCTTCAAAATGGTCTTTAACGTTGATAAATTTCCCGTCTTCAAGCAGTTTTAAGAGTTTTTCAACGATTGCAAGCTCGGCGATTGCTTCTTTGTCGCCGGTTTTTGCTACTTTTGAAAGTCTTTGCTGGCGTTTTTCAAGGCTTGCCATGTCCGCAAGCGCAAGTTCCGTGTTAATTGTTTCAATATCGTCAATTGGGTCAACTTTTCCGGTTACATGGATTGTGTTCGGGTCGTCGAAACATCTTACGACCTCGATTATTGCGTCGGTTTCTCTGATATTTGCAAGAAACTGGTTGCCCAGCCCTTCGCCTTTGCTTGCGCCCTTAACGAGGCCTGCAATATCCACGAATTCAATCGCAGTGGGGACGACTTTGTCGGTTTTTACGAGCTTTTGGAGCACATAAAGCCTTTCATCCGGCACAGTAACAACGCCCACATTCGGTTCTATGGTGCAAAACGGGTAGTTTGCGCTCTGTGCGTTGGCTGTTGAGGTCAGCGCGTTAAATAATGTAGATTTTCCAACATTCGGTAGTCCGACAATCCCTGCTCGTAACAATTTTTTCCTCTTTTCGTGTTTAAATTTTTTCTATTTTACGTCTTGTTTGATGACAATTAAATTGTTCATAATTTTCATTGCGCAGGTCGGCAAAACAACGTCGTTAAGCCCGTTCGCAATGCTGATAATGCTTCCGGCTTTGAGAATGACCTCTTCGCCTTTGTACATAAATTTGTAGTCTTCCTGTCTGTCTGACCTGATGGTGATTTTGTCCATTTTTCTTCTCCTTGTGACTAAATAAAATTATACTAAAAACCTTTTTAAAAACAAAACCCCAAAAGTATATTCTTTTTGAGAAATTGTTTTTTGCTTTGGCGAAAAGTCAAGGGTTTGTATTTTCCGTTCCGATTCCTCCGGCATTCGTCGATAAAATGCGGAATTTTTCGGATTTTAGAAGCCTCCCCCATAGTCACTCCAAATCCAAATTCCAGACTTTTCTATATAACGCTTTTTCCCACAACAAGCGAGGGAGGCGGATGTTTACTTTAGAGTGACTATGGAGGAGCGGTCAAAAAGCTCGCAAAGTAAGCAAAGAAACTACGCATACCGCGGGGGAATCGGAACGGCAAAGTAAACATCCGCCTCCCGGCCCCCCAAAAAAACAAAAAAAACAAAAAACCACCCCCCAATTGTCAAAAACAAAAAAACATGTCAAAATAATATTACTCTATACAGGTATCTATTTTGTTCCTACATTATTTACTAACGGGAGAGGCGACTCGAACGCAATGCAGTAAACCTGCCACGCAGCAGGAAACGGATTTGCCTAGGCACTCACCCACCTGCGAGACTCGCAGGTAACAAAATCGTACTTGTATAGGGTTTTTTATTGTAAAAATTGTAAATAAATTTCAAATTTGCGCAATTTTTTCCCAAAAAATGCGTTTATATAAATGGAAGTGTTATAGTGAAGGTTTAACGCATGCTCGATCTGGCAGTATTTCTAAAAGCAGCTACATTCGGGGGCAGGAATGCCGACAAAGTGGTGAACGGCTCAAACGGCCACCACGATGAGGGTCGTGTGTTCGCAACAACCGGACAATTGACCGCAGCAGGCAAAGCAGCGGCAAAACTGGACAATGTTCTGGGAAAAAGCGCGCAGGCTGCGATTGATATTATGTGCAAAACCTCTGAACACAACAAAGTTCTTGATTATGCGGTAAAAGGCGCAAACTGGGCAAGCAAACACGTAAATCCGCTGCTTGTCGGGGCTGCGGGTTATCGGGTTATCACTGCGGATAAAAAAGATGAAGCCTTGAAAAAAGAAGTCTGCGGCATGAGCGCAATGTTCGGTACAGAAGCGCTTATGAAAGAGTTTTTGAACTCAAAATATTTAAAAGACGTCCACTCCGGCATGAAAAATAAATATGCAAAGGCTGCTCTGGCTGTAATTGAGGGGCTTGGCTTTGTTGCGGGCTCAATTGCCGGCTCCAGCGTCGGATACAAGGTCGGCGAGATTTATGTTGACAAAACCAACAAGAAAAAATCCGCAGCTGTTGAAGATTACAACAAAATAGTTAATGAAATAGACCGGTTGAATAAAATTGTCCAGAATCCCGCTAAAGACAAAGATGAAAAGGAACTCTCCGCAGCAGATTTGGGCAGCGTGCTCGTCAGAAAAGATGTCATTGCTTAACCTGCCTATGATATGCTAAAATTGGTTATAATTTAGCGTTAAAAGAGAGTTAAAATGGGTCTGTTATCATTCTTGTTTAATAATAAAAAGCCAAAACCCGATTTGGACATGCTTCCTGACGCGGTTCTGGTGGTTGCACCGAACGGGGAAATTACTGATTATAACGAAAAAGCCTCGAAAATTTTTACTTCCGAAACGATTGTGAACTCGGAATTGCTGGATTTGTTCGACGGCGGTTATAATATGGTCTGCGACCTCGTGAAAACAGGTGCGGGCGCTGTTGTCCGCTCCAGAATCAATGAAGATGAGCAGTTTTTTGAAATCAGCGCGGCCCGTTTCGGCGAAAAAGGCGATATTATCGTCGGGGTTCGTGATGTTTCCGGCAACCAGAAAATGTTAAACAAGCTTATTTTTGAGCATGAATATGTAAACAAAGTTACAAAGGAAAAAAACTCGTTTCTTTCAAAAATAGCCGGAGAATTGACCTCCCCGCTGCACTCGATAAACGGATTTTCACAGGCGCTGCTTGAGGGGTTGGGCGGTGAAATTTCTGAGAAACAGGAGAAATATTTAAGAATTATTAATAAAAATTCAGCCCAGCTGCTTGATTTAATCTCTAAAATCGTTGATTATTCAAAGGTTGAGTCGGGAATTTATGACTATGAATTCAAAAATTTCGATTTTGTTGACCTGATTACGAAGATTTTCAATGATTACCGCACAAAAGCAGAGGAAAAAGGGCTTGTTTTGACGGTTGATTTGAACAATCTTCTAAAACGCAACTGCTTTAACGATGAAAACCTTATCAAAACCGCATTGTCGCTGCTTTTGGACAATGCAATCGCTTCGACTCAAAACGGCGCGGTAAAAATTGAGGCTTCCTCGCCTGATTTGGAATTTTTGGAGATTGCCGGCTTTCCGATTGCCGAAAGCGCAAATGACAAGTCTTATTTGATGATAAAAATCACGGATTCCGGCACAGGGCTTGTGGAAAACGAGAAAGATACAATTTTTAACCCGTATATTGACGTAGAAAAGGCAATAGCGAGAAAATCACTCACCAGAAATGTCGCAATGGGGCTGGTTTACAACCTCGTCCGCCTTGCAAAAGGCAAAATCTGGGTCGAAACCGAATCATTAAAAGGGACTTCATACACATTTGTTGTTCCGTCAGAGAGGCTGGAAGTCTAATGGCACAGGTTACGCTTAAAAACGTTGTAAAAAAATACGACGCGAAGACAATCATCAACGATGTTTCGCTTGAAATCAAAGATAAGGAATTTCTGGTGCTTGTTGGCTCGTCAGGGTGCGGAAAATCCACGATTTTGAGGATGATTGCGGGGCTGGAGGAGATTACTGCCGGCGAAATCTATATCGGTGATAAATGTGTAAACAATGTCCACCCGAAAGACCGTGATATTGCTTTTGTTTTCCAGAGTTACGCGCTTTATCCGCATATGACGGTTTATGAAAATATTGCTTTTCCTTTGAAGATGAGGAATTTTTCAAAAGAGGAAATTGACAGAAAAGTCAAAGAAGCTGCGGAAATTCTGGATTTGACCGAATATTTGCAGCGAAAACCCAAACAGCTTTCAGGCGGTCAGCGCCAGCGTGTTGCGCTCGGGCGTGCAATTGTCAGAAATCCCAAGGTTTTCTTGATGGACGAGCCGCTTTCCAACCTTGACGCAAAATTAAGGGTGCAAATGCGCTCGGAAATCAAAAAACTCCACGAAAAACTGCAAACAACTTTCATTTATGTAACCCACGACCAGACCGAGGCGCTGACAATGGGCGATAGGATTGTTGTTCTTGATAAAGGCGTTATTCAGCAGGTTGACAACCCCGAAAATATCTATTACAACCCCGACAACATGTTTGTGGGCGGCTTTTTGGGCTCGCCACCGATGAATTTTATTCCTGTAACGCTTGAAAACGGCAAGGTTAGGTTCAATGAAACCGATATTGCGCTTAACAGTGAGCAGATTGCGGCGCTGAACGGGGAAAAGGATTTTATTATCGGAATTCGCCCTGAAAAAACGGATATTTTGGATTACAACTGTGAATTTGTCGCAGATGTGGAGATTTCGGAAATGCTCGGCAGTGAAAAAATCGTTTATTTCGCTATAAACGGCGCAAAATGTTCTGCAAAGCTGGATGCACAGAAAAAATTCGACAAAACTGTTGATTTGCATTTCAACACCAATGATTTTCTGTTTTTTAACAAAGAAACAGGCGCCAGAATAAAATAATTGGCTTATTCGCGGATGGTTTGCACAATATGCTCGTAACACTCGCAAAACGCGCGCACGATAACGGGGTCAAAATGGCTTCCGGAGCCTTTTTTTATCTCTTCAAGCGCTTCTTCGTAATTATTTTTTTGCCTGTAAACCCGGTCGGAAATTATACTGTCAAAAGCGTCGCCCACAGCGATAATTCGGGCGCCAACGGGGATTTCTTCCCCTCTTAAACCCGCAGGATAGCCGCTTCCGTCGTAGTTTTCGTGATGGCACTTAATAATTTCCACGACATCCTTGAGCTGCTTTATATCTTCAAGGATTTTTACGCTGTAATTTATATGCTCCTTGATTTCGTCGTATTCTTCCTGCGTGAGGTCGTCAATTTTGTAAAGTACATCGTCTGAAACCCCTATCATTCCAATATCATGGAGCATTCCCGCAAGCTCGACTTTTCCTATATCAATTGAAGAAAGTCCGAGCTTTTTAGCGATTTCCGTGGAATAAAAAGTTATACGCTTGCTGCGGCCCGAGGTGTAGGAGTCTTTTGCGTCCAGCGCGCCCATTATTGCCTTGATTGTGCCGGCAAAAAGCTCTTTTAAATCCACAATCAGCTTGTCATTGTCATGTTTTAGCTGGAAAAACTCCAGTGCGGCGGAAACTATGAGCTGCAACTCCTCCGGATTGTACGGTTTTTTAACATATCTGTAAATTTTTGCGTAATTGATTGCGTCAATGAGAATATTCGCATCAGAATACGCCGTGAGCAAAATCCTCATCATATCGGGATGTTTTTCGCTTGCGCGTTTTAAAAATTCGACTCCGTCCATCTCCGGCATTTTGTGGTCTGAAATTACAAGCTGATAATCCTTTTCGTCCATCATTTCGAGCGCTTTCAGGGGCGAAGTTGAGCGATCAAGATTGTAAGAACCCCTCAAAGTTCTGTATAAAAGCGAAAGGTTGTCTTCTTCGTCATCTACGAGCAATATGTTGTATTTTTCATCCATCTGATTATGTTCCCATTGTCAAAGGCAGCGTGAGCGTGAATTTTGTGCCTTTTCCTGCTTCTGATTCGATTGAAATGTCGCCGTGGTGGTTTTTTATAACCTTGTAGCTGATTGCCATGCCTAGTCCGGTGCCCTGTCCGACCGGTTTTGTTGTATAAAACGGGTCAAAAACCTTGGCTGCTGTTTCTTTGTCCATTCCGCATCCGTTATCTTCAAATTCTAGGACGATTTTGTCCTCTTTTTTATGCAGCCTTATCCAAATATCGCCTTTTTCCTTGATTGCGTAGGCTGCATTGTCCAGAATGTTCATAAAAACCTGATTCAGCTGCCCGCCGTAACCCTCAATATTCGGAATATTTTCGTCGTATTCTTTGTGAACTGTGATTTTGTTTTTAATTTTGTTGTGCAGAATGTTGAGCGTTGTGTCGATTTCTCTGGGCAAATCAATGCTGTTGACCACCGCTTCTTCAAGTCTGGAGAAGTTTTTCAGGTCGAGAATGATGTTTTTTGTGCGCTCTGTGCCTTCCTGACAGCTTCTTATCAAATCGGGCAGGTCTGTAGCAAGAAAATCCAAATCAATATCTTCTTTTAGCTGTTTTATTGCCGCTTTGTGCTCGTCTGTAAGGTCATCATTGAATTCAGAGTATTTTTCGATTACGTCCATCAGGTCTTTTGTGTAATTTTTAAGGTGAATAAGGTTTCCGTAAATGAAATTCACGGGATTGTTGATTTCATGCGTAATTCCGGCAACAAGCTCGCCTAAAGAGCGCATTTTTTCGCTGTGAACCATCATTGCCTGGGTGCTTTTCAGCTCTGTGTATGCGTTTTCGAGTTCTTTTGTGCGGTCTTTAACCTGCTGTTCCATTGACTGGTAAAGTTCTTCCAAAGATGCAGCCATGTTGTTATAAGAAATGATGAGCCTGTTTATTTCGAGGTAATTCGTTGGTTCAAGACGGTGCGAGAAGTTCCCTTTTGACTCAACAAGGCTCTTTACAAGCATATTTATCGGTTTTATAAGGATTTTTGCAACAAGATTTGAGAGGAAAAAGCCCAAAAATATAAATATAATAACCATTGCGGTCATATTTTCAATCAGGATATCAAGCCCCTGTTTTACAATGGGCTCGGAGTAAAACCCGATGGTTATTGTTTTTGCGCCGCGCTGCCCCATAAGATAATAAATATTTGCGTCGTTATTTTTAGTTTCCTGCTTTTTGCCGAACCTTGACTGGCGCGGTTTTTCGCCGAATTGCTCCGGAAGCTTTATTTTTGGTGATTTGTAGAGGATTTTGCCCGATTCTGTTTCTTTAACTGTCAGATTCGCAATCAGTTTGTTATAAATCATATTTCTGGCTGATTTATCGAGCATTGTGTAATTGTCTTTGTCAATATAATCGCTTACCACCTGAAGAACGGTCGTATAGATTGAATCATTAAGGCTTTTTGTCTGTTTTGTGACCTGTTTTGTGAGATTGTCAACGAACAAAATTGAATACCCTGCAATGCACAAAACCATAATTGCAATCAAAAGGCTGGTTAAAAGCCCGAACTGGGTGCTCAATTTAGTTTTAAAGTTTTTAACGTTTTTTAGCATTTTGTGACCCTATTTGAAAATTTGACCGGAACCGCCTGTGCTTTCGTTACCTTTGTCAAAAATTTTGCCGATAAAATAACCGCATGCGCCCGCGCACAACGCCGCCGGTGCAATTATTGAAAATCCGCTGATTAGCCCGTGAATATCGGGCATTCCTTTAGAAAATATGAGCGCTCCGCACAGCAATGCCGTGAATGAGCCTAATATTCCACTGATTTTGTGCTTGTAAGTTAGTTTTCCTGACATGGTGGTTATTTGTTCGTGTTTTCTATGTTTTTCTTAAAGCAGTACTGAACTATTGCTATTTTATCAATATTTTTTAATAAAACAAATCGTCCGGATACTATATATTTGCCGTTTTTCTTTTTGTCGTCCTTGGAAATCCTTATCGGGCGCAAATAACAGCTGATTTCTGTTCTTCCGTCCAGACTGAAAGAAATCGTGTAATCTTTTTCCATATCCGGCTGTTTTGCCATCTCTATTTTCATTCCGCCTGCGCTTATATCAATGCATTTGCAGGTAGAATTGTCATCTTTAATTTTTATTTCCCTGTCCAGCGGAATTCTTGTATATTCACGGCGCTGGAGCAGTTCGTAGTCTTTTGCTGTTTTGATTTTGAGCAGATTTTCATTAATTTCCTCAAGCTCCGATGAAAAATAAAGCATACCCGCGTCAACAGCCGCAAAAAGTTCTACATTTTCGCCTGTTTTGTAATATTTCAAATCCTCCTGCGGGATTTCGACCTCAAAAAAGTCTTTTAAAGCCCTTTTAATTGTGCCTTCTGCCGCCCCCTGTACATCCTGAGGGAGAATGCTTACTTTTTTGTTCTTTTTCAACAGCGTTTTCATATTAGCCTTTCGATTATTCTTAATTTAGTAACATTAAACCTTTGCCGGAGCTGCTTTTACGACGCCTACCGATTTTGCCTTAACATTGTTGCTGATTTCATTATACGACATTACGGCAATTTGCGGATATGTTCTTTCAATAAGGCGCCTGAATGGCAATCTTATTGGCGAAGAACAGAGAATTACGGGCTGCGAGCCTGTTGAGGTGATTGCTTTCTCAAGCTCGTAATTTAAACTGTCCAAAAGCCGCCGCGTAAAGTCAGGATCAAGCGTAAGGCTGTTTCCATCGGGGCTTAGACCCTGCGCAATCGTATTTTCGGCGTCAGGCGACAGCGTAACTGCCAGAAGCTCGCCCGTATCTGACAAATTCTGCTTGCAAATCCCCCGCGCCAGCGCTGAGCGAACCTGCTCCGTAAGATAGTCGGTATTTCTGCTGACTTTTGACTGTACGCTTGTGACCTCCAGAATCGTCTTCAAATCCCTCACAGAAACGCGTTCTTTTAACAAATTCTGCATAACCTGCTGGATTTCGCCCACAGAAGTGTCTTTCAGCAGGTCGTTTACGTAATCTTCCGACACTTCTTTTTTCAAATTCTCCAGTAACTGCTGAACATCCGAACGTGTAAGGATTTCCGAGGCATTTTTCTTGATAACTTCGGTCAAATGGGTTGAAATCACCGCAGATGGGCTGACAACTGTATATCCGTATGTTTCGGCGATTTCTTTGTCCTTTTCTTCAATCCACAGCGCAGGAAGCCCGAAAGCCGGCTCAATCGCGCTGATTCCGTTGATTCCTAGGTCATTATCCGTGCCTGCAGCGTTCATTGCAAGGCTTCTTTCCGGATAAACTTCGCCGTTTTCAATAGGAACACCCTTTAATTTAATCTGATATGTGTTTGGCGGGAGTTGTAAATTGTCTCTGACCCTTATTGAGGGCAATACAATCCCCAAATCCAGCGCTGTCTGGCGTCGAATCTGCGCAATACGCTCAAGCAAATCCCCGCCCTGCTCCGCATCAAGCAAAGGCACGAGCCTGTAACCGATTTCCATCTCTATGGTTTCTACGTTCAAAAGTTCCATAACGCTTTCGCGCGAGGCTTTTTTCTTCTTCTTTCCGACGCGGTTTTCCAGATTTTTTGTTTCTGCCTCGGCTTTTTTGGCAATTTCCGCCTTTTTATCGGCTTCTTTTTTCTTGTTGTATGCGAGCCAGCCGATAGTCATTGCAACAATCGTAAAAGGAATTGTCGGCATCCCCGGAACGAGCCCCAGAACGAGCAAAAGCCCCGAAACTATCCCGAGAACCATCGGATTTGTGAACATTTCGTTAATAATATCTGCGCTGAGGGATTTATCCTGCCCGCTCGCACGGCTGACAATCAAACCGGTTGAGAACGAAATCAAAAGCGCCGGAAGCTGTGAAACAAGCCCGTCGCCGACCGTCAAAATAGTATAAGTGCTCAACGCGGTTAACAAATCCATTTTGAGCTGCCACATTCCGATGATAAAACCGCCGAAAATGTTGATAACAGTGATAATAATTCCCGCTGTTGCGTCGCCTTTTACGAATTTTGAGGCACCATCCATTGTTCCGTAAAAATCTGCTTCTCTTTCGAGTTTTCTGCGGCGGGCTTTTGCCTGTTCTTCGTTAATCAGCCCCGCATTCAGGTCTGCGTCGATACTCAGCTGTTTTCCTGGCATGCTGTCCAGTGTAAATCTTGCGGAAACTTCTGCTACGCGGGTTGCACCGCCGGTGATTACCATAAAGTTAATGATTACGAGGATTACAAATATAATGAAACCGACTACGTAGTTCCCGCCGACTACAAATTGCCCGAAAGAGTTGATAACCTCGCCGGCTGCGCCTTCCAGAAGAATCAATCTGGTTGAACTTACGTTCAATCCGAGCCTGAAAATCGTTGCAATAAGGAGAATTATCGGAAATGAGGAGTATTCAAGCGGCTCTTTTATAAAAAGGCAAACCAGAAGAATGATAACCGAAAGCGAGATATTCAAAGTAAGCAAAATATCAAGCAGCATAGGCGGCAGGGGGATAATCATCATGGCGATAATTATGACCAGCCCGACAGCCATTATCATATCGTTATTTTTTAATAAGCTTATTATTCTATTCATTATATTTTTTTGATAATCACTCATTATAATTCTAGCTCATATCGCCTATTTTTTCTAATCCTTAACGCTTCTTAACGCTAAAGTTAATATTTATGAGCTATTTTTATTGCATAATTATCAAAAATACTATTAATTTCTGTTATACAAAGAATTTTTCTCCCCATCTGAAACGGTTTCGGTTTCTTCTTCGTAATATTCTTGCGTCAGTTCCTGTTTAACGACCTTTGCGTCGGCAAGAACCTCCATAAGTTCAATATAATCAAGGCATTTCTTGCCTTTGATACCCTCTGTGTGCATTTCGATTTCACCGGTGGGCAGGAGTTTTATTTTTAATTTTTTATTCGCCATTTTTGCTCCAGTCTAATCAAGATTTACCGTAATCATTATCGAATCATCCTCAAGAATCTCTTCTTCGTCGATTTTGAGGTTCTTTTTCTCAAGCCGCTCCTTGATTTTTATATAGGTTTCTTCCTGAACGTTGAGGGTGTATTCATCGTTGATATCCTTTGTAAGTTCTGTTGTTTCGCACAATTCGGGACATAAAATTTTCATTGTGTAAGGCAATGCGCTGTCAGTACGGTAAAATTCAATCTCTATATTGTCCAAAACCGCTCTAATCGTGCCATTTTCATCAACAATATCCGTAAAACCGTGTTCTTCAACGGTTTTCATTAATAAATCCCTGTCCATAAACGCAGTCGGGTATTCACGGCAAATCAAATCGATTTGCTCCTGCGAAATTTCGCCATTGTTTGCTTCCAGCGATTTTTTGAGCCGTTTTTTCATCTCATCGGTGCTTTCTGTTGAAGCAAGCGTTATTGCTGTCTGCGCTGCACCGTATAAAAGCAAAAACGGAACCAGTCCGATTGTACAAGACATAATTTTCCTTTCTAAAAGTCCAACGCCCTGCCGCCGCGGGTTTTTTCAACCTCTTTTGACTCCTGTGGATGTTGTTCTTTGTAGTTTGTCAGGTCTTCTTTCTTTGTTGCCGCTACTGCGCGGACATTTGCCCAGGCTCTGAGCGTAAGAATTTGTTCTTTTTGCGTAGTCGAAAGCGGAACAGTGTTTTTTATGGTTTTTTCTAAATCGTTGAATGTGAGCGCCCTGTTTTCAAAAAAGGCTTCGTAAAGCGCTGAAATCACAACCTGCTCAATCTCCGCGCCGATAAATCCCTCGGTCATCGAAGCGAGTTTTTGCAAAAGTGTGTTGTCTATCGTGATTTCTCCTGCAATTTCCTTGTTTTTGAGGCGTTTTTTCAAATGAAGCTTAAAAATCTCTATACGTTCATTGAAAGTGGGGATATCAACAAAGAAAATCTCGTCAAAACGCCCTTTTCTTAGTAATTCCGGCGGCAAATTGCTGATGTTGTTTGCTGTGGCGATTACAAAGACAGGCGCCTCTTTTTCCTGCATCCAGGTGAGGAATTGGCCGAAAATTCTTGAAGAAACTCCGCTGTCATTGCCGGAATTCACGCCGCTGAGCCCTTTTTCAATCTCGTCAACCCACAAAATCGACGGCGCAACAGCTTCTGCGGTTGCGATTGCGCGGCGCATGTTTTCTTCGGAGCTGCCCACTAGGCCGGAAAAGATTTTGCCCAAATCCAGCCTTAAAAGCGGCAATTTCCAGATTGCGCTCATTGCTTTTGCGGTCAAACTTTTTCCGCAGCCCGGAACACCCGTGATAAGAACGCCTTTTGGCGCGGGAAGAGCGTATTTTTTAGCTTTTTCAGACCACGAATTATTTCTTTTTAAAAGCCAGCTTTTCAGATTGTCCAGCCCGCCGATGTCGTCGATTGTGAAGTTTGTACGGACAAATTCGAGGATTCCGGTCTTTTTTATGACCTGCATTTTTTCATCCATGATTATATTTATGTCATTTTCATCGACTTTGCCGTCATTTACCATTGCGAGCGCAAATGCGTTTTCCGCTTCCTGCATTGTCAGCCCCAGCGCTGCTTTGCAGAGTTTTTCTTTTGCTTCGGGCGTGAGGGTTTCGGTTTTTACCTTTTTGTTTTGCGCAAGCATGCTGTCGAGCTTCTTTTTAATCTCCTCAAGCGCCGGCAGCGGGAAATCGCAGATTGTAATATCCTTTTGGAGCGTTTCGGGGATTATTGCTTCGGGTGCGATGAAAAAAATGTTTTTTCTTACTGCGCTGACCTTTAGATCCGGTACCAAATCACGCAGTTTTCTGACCAAATCATAGTCAGGAGCGCGATTTTTCATCCCGAAATTCACATGAATGTCATAAAAAATAAAAATCGAATCTTTGTCATGTTTTTGGACAAAATCCAGTGCTTTTGCGGGATTCGAGGTTCCGGCAACCGGTTTTTCGGTTTCGTCGTTAATAAAACCGTTAGTTTGCGTCCAGATATAAATTTCACGAGGGAATTTTATCAGTTTTTCGTTGTTCACAATGGCGCGAAGCATAGCTGTGGCGCGTTCTTCCTCGTAGGTTGTCAAATAAATATATGGGAATCGGGCTCTTAAAAGGTTTGCAATTTTTTTATTTAACATATTTCAACTCCGTAATTTTTAGTGTTTTTTCGCGTTATAAGCGAAATTGAGGCTCGTTAAACCCTGAAGCAGGTTCAGGGTTTCCGATATTATAGGCTATTTTTCGGGCTGTGTAAACACAAATCCCGCTTTATTGCGTCAAAATCACCCATTCCGTTCACAAAAACAAAACCGTTTTTTTCAATGCGGACTTCAATTTTGTTTTTGTAATTTTTTATTTCTTCCGCTGAATATCTGTCCGTGAGAAAGATATATCGCTGATTTTTCGACCCCACCCACGGGCGTGAAAGGTCAAAATTCTCTTTTTCAAACCCTCCGTCAATCAAAAGGTCTGTGTATTTCAAAAGTGCCTGAATATCTTCATTTTCGGACTTTTTAAGCTCCTCAAAAGTGTTTCCCGTAAAGGTGAGCACGGAAAGCCCGAGATTTTGAACCTTTCGGGCAAGTTCTGCAAGCGGTTTTGCCTGTTCAAAAGGTTCTCCGCCCAAAAAAGTTACACCCTCAATCCCTTTTTGCTCCTTTATGAGAAAAAACAGCTCATCGACGCTCATAATCCTGTTTTTTCGATGGCTCCAGGTAGATTTTGCAAAACATCCGTCACAATGCCGTGAACAGCCTTGCACCCAGAGGCAGAATCGCTGATTTGGACCTTCTGCGTTTGTTTTATTCAGATATTTATAGACATTGATTTGCATTAAAGGTCTATTGTTCTTTCCTGCTGGGCTTTTTTGACTTTTCGCATGTTTATTTTCTTTGCGCAGATTAAATTTTTCAGCTGTTTTTGAAAATGCGGTTTTATTTTCAATTCTGTGAAAAGTTCTTCAATATTTTTAAAAGGGCGCTTTGTTTCGCGATAAAGTATGATTTTTTTCGCCATAATTATGTTTATCCCGGGGAGCGCCGTCAATTCAGCCTCCGAGCAGCTGTTTATGTCTATTAATCCGTCATTGATATCGAGAATTTCTCTATTTTTGAAATCTACTTTAACAATTTCGGTTTTTTCTTCTTTTTTAGGCTTTTTGGGGGTGGTTTTCTGCTCTGGTGGTTTGTTTTCAGGTTTTATTTTATAGGGTTCTTCTTTCACCGTGGCAACTACCTTGAGTGTGCTCAAAAGCCCGTCATAAGTTGTATTGTAGCTGAATAATTCCGCCACACTGTCAAAAACTTCATCAATATCAACCGAAATGTCGAGAGTTGTTGCGGCCATTTTTCGCCCATGCTCGTTGTAGTGCAAATTTATTAATGTGAAAGATTTGTTCCTTGCATTCATTGAAAGTGAGCAATTTTTGTTTGAAAGAGTGTGATTTGCGAAGATTTTTTCGTAGGGTTTTAAAAAAGGTTTGGCAGTCTGGAGCGCTTTTATTCTGCGGTTTCGTTTCCCGAAAATATTTCTTATAAAATTTGTATTATTTTCCCTGTCGTTGAATACAGAACGGTAATTTGCGCTGTCAAATCTCACCAGCACATATATTACCAGATAAATTAAAGTAAGAATTAATCTAAACATTTTGCTCCACTTTTACATTATTTTCTGACCCGCATTTGTTTTTGAAAACCGCTGTTTGTATGAGATTAGTCACCGGAGCCGGTTTTTTGACGGAAATATTTTTATGCTAAAATTATTTTATAAATAATTTACAGAGGAATGAATATGCAAGAACAAAACACGACACAGGGCGCCATCAGAGCCACAAGAATTCAAAAACTGGCTGATTTGGCGGACAAGGGAATCAATCCTTACCCTTATTCATTTGATAAAAACGCAAGCGCAAGCAAATTGCAGGAAAAATACAAAGATTTGCCGGCGGGCGAAGAAACCGATGACGCTTATGCCGTTGCAGGCCGCGTTATGGCGATGAGAAATACCGGTATGTTCATTGATTTGATGGACGATTCGGGAAAAATCCAGATTTTCTGCCACAAAGAAAATATGGACCCTGAAAAAATTAAAACCCTCAAACTCGTGGATATCGGCGATATTATCGGCGTTTACGGAACAATCAGAAGAACTCCGCGCGGCGAATTGAGCATTAAAGCGACGGATTACAAAATCCTTTCAAAATCGCTGCTTCCGCTGCCTGAAAAATTCCACGGTTTGACCGATGTAGAAACCCGTTATCGCCAGAGATACGTAGATTTAATCATGAATGAAGATGTGCGCTCGACTTTCAGAAAAAGAAGCCTCATTATCCAGAAAATCCGCGAATATCTTACAAATCTGGGCTTTTTGGAGGTCGAAACGCCCATGCTCCATACTCAGGCAGGCGGTGCGGCTGCAAGACCGTTCATTACGCACCACAATGCGCTTGATATGGACATGTATATGAGAATTGCGCCGGAATTGCACTTGAAAAGGCTTCTGGTCGGAGGTTTGAGCGAAAAGATTTTTGAAATGAACAGAAATTTCAGAAATGAAGGCATCGATACCCGCCACAACCCTGAATTTACTATGATTGAGCTCTATCAGGCTTACGTTGACTACAACGAAATGATGGCGCTTATTGAAAATATGGTTTCATCGGTTGCTCAGGACGTTCTTGGTACAATGAAAATCACTTATCAGGGCAAAGAAATTGACCTCACACCGCCATGGGACAGAAAAACAATGGTTGGCGCGATTGAAGAATACACAGGCATTGATTTTGGCGAAATTTTCACTGTAGAAGACGCGCGCAAAAAAGCACGTGAAATCGGTATTGACGCGGATGATTGCGAAAACTGGGGCAAGGTTCTTGATTTAATCTTTGAAGAACGCGTAGAACCCAAGCTAATCCAGCCTACACACATCATCGACTATCCTCGCGACATATCACCGCTCGCAAAAGTCCACCGCGACAATCCGAGATTGACAGAAAGGTTTGAAACCCGCGTAAACGGCTGGGAAATCTCGAACGCTTTCTCCGAATTGACCGACCCGATTGACCAGAGAACGAGATTTGAGGCTCAGGCAAAGGCAAAAGCGGCAGGCGACGAAGAAGCAATGGAAATCGACGAAGATTTTATCACCGCACTCGAATACGGAATGCCTCCCGCAGGAGGAATGGGTATCGGAATCGACAGGCTGGTAATGCTTTTGACCGATTCGCCCACAATCAGGGATGTTATCGCATTTCCTACTATGAGAAAGTTATAATCATCGAAAAACGGGAGATTTTATCCCGTTTTTTTATGGTTTATGGAACGGTTTTCTTTAACCAAGCCCTTACTCCGGTCCTTTCCCTTAGGAGAGGGAACCTTGTTGATGGGAAACGTTAATTATTTGACTACGCCCGCAAAATTTGCCATTATAGGGCTATGAATTACATCTGGTTTTTTATAATTTTCATTTCCATAGTTTGCGCGGCTTTTACGGGCAGAATTGACGCGGTTGTGCGCGCAGTGCTTGAGGGGGCGCAAAAATCAGTTGAGGTGGCGCTTTATCTTGCGGGAATTATGGCTTTCTGGCTGGGAATTATGCGGATTGCGGAGAAATCAGGCGTGGTTGGGTTTATTGCCGGACTTTTGACCCCGATAGCCAGAAGGCTTTTCCCCGAAATCCCTGAGAGCAGCCCTGCAATCGGTGATATTGCAATGAATTTTACCGCAAACGCCTTCGGGCTTTCAAATGCGGCTACTCCGATGGGCTTAAAAGCAATGGAGGAGCTGCAAAAGCTTAATAAAGAGAAAAAATCCGCCTCAAACGCTATGTGCACGCTTCTTGCGATGAATACGGCGGGTTTTCAGATTGTGCCTGCGACTGTGATTGCGGTTCTGGCGTCATTCGGGGCGAAAAACCCGACGGAAATTGTGCTTCCGACGTTGATTGTTACGACATTTGCGTTTGTCAGCGCGCTTGTGATTGTAAAAATCCTTGAAAAACTCACCCCGCCGCAAAAAGAAACAGGGGGTGAAGAATGCTGAAAACCGCGATTAACCTGATTTCTGTCTGGATGATTCCTGCAATAATTTTGATTGTTTTAATCTGGGGATTGCTCAAAAAAGTGCCTGTTTACGAGGTCTTTGTGGATGGAGCAAAGGACGGGCTCAGGGTTTCGGTGAATATTTTGCCGTATCTTGTGGCAATTATTGTTGCTGTTTCAATGCTGCGCGCGTCAGGGGTGATTGAGCTTGTGCAGGGCGCTTTTTCGGGCATTTTTGAAATGCTGAAAATCCCTGCGGACATTTTGCCGGTGATGGTTGTTCGTTCGCTTTCCGGGAGTGCGGTTTTGGGGTTGTTGTCCGATATTGTTCATAATTTCGGGCCGGATTCTTACCCTGCAAAGCTTGCCGCGGTGATGGTCGGCAGCTCGGAAACGACTTTTTACGTTCTGGCGGTATATTTTGGCTCTGTGGGGATAAAAAAGTTCAGACATGCGCTTCTGACGGGGATTCTGGCGGATTGCGCGGGGATAATTGCGGCAATAGCCGTTTCAAGATGGCTGTTTTTGTGAAATAATGGTGCAAAAGGAAAAAACGATGTTCAAAAAAGCGCTAATATGTTTTATAATGCTCGGTTTGACGGTATTTGCCGGCTGTAAAAATATTAAAAAAGAAAATGACCAGCTCACGGCAATAAAAGAACGCGGACGGCTTATCGTAGGGGTAAAATATGACTCAAAACCCTTTGGCTACGTTGATGAAAAGGGAAAACTTCAGGGTTATGACATTGAACTGGCGCATTTGATTGCAAAACAGCTGCTCGGGAACGAAAAAAAGGTTTCTTTTAAGCAGGTGAACCAGCACAATCGTATTTCCAGGCTGAATTCGGGCGAAGTTGACATGCTGATTGCGACGATGACCGTTACGCCGCAAAGAAATAATATTGTTAAGTTTTCGGTGCCTTATTACACAACAGGTCAGGCTGTTATGGTCAGAAAAACCAGCTCCATCCGCTCTATAGGCGAATTAAACGACAAAAAGGTCATAACCGTCTTAAATACAACCGGTGAAAAAAATCTGCGCTATTTTGCGCCGGAAGCGATTGTTCAGGGATATCGCACCTATGAAGACGGCTTTAAAGCGCTCCAAAACAAGCAGGCTGAGGCCATGACCGCTGATGAAGCGCTGCTTGTGGGGTTCACTCTGGATAACAATGCGTTCAAAATCCTGCCCCAGCGCTACACTAACGAATATTACGCAATTGCGTTCAGAAAAGATTCGTCTTCGGACAGTTTGAAGAATGATATTGATACAATTCTTCTTTCTTTCAGAAAGGACGGCACTTTGAACCGGTTGAAACATAAGTGGATTCCAACTTCTTTTGAAAACGAAACGAAAATGAAAAAACTCCTGAATGAAACCCCCCGCTACAAAGGAAAATTCAATAAAATTTAGAACGCAAAAAATATAGCTTAAGAAAAAAGTTGCTAATAAGCTATGAAACTGCAATTACGGGCATTTGTGCAAATCATTATAAATAATCATTGCCGCAGAAAGAAGCGCGTCAACAGCGGTTGAAAACGGCGGTGCGTAGGTCATGTCCAGATTGAACAAATCCCCTACTTTCAGATTTGCGGTGATTGCTGACGCAACCGTGTTAATCCTTTTGTCCGCGTCGCCCTCGCCGATTGCCTGCGCGCCGAGAATTTTCTCGGTTCTGCGGTCGGCAACGAGTTTTAGGGTAATTGCCTGCGCTTCGGGCATGTAGCCTGCGCGGTCTTTTTGCGAAACCGTTGCGCATACCGGCTCAAACCCGTATTTTTGCGCGTCCCGTTCGTTTAAGCCGGTAAAAGACATTGTTAATTTCATAAATTTCGTCACAGAGGAGCCGAGAATCCCCGGAAAAGCGTCATATTCGTTTGCAATATTGATTGCTGCGCAGCGGCCCTCTTTATTTGCGGAAGACCCGAGGGGAACCCATACATGGCGTCTGGAAACAACATGAAAATTTTCAATGCAATCCCCTGCCGCATAAATATCTTTTATTGAGGTTTCCATGCGGTTGTTTACGCGGATTGCGCTGTTTACGCCGAGTTCAATCCCCGCATCTCTGGCGATTTCCGTGTTCGGCACTACTCCTGCGGCCACAATTACCATATCTGCGTCGAAAATATTTCCCGAAGACGTTATAACTTTCCGAACCCTGTCTTCGCCCTGAAAAGTGACCACGCAATCAGATGTGACAATATTTACATTGTATTTGTCCTTTGTTATTTCAAGAATCTTCTCCCTGATTTTTTCTGAAAAATCTTCATCAAAAATCGGCAAAATATAAGGCGAACTTTCAACAAGTGTCACGTCGAGCCCGTTTGCAGCGCAGGCTTCGAGCATTTCTATTCCGATATAGCCTCCGCCGACGATTACTGCTTTTTTTGATTCTTTTAATGCGTTTTTTATGTTGATTGCGTCCTGAAGTTTTCTCAGAGTGAAGACATTTGAAAGGTGCATGTTCTGAATTTGCGGTATGAAAGGGCGCGCACCTGTGGTTATGGCTAATTTGTCATAAGAAACATACTCGGTTTCGTAGGTTTTTGTGTCCTGAACAATGATTTTCTTTTCTTCGGGGATGATTTTTACGCATCTTTTGTTAAGATGGATGTTTGCGCCCTTTTCTTCAAACTGCTGCGGGGTGCGCACGATGAGGCGTTCCGGATTTTCAATCAGCCCCTCAATAAAATACGGCATTCCGCACGCCGAGTAAGAAATAATATCTTCGTCGGTGTACAAATCAACCTGACTTTCAAATTTTGTTGTTCTCAGGAGCTTTGCCGTTATTTTCGGGCCGGCTGCGCCTCCGCCTATGACTACAATTTTCTGTTTCATTCCTTAATTTTAATTATCGGGTTCGTTTTTTTCATTAGCCTTTTTTCTAATATAAGGCGGCAGTTGGGGGAGGTTGTTTTGGCGCTGGTCAGTGAAAAATTAGCTTTTTGCCCGGGCGGTAAAGTTATAAATATATATTTTTAGGACCGGAACGGGCTTCGCCGCTTTTACGTTCCTAAAAATATATATTTATAACTTTACCTTTGCGAGAGGGGGGATGGGGATTGTGCAATTTGTTTTTTTGCAAAAAAGCAATTTGTGCCTGCGGAAGATTTGAACAAAGCAGCAAAAAACGGTAAAAACTAAAACAACGATTGCTGGGATTGGCTGATTTTGTAGCCCAGATGTCTGTAACCTTCGGGCGAAACTCGTCTTCCTCGCGGAGTGCGCTGGAGAAAACCCTCCTGCAGCAAAAATGGTTCGTAAACATCTTCAATTGTCTTTGTATCTTCGCCGAGCGCTGCTGCAATTGTTTCCAGCCCAACGGGGCCGCCGTCATATTTCTCGATTATCAGCGTAAGCATTGCTCTGTCGGTTGTGTCGAGGCCGGATTTGTCGATATGGAGCGTGTCGAGTGCTTCTGTTGCGGTATTTGCGTCGATTTTTCCGTTTGCTCTGACCAGCGCGAAGTCGGCAGCGCGCTTTATGAGGCGGTTTGCGATTCTCGGGGTTCCTCTTGAGCGTGAGGCAATCGTTTTTGCGCCGTCAGGGGTGATTTTTATGTCGAGAATTTGGGCTGTTCTGCTTACAACAGCGGAAAGTTCGTCGATTGTGTAAAATTGAAGCCTGTGGATGATTCCGAATCTGTCCCTTAACGGCCCTGAAAGAGCGCCGGCTTTTGTTGTTGCGCCGATAAGCGTGAATTTTGGGATAGGAACACGCAGGGTTTTGACGGTTTGGCCTTTTCCCGTGGTCATGTCAAGGTAAAAATCCTCCATTGCCGGATAAAGGATTTCTTCGGCAACTTTGTTAAGTCGGTGAATTTCGTCAATAAACAGGATTTCGCCGTCTTTCATTGACATTAAAATCCCGATAATATCTCTCGGGCGCTCAAGCGCCGGTGCAGATGTGATTTTAATTTTTGTGTTGAGCTCGTTTGCGATTACGCCTGCTATTGTTGTTTTTCCAAGCCCCGGCGGGCCGTAAAAAAGCAGGTGGTCGAGCGGCTGTTTTCTCTTTTTTGCCGCTTCTATCGAGATTTTCAGGGTATCTTTCAGTGCGGATTGACCAATATATTCGTCGAACTTTTTCGGACGGATGTTATTTTCAAAAGATTTGTCAAAATCCGTGCTTGCGCGCTCCAAATCCTTGCTTTTTGCGGGAAGATGGTGCGTTTCTGCTTTGTTTTCGGGCTTTTTGGGTTTTAATTGGTCATCATCTGAAAATATTGCCATTGGTTTCTCCTTGGTGATATTTTATCATAAAATCGGGCGGGGGGTGGTAAAAAGAGGTTGATTTCACTTTTCCGTTCCGCTGTCTTGAAATCGAACGCTGCGGGCTCCTGAGCGTAGCCCTCCGCAAGGAGCGTTCCCTTCGGTCAGCTCCGTTCGATTCCGCTCCTCCGGGCATTCGACGTTAGAAGCTTGATACGAAGTTTTTAGAGCCCTCCCCCATAGTCACTACAAAGTAAAATCAACCTCTTTTTACTTCGTGAAACCCAAAATCCATACCAACTGCCAATTTTGAGAACCAGAAAGGAAATCCACTTTGCAGTGACTATGGGGGAGGCTGCTTAGCTCCTCAAAAATACACTTTTTCCGAGAATCAGCCGGAGGAATCGGAACGGAAAAGCGGATTTCCTTTCTGGTTCGTCCAACCAACAATTCCAATCCGCTCTAATGCAAAAATCTCACATAAATATAAACCGAACTCAAAACCAGCGATACAAAAGTAACTCCGGCACCGTATTTCAAAAACCTCATGAACGAAATCGGATAATTGTGCGCGTCAGCTGTTTCCGAAACGATAACATTTGCCGCAGCCCCGATAATTGTAAGGTTCCCGCCGAGGCACGCGCCTAAAGATAAACACCACCACAATGGATGTGCGTAAGCCGCCCCCTCAACAAGCTGAATCTGGTAAATCATCGGCGCCATCGTTGCTGTGTAAGGAATATTATCTACAACGCCCGACAAAATGCCCGACGCCCACAAAATAAGCATTGCCGCAGCTGATTCCGAGCCGCTCGTGACATTGAGAATCCAGTCTGCCATGACTTTTATGCCGCCGGCTGCCTCAAAACCGCCGATGATGATGAAAAGCCCGATGAAAAAGAAAATTGTGTTCCATTCAACGCTGCGCAGAATTGTTTTCGGCTGCTCAAATATCAAAAGAAACGCCGCTCCCGCAAGCGCAACAAGATATGACTCAATATTTGTCAAATCATGCGTAATAAAGCCCAGAACCACCAGTCCGAGCACGATTGAAGAACGCAGCGCAAGCTTTTTGTCCGCAATTGTATTTGAATTGTCCAGATGTTCTATTGCTTCCATTTTTTTCGGGTCGGCAGCGAGCTGTTTTCTAAAACAAAAATACAAAATAGTCATATTTACAACAAAAATAATCGCAACAATGCCCGTCAGCTCCTGTAAAAACGTCAAAAATGAAAATCCTGCCTTGCTGCCGATGATTATGTTCGGCGGATCGCCAATTAGCGTCGCTGTTCCGCCGATATTGGACATGAGAATTTCCATTATCAAAAAAGGAACCGCGTTTATGTCCAATTTCTTTGCAACAAGGAAAGTAATCGGCATTACAAGAATAACAGTGGTTACATTGTCCAAAAACGCAGACGCAACCGCCGTAAAAATCCCCAGAACCCACAAAATCGCAACCGGATGACCTTTTGTTTTTTTCAAAAGCCCGTTCGCTATCCAGCTGAAAATTCCGCTCTTGTTTGCGATGTTTACAATTATCATCATGCTTACAAGCAAAATAATTACATTAAAATCAACAAAATTTATAAAATAATTCGGGTCAATAGGCCCATGACCTTTGTGCTGCGCGAGCAAGCCCAGAAAAAGCGTAAAAACCGCACCAATCATTGCGACCGTAACTTTGGATATTTTTTCCAGCGCAATAAATACATAAGCTACCATCAAAATCACTGTGGAAACAGCCAGTGCATTGGCATGAACCCAGGCGAAGATATTTTCCATAATAAAATCCTCTCAATTCTCTAAACCGATTTTACCGTATTCAATGCGGGTTGTAAAATTTTAATAAAAAGGGGTGTGCGGGTTTTGACTTTTGATATTGTCTAAAATATTATAGATAAGCTATGAAAATTTCTATTGATGACATAAAAAATGCCAAAAACAGCGCCCTGCTTGTAAAATTTGACGAAAATGTCGATGGAATCAGCACAGATGGGCCTGTTCATGCAGAAATCGTTTTTTCTGCTTTCGGCGGCTGCATTAACGCAAAAGGCAAAATTGTTGCAAATGTTAAGCTGACTTGCGACAGATGTTTGAAGGAATTTTCTCAAAAAATCGAAACGGACGTTGACGAAACTTATGTGCTGGGACGCTTGAATGACGGTTCTTCTCACGAAATCGAACTTAAAGACGGCGACTTTGTCACTGATTTGTGCGGCGAGGATGAAATCGATGTAGATGATTTAATTTATCAATCCGTAATATTAAATATTCCAAATCCGTCTGTTTGTGATATAAATTGTAATGGGGGCGCTCTCGTCGAAAAATATACCCACAAAGAAGAGTCAGATCCCCGTTTGGACGTTTTTAAAAATATGAAGATAAAGAAGGAAGAATAAAATGGCAGTACCAAAGAAACGTACAGGTGCATCAGCACAAGGACACAGAAGATCTAACTGGAAAGCAACAGTTCCTGAAACTACTACCTGCCCTAATTGCGGCGAATTAGTTTTGACACACACTGTTTGCACGGCTTGCGGCCAGTACAAAGGCAAAGTTGTTTCCAGAAAAGCAGAAGGCTTTGTAGAAACAGTTGAAGAAGCTAAAAAACCTGCTAAAGCTAAAAAAGCTCCTGCAAAAAAAGCTAAAAAAGCAGAAGCTCCCGCTGAAGAGGTAAAAGTTGAAGAAACAGTTGAAGAAGTTAAAGCTGAAGAAACTGTAGAAGCTCCGGCAGAAGAAGCTTCTGAAGATAAAGCGGAGTAAGTAAGTATTGTTGGACGAAAGGGAGCAAAAAACGCTCCCGCCGCCCGGCATCTCCTGATGGAAACGGAGATTGACTGAAAAATACTTAGGGAGAATGAAAGAAGTATGACGAGGATCGCTATTGACGCAATGGGCGGAGACCACGCACCGAAAGAGATTGTTGCAGGTGCTGTTTGGGCTGCTCAGGAATATGATGTTGCAATAGAGCTGGTTGGAAAACAGGAGCAGATTGAACATGAGCTTGAAAACATTAAAAGATACGGCATTAGATGCACAAGCCCCAATGTTCCTTACAGAAGAATCAGAGTAAATGTTGACAAACTCGACATAAAAATCACCCATGCCGAAGAAGTAATCGAAATGGGCGAGGCGCCCGGACAGGCAATCCGTAAAAAGAAAAAATCTTCAATTGTTCTCGCTGTAAGTGCAGTTGCAAACGGCAGTTCACAGGCTGTTGTTGCCGCAGGTTCCACAGGCGCTGCTATGGCCGCAAGTTTGTTCGGTTTGGGCAGAATTCAGGGTATTGAAAGACCTGCGATTGCCACAACGCTTCCGACAATGAAAAATCCCGTTATTCTTATCGATTCCGGAGCTAACAGCAATTGTACGCCCGATATGCTTTACCAGTTTGCGGTAATGGGCGAGGCTTTTTCCAGAGGCGTTTTCGGAAATGAAAACCCGAGAATCGGAATTCTCAATATCGGCGAAGAAGCCGGAAAAGGCAACGAGCTTGCGCAGGCTACTTACAAGCTTTTTGAAGAAAATCAGGACAAATTGAACTTTATCGGAAACATTGAGGGCAAAGAGTTCTTTTCGGGCAACTGCGATGTTGTTGTTTGCGACGGATTCGTCGGAAACGTTGCCTTAAAAGCGATTGAGGGCTCTTCAACAATGCTTTTCCAGATGATTAAACAGGAATTTAAAAAAGATTTTCTCTCCATGTTAATCGGACTTCTTGCAAAACCTGCGATGAAGCGTATTTACAAGAGAATCAATTACGAAGAATTCGGCGGCGCGCTGCTTTTGGGGGTTAAGGGCATAACCGTAATTTCTCACGGCAGAAGCAAAGCTTATGCAATCAAAAACGCAGTAAGAGTGGCAAAAGAAGCCGTTGAATCAGAAGTAAACAAAAAAATATCAGAATTTTACGAAGGATAGATTTATGTCATTAAATTTAATTCCCGTTATGATTGCGGGCGTGGGATACGGAGTACCCGAAACAGTAATTACAAACGATGATTTGACAAAACTCGTTGATACAAGCGACGAATGGATTACCACAAGAACGGGTATCAAGGAAAGACGCGTTGTTTCAGGTGAAGAAAATGCCGTAACCCTTGGCATAAAAGCAGCACAAAATGCGCTTGAAAAAGCAAAAATGAAGGCTGAAGATATTGATTTAATAATCGCTGCGGCTTCGGTGCCCGCTCATCCGTATCCATCCACTGCATGCGAGATTCAGGCTGCAATCGGGGCGGACAAAGCGGCGGCTTTTGACATTACTGCGGCTTGCACGGGCATGATTTATGCGATGAACATTGCAAAATCCTTTATTTCTTCAGGAATTTACAAAAATATTCTGCTAGTTGCGACCGACGCAAACTCAAAATTCATTGATTGGTACGACAGAACCAGCTGCGTGCTTTTTGGCGACGGCGCAGGGGCGTTTGTATTGAAAGAATCGGTCGACGGCGTGGATGATATCATCGCGATGGATATGCATTCAAACGGAAAAGACGGTGATTTTATCAAAATGCCGATGAACGGTGAAAATTGCCCGCTGGTTGAGCCTTGCGAACAGAAAAAACAAAAAATCGTTATGAACGGGCGCGAGGTTTACAAATTTGTTGTTACAACAATGCCCGAATCTATCAGCAACTGCCTTGAAAAAGCCGGTTTGACGCCGGATGACGTGGATTATTTGATTCCGCACCAGGCAAATTACAGAATTATCGAGGCAATGGCGTCAAGATTGAATTACAGCGACGACAAAATCATCGTTAACCTCCAAAAATACGGAAACACCTCGGCAGCTTCGATTCCTCTTGCAATGGCAGAGGGCATTGAAGAAGGTAAAATCAAGCTCCCTTGCAAAGCTATTTTGAGCGGATTCGGCGCAGGTTTGACCTGGGGAACCGTTATTGTAAGGCTCAGAGAGGGCATTGCTTAATAGAAATTAGCCTCCTGAACTTGTTTTCAGGAGTTCCTGCGCAGCAGGTTAGGATTTGAAAAAGGAGAATTTTATATGGGAAAAATTGCGTTCGTATTCCCCGGTCAGGGCTCACAATCCGTCGGCATGGGTAAATCTTTGTACGAAACTTCTGCAAAAGCTAAAGAAATTTTCGATAAAGCCGATGAAGTTCTGGGCAGAAGCATTTCCAAAATGTGTTTTGAGGGGCCTGAGGAGGATTTGAAACAAACAATCAACACCCAGCCTGCTATTTTGGTCACTTCAATTGCGGCTCTGGAAGCTTTAAGAGAAAAAACAGGCGTAAAACCGGATTTTGTTGCCGGACACTCGCTGGGCGAATATGGAGCGTATTATGCGGCGGATGTGGTTGATTTTGCGACGGCAATGAAATTAATCGACAAACGCGCACGCGAAATGAACGACGCAGCAACAAAAACCAAAGGCGCAATGACCGCGGTAATCGGTATGAGCAAAGATTCAATTCTTGATGTAATCGGAAAAGTGGATGGCATGGTTTCTGTTGCAAACTACAATTCTCCCGCGCAAATTGTTATTACAGGCGAAGCCGAAGCGGTTGCAAAGGCGAACGAAGCGCTCAAAGAAGCAGGCGCAAAAAGAGTTATCCCTCTGCCGGTTTCAGGCGGGTTCCACTCTATGCTTATGGAAGAAGCGAGCGTTAAATTTTCTGAAATTTTGAATGATTGCGAGATAAAAGACGCGAAAATCCCTGTTTTCACAAACGTTGACGCTGAGCCCACTACATCTGCAATCAGATTTAAGGCGAAAATGACCGCTCAAATCTATTCTTCCGTTATGTGGACGCAGACTGTCGAAAAAATGGCCGCTGATGGAGTTGATACGGTTGTTGAAATCGGGCCGGGCAAGGTTTTGGCCGGGCTTGTTAAGAAAATTAATCCGGCTTTGACCGTTCTTAATGTTTATGACGAAGAAACATTGAACGCTGCGGTTCAGGCGCTTAATAATTAGACAAAATTACTGAAATATATTAAAATTGCGAATCAGAAATTAAGGAGAAAATTATGTCAGAAAAAAAAGTTGCATTGATTACAGGTGCATCCCAGGGTATCGGTAAAGTTACCGCATTGAAACTCGCAAGCTGCGGATATGATATCGCTATTAACTACATCGGACGTGAAGATGACGCTAAAGAAGTAAAAAAAGAATGCGAAGCGTTCGGCGTAGAAGCAGAAATCTTTGAATTCGACGTAACTAACGTTGAAGCCGTAAATGCAGGCGTAGAAGCAATCCACAAAAGATTCGGCAGAATTGATGTTCTCGTGAACAACGCCGGTATCACAAAAGACGGCCTTTTCCTGCGCATGACCCCCGACCAGTGGAACGCTGTTATTAACATCAACCTGACAGGTGCTTACAACGTAACTCACCCTGTTGTAAAAATCATGATGAAACAAAGAATCGGCTCAATCATCAATATGTCAAGCATCGTTGGCGTTATGGGCAACGCAGGTCAGGCTAATTATTCCGCTTCAAAAGCAGGTTTAATCGGGTTTACTAAGTCACTGGCTAAAGAATTGGGCTCAAGAAACATCCGCGTGAACGCAGTTGCGCCCGGATTTATTAAAACTGCAATGACCGAAGGGCTCGATAACAACGAAATCTACCAGCACATCCCCTTGAGGAGAATGGGCGAAGCTGAAGATATCGCAACTGTTATCAAATTCCTAGCAGAAGACGCTACTTACGTGACCGGACAGGTTATCGGCGTTGACGGCGGGCTGGTTGTTTAATAATTAATTGATATTTGAAAAAAGCCTCTTGTTTTCAAGAGGCTTTTTTGTTGGTTTTGTATTTTTTCCTTAAAATTAATACAGCATTTTATCAATTTTCGTTCTCAGCTCAGAACATTATACTTTATTTGTGTAATTTCTATTCTTAGCTCATCATACATTTTCTTTTTTGCTGAATCAAGTGCTTTTTGGGCTTTTGCTACTTTTTCTTCGTATAAACTAATCGGTCTTTTCGAATAAACCTCGTTATGTTTTGCATAATTTACAATAGCATTCAGCGTATCCAGCCCTTTATTTCCAGTGCTTTTTAGTGTGTATTTTTTGTTAATTTTTTCGTTTTCCAACGTGAGAACTTTGTTATCCCTTACGTGGAATTCAATAAAATTATATTTTTTTCTGTCGTGAAAAATACCATAAAGGGCATTTATCAATTCAATTCCTTTTTCTGGGTGAGCTGAATCAATATATAAATTGTTTTCTGCATAATTCAGTGCTGATCTGTATTCTGCGTTGTCTAAAATGCATGATTTGAAATTGACATTTTGGCTGCTGTTAAAGTTGCGGTTGATTGATAACATTTTAATATCCTCTTTTTTCACTGTTTGCTTAAAGTTCGTAAAAGCGCTTTTTTGCTAAAATTCCTTATTTTTATGAAAAACTGTTACTTAATTTAATAAATTTAGCGGGTATGCTTTATTCTGATGTAAAAAAACATTAAATGTGCTTATTAATGCTTTACAAAATTGCATATTTATATTGAAATAGTATAATAATAATGAAAAACACGTAGTTAATTAAAAAGAGGAAAAACACAAATGAGTACAGTTCTGGACAGAGTTAAAAAAGTAGTTGTTGAACAGCTTAGCGTTGATGAAGCATTGGTTACTCCTGAAGCATCTTTCACAGGTGACCTCGGTGCTGATTCACTTGATACAGTTGAATTGGTTATGGCTTTTGAAGAAGAAT
>URFH01000019.1 GCA_900547155.1 uncultured bacterium | reverse complement strand
TACATTTATTAATATCAATTATAAATTCACTCATTAGAAATAATTTTATGATTTATAGAATTTATTGTCAAACTATGCTTGACCTACAATTTATAATATATTTTTTCGGCTAGGTAAATATATTTTATCAATCTCTCTGTTATTTCTTCTCAAACTGTGTATTAATTTACATCACCCAGCTATGCTAATAAATGATATATGAGATGGGTGCGATGAAAATGTCGTACCCATCCTACTTCTTCGATAAAAACTCCCATATTTTTGCCCTCATCACATAAGCGCCTGTGATATCAACACTTTCGTCCTTTCTAAACCCCAGACTTTCATAATTTTTTCTCAAATCTTTTTCTTTCGCCACAGAAAAAAGCGTCAATTCTTCGGCTTTTTTGCTTTCTGCAATGTTTTTCATGTCCTGATAGAGGCTTTTCATAACTCCTTTGCTCGCAGTATTCTGCCTGTTGCGCACAAGGGCGTCAATGTACATACTTTTTTGCTCAAGCCGGTTTTTTCGCAGCCTGTAAGTATAACCGGCAAGCAGATTGCCGAATTCATCTTTGATGACGCGCATTTTGCAGTTGAAAGCCATGGAATCAATGCAGTTAAAAAATGCTTTCAGGTAAGGAAACCTTTCTTTGCGTTCAGTCGTGTACATTTTCATCATTTTGTAAAGCTCAAGCGGGTTTCTTGTGCTTTTTATAATCGGGCGATGTTGTGTGGTGTCAAAATGGCGTGTTGCGGGCAGGACTTTCATATTTTCGGGTGTTTTTCTTTGTTAAATGATTTTTTGTTTGATTTAAGTCCCGTAAAAAATTTTTTTGCCATATTTTATTGTCTGCATTCCATTTTTTTTATACATAAATCGTCGCAAAGTATTATTTTAATGGCTTCACCGGCTTTTGCATGGTATTTTAGCCCGGGAGTAAGCAACCCTGTTATTAATCCGACAGTGCAGCCTACAGGAATGCCGATGGCAAGTCCGGTTCCAATTTTTGCGGGATTTGGAATGAAAGCAAACCCCACACCTGCTCCCGCGCCTGCAATACCCAGCCCTAATGTAGAGGCGGTTAGTTTACCTGCGGTCATCCAGGGGCCTTCCTTCAGGGTTCCGTCTTTTGTGAAAGGTTTTGCGCTCATTGCAATTGCAGAACCGTCCGGAAGCACAAGACATTCAAATTTCAGGTGAACTCTTGCGTTTTTGTTAAATTTGCGCTGTTTTTCAATTTTTATGACTGTTGCAACTATTCTTGAGCAAGCCGGAATCAATAATGTTCCCTCCTGCGTGTAAATTGCTTCCGGAACGGTAAAATTCACCCTGTCGCCTGCTTTTTGCTTGTCAGACCAGAATTTGCAATCAAAAACTATTTTGAAAACATTTCCTTTACAGATTATGTTTCTCAGGTTTGTTATTATGACTTTATTGCAGGGTGCAGCTTTTTCCGGAAAAAGATATTGTTCGCAAAGAATTTCTTCCCTGCACTGCGCACACTGGCATGGGACGGCAAAAGAGGGCATTCCGAGCAATGTTATCATAAAAATCGCTGATAACCTTTTTATAAACATTGTGTTGAAAATTCGTGTACAAATCATCATTGCCTTAATTTCCTAAATCTTATGTTATATTTTCATTTGTATTTGAATGATATCAAAATGAAATAGGAAAATTATTCGTCGAAAGAATAATGTTTGTTTTTGGTCATCAGACTTTCTGTTGGCTGTTTTGTCCGGCCGGAAAGTATATGGTTTTCTGCTTTGTTATGCTTTCGGTGGTGTCAGAAAGCGAAAAATTTCTTTTAATATGAGTTTCAGGGGGTAAAATTGTATTAAAAAATAAAATTACACAGGAGGAGAAAAAATGAGTATTTTTGAAGCGGGCATGATGGTGTGTTTCGGGGCAAGCTGGCCGATTGCGGCGCTCAAAACCTATAAATGCAAATGCGTGCACGGAAAAAGCCTCAAATTTTCACTTTTGATTCTTCTCGGGTATGCTTGCGGGATTGCGCATAAGGTTTTGGAGAATATGGACTGGGTTTTCTGGCTTTATCTGCTGAATACGGCATTTTTGCTGATTGATATCTTTTTATACCTCAAATATAAGGACAATAAGGCTCCTGCGGACTGTACTACGGATGAAGACGAAAATTAATTGACTGTTTTATTTCAGGCATATTTTATTTATGACACTATGGATTTTGTGGTGGGGAAGATGGTAGAAATTGATGAAGATGTGTGAGGTTTCTTTATCAGCTCAAAAATTTGCCATGAAATATTGCACGTTTCGATTTCTTCAACTATGTAGAATATGATTTCAAAAACGGCATATAAAACCAGTGTGTAAAGTTTACAAACATAGAAACAAAATGTTGTGAAGTTGTGAAAGGGAAAGAATAAATACACCTTGACCCGGGTAGTTAATCAAAATCGCACTTGACACAAAATACAACGCGCTCTGATTATCGGAGTTCGTTCCATTACCCCGTCAACGTAAAATACTCCTGCCTCCGGTTTCCATAGAGGAACTTCCGTTAGAGCAATAAATCCATCTATTCCATGAGAGAAAGCGAATTCAAGGCGCTTAACAGGTAGAATGCTGTAATAACCCGGGATAATATGAAATTGAAAGCTCATTGACTCATTATCACACTGGTTCTATTTGCTGGGATTGGCACTCTGAAATACTTTGTAGTTCCGGAAAACTTCAAATGCTTTATTTTATTTCGGGCGGTAAAGACCTTAATATATATTGCATCATTAGGTTTTAATTTTTCAAAAATTATGTAAATTCTACCGGATTCTATATAGGCTTTCGGATGTATATATTGCAAGTTTTTTTGTTCATCAATCAAAACTCCGTAAAGATCTTTGTCGTTGTCTGTCTTTATTTGTAATGTATTATATTCATTAAAATCTTCGTAGTTTAAATTCCTATCACCGGTATTTTTGAGTTCGACATCGAAGAATCCCATCGGTTCAAGATTTCCCTCTTCATATTCATCGGAAAATGGAAAGTCATAATCATTAGCAAGCTGCATATCATCCATCATGTCTCTTATCTTATGATGCTCAATTTTGTATTCCAAAACCGGCTTAGCTTTGCATAACCTGTCATGTATTTGAATAACAGCATAAATACCAACGCTAAAGGTCGAGAATACTCCAATTATTGTGAAAATATTTTGAAAAATTTTTTTATAGTCTAGTTTAATCATTTATTTTCCGTTGAGTAAGAATTTATCGAGTTCGTTTATGTTTTTGCTTTCGGCATGAGCGGGGCGGTTGTATTTTTCGGCTATTTCAAAAGCAATTTGATTTGTTTTTTTGTCTTCATCGTCCTCAATGTCCCATGTGTGGCTTTTCTTTAAATGAACAAGGACTTGTGCTTTTACCTCGTCTGAAAAACCGAATTTTTCTCCCAATTTTTCGCTAATAAAATAATCTCTCACTCTCGTGTAGAATAAATCTTTATTTTTGTATTTGAGCAAGCCCGAAAAGCGCGCAGCGTCATCTTTTGCTGCAATTTTATCCAAATCTATCATCAAATCCGTAGCTGCGTTCGGCTCTATGCCTAATACAGATGTGATATATTCATATATTGAGGAATGAAACTGCTTGTTTTCTTGTTTGGAAATATCAAATATCCATTGGTAGTCTTTTATTGTAGAAACGATTGTCATGTGCGTATAAAAATTATTGATGTTTAATACATTAATTTTCATAATAGTCCTGACTTTTGTTATGTATTAATTAAAAACAAGGTGAAAAATTTTTTTGCTACTAAATTTATAAATTATAAACCAAACAAGTTTTATTTTGAGGTAGTATAATCAATAAAAAAGGATGTTTGCAATGCAGGAATTTTTCATAAAACTGTTGGAATACTTTGTAAAGTTTAATGATTGGCTTTTTTCGCCGGTTGACGGGCTTGTTGAAAAAATTCCTTTGCCTGATTGGGCGCTGGACGCTGTTTTGGACAGCATTCACATGCTTGGATTTTTGTTTGTTGTTTTTCTGGTTATTGAGTTAATTGAGTTTTATTATTCCGGAAAAATGTACAAAATCGTGAGCGCCTCAAAAAAATCTGGGCCGATTCTGGGCGCTCTGGCTGCGTCTGTGCCGCAGTGCGGATTTTCTATCATTGCAAGTACGCTTTATACAAGAAAACTCATTACCCGCGGCACTTTGCTGGCAGTTTATCTGGCAACCTCCGATGAGGCGCTGCCGGTGCTGTTGAGCGAACCGGAAAAGCTTTCGCTGGTGCTTCCTCTTGTTTTCACAAAGATTGCAATCGCGCTGATTGCGGGTTATGCTGTTGATTTTTTCTTAAAAAACGATAAAACTCTGCCCCAAACATCGCAAAACGACACTGAGGACGAGCATGGCTGCTGCCATCACGAAGTCGGGCGCCCGAGAAAGCGTGATATCCTGCTACATCCGCTTGTTCATACATTGAATGTGTTCATTTTTGTTCTTATAATTACGCTTTTGATTAACTATGGCGTGTTCAAAGCGGGCGGTGAGGAAAATCTGGGTCAATATTTCCTTTCTGACAGCATATTCCAGCCTGTTATAACGGCGATTTTCGGCTTAATCCCCAACTGTGCGGTTTCTATCGCCATTACTCTGATGTTAATGAAAGGTGCTATAGGCTTTGGCTCCGCAATAGCGGGTTTGTGCTCCGGTGCGGGGCTCGGGCTGCTTGTTTTGTACAAAAAGAACCCCTCTTTTAAAGACAGCCTGAAAATTACCGGAATTCTTCTTCTTATAAGTATTATTTCAGGTATTCTTATACAAACTTTTTATTACTAACCCGAAATTCCTCGACCGTACGATTTAATCAGCGAAAAATTCGTACAAAATCAGAACAAAAGGAGATTTTTGTATGAATTTATTAGTAAGATGGATTTTGTTTTCACTGGCGATTGTTTTTGTGGCATGGATTATCCCGGGAATCAGTGTAAGCAGCTTCTGGGCAGCGCTTTTGGTCAGTATTATTATCGGTTTGATAAATACTTTTATAAAACCGGTTTTGATGTTTATAACTCTGCCAATAAACTTCCTTACGCTGGGGCTTTTTACGCTTGTTGTGAATGCCCTGCTTCTAATGCTCGCCGGATGGGTTGCGCCGGGGTTCAGCGTGGATGGTTTCTGGAGCGCGTTGTTCGGCTCGATTATCCTCTCGCTGCTTTCTGTTCCCATTAGCAACATTGGCGATGATACGTAATTTTATTGTCATTTTCAACGCCGCAGGCGTCTTTTTAGCTAAAATCCCCTCGATTTTGAGGGGATTTTTTTAATTTTCGCTGTTAATCTTTTTGAGAATGGAATCGATTTCATCTTTCAGGTACTGAAGCAGGATTCCCAGCTTATCTTTGAATGTATAGGCGCCGGGCCAATAAGCGTATCCCATGGTTTTCTCCTTAACATCTACCTACAAGTATAATATCGGCAGGAGGGAGTGATTTCTTTAATGTTTTGGAGTAAAAAGTAATAAATGTTTACAATTTACGGTGCTGTGATTGTTTTTATAAAGATATGTAAATTTGCTACAGAAGTAGTAGTAATATTAATGCCTCTCTTTCAAAAAAATGTTATAATAAGCATGTAAGGTACATTAAATAAGGAGATGTCAATAGCGCCGAACCCTGTTTTCAGCCGATTGAAAGGATAATATGAGCAACGTACAATTTCACAGTGACCTGGATAGGTTAATTGAGATTCTACCACCAAAGATTACGAAATATTTAGACGCTGAAGCGTTGTCGGATGTAATCGAACTTGTATTGGATTTGGGGCGCCAGCCTGAAATTCGGCATTCGGACGGTAATATTGACTATCTGGGCGAGGATAATATCGTCGATGAGGACATAAAGTACGTTACGGACAGGGTTCAGGAGTTCACAAACGACAATCGCTCGGGAATCCCCGGCACACTCCACAGAATCAGCGCCATCAGAAACCGTCAGGGCAAAATCGTAGGTCTTACGTGCAGAATAGGGAGAGTAGTTACCGGAACCATCGCTTGTATAAAGGATTTCGTCACACAAAATAAAAGTATTTTGTTCTTAGGACGTCCTGGGGTCGGAAAAACCACCAAATTAAGAGAAATTTCGCGCCTTGTTGCGGATGAGCTTCACAAAAGGGTTGTTGTTGTTGATACTTCAAACGAAATTGCCGGCGACGGCGACACTCCGCACCCTGCTATCGGGCATGCCAGAAGAATGCAGGTTACGCAGCCCGAGCACCAGAAAGATATTATGATTGAAGCGGTAGAAAACCATACGCCCGAGGTTATTGTGGTCGATGAAATCGGCACCGAGGCCGAAGCGCAGGCAGCAAGGACAATTGCAGAGCGTGGTGTAATGCTTATTGCCACGGCGCATGGAAATTCGCTCGAAAACCTTATAAAAAACCCCGTATTGTCCGATTTGGTCGGCGGAATCCAGTCCGTTACCCTCGGTGATGATGAAGCAAAGCGCAGAGCCTGCCAGAAAACGGTTCTTGAGCGTGAAAAGCAGCCTACTTTTGATATTGTTATTGAAATTATTGACAGAAACACGCTTGCTGTTTATCCGAACACATCAGAGGCGGTGGATTGCATTCTGCGCGGCTGGCCGATTAAGCCGGTTATCAGAAAAGTTGATCAGTCGGTGACTGAAAAGGTTTCTGAGGGAGCAAAGCTGGTCGATACGATAAACAAGCTTGATGAAAAAATAAATATGGCAAATGACAGCCTGAAATTCAGCTTTTCGCGCCAGCAGTATGTAAATCAGGTTAAAAATTTCAAAAAAATCTATATTTACGCTGTCAGCCGCACGATTGTTGAAAAGGCGATTGAACGTCTGAATTTGAACACTGAATTGACCAAAAATATCGACGATGCGGACATAATTATCTGTCACAAGAACTTTGCAAAGGGCGGAAACAAGATTTTGAGCATTGCAAACGAATACAGGCTGCCGATTTATTATGTACGTTCAAATTCTACCTCTCAGGTGCAAAAAGTCCTGAAACAGGCGTTGGGCTTGAGTGATAGCGATGATGAAATGCCTTCTGTTTATGTTGACGAGGAGGAGCGCGCTCTTGATGAAACAAAAGAGGCGATTCAAAAGGTTCTGGACGGGGAAACCGATGTTGAGCTTTCGCCGCAGAACCCGCAAATCCGCAAAATGCAGCATGAACTTGTTGAGCAGCACAATCTTTCGTCAGAAAGTGTGGGTGAGGGCGCGCAAAGGCGGTTGAAAATCGTTGGCGGGAAAGATTTTAAGGCTTCCTAGGCGGTTTTTCCATCCGTCATGCTGGACTTGTTTCAGCATCGCCGGATTAATGTTGAATCCGCAAATTTTCCCGCCGAAAATCGTATTTTTGCGTCCTTGCGACCCTGAAATGAATTCAGGGTGACGGGGAGGGTTGTTTTCCCATCAGTCATGCTAAACTTGTTTCAGCATCGCCGGATTTATGTTGAAATTGCAAATTTTTCCGTCAAAAGCCGGTTTTTCGCGTCCTTGCGACCCTGAAATAAATTCAGGGTGACGCGGAGGCAACTGATTTTTGCTCTAGAAAGTTTGATTTGCCGTCTTTTCGGCCTGAAACGGGTTCAGTGTGACGAAAAGGGCGATTTTTTCCATTAAACCAGATTGCTAAAATTTGTAGAGTAATCTACACCCAGCCTCCGTGCTGATTTTACGCAGAATTCATACAATCTTTTGGCTCTTTCGCTGCCTCCGGATTTTTCGTTATTTTTGTCCTGAGGGCTTTAAGGGCGAGTTTATTCAGTTGTTTTGCCCCATTATCTGTCACAAATCGTTCGTGCAACCTGAACGCCGGATGCAGAGGCCTGAATCAGCCCTCTGGTTACGCCTGCGCCGTCGCCGATTGTGAAAAGGTTTTTGACCTGCTCGGTTTCAAGCTCTTTTGTGAGTTTTACGCGTCCGGAGTAGAATTTTACTTCAATACCGTACAAAAGCGTATATCTGGAAGCCACGCCGGGAGCAATTTTGTCCAGAGCCTTGAGCATTTCAATGATTGCGGTCATCTGGCGGTATGGAAGAACAAGGCTCAAATCACCGGGAGTTGCGCATTGTAGCGTGGGGGTGATTATGCTGCTTTTTATTCTTTCGGGGGTTGAACGGCGTCCGTCAAGCAAATCACCGAACCTTTGAACGAGAATTCCGCCGGAAAGCATATTTGCGAGCCTTGCAACGTGCTGACCATAGGCGATTGGCTCTTTAAACGGCTCTGTGAACTTTTCGCTCACAAGAAGTGCAAAGTTTGTGTTCGCAGTTCTTTTGTTTGCGTAGCTGTGCCCGTTTACTGTTGCGATTCCGCTGTAATTTTCCGCTACAACCTCGCCGTAAGGGTTCATACAGAAAGTTCTGACCTCGTCACCGAAAGTCGGAGAGTGGTAAATCAGCTTTGATTCGTATAATTTGTCTGTAATCGGCTGGAAAACAGGCGCCGGAAGCTCAACACGAACCCCTACATCAACCGCGTTGTTAATCATTCCGATTTTATTCTTTGCAAATTCCTTGGTGAGCCAGTCTGCGCCCTCACGTCCGGGTGCGATAATCAGATATTCGGCGAGAATCTTTTCTCCATCCTGCGTGACAAAACCTTTTACCTGCTCATTTTGGACAATCAGGCTGTCAGCGACTTTGTTGTTGAGGATTGTGACTCTTTCGTCCAGATAATCCTGCATATTCTTCAAGACGCCCAGACTGCGCTCTGTTCCGAGGTGACGAACGGGCGAATGGACGAGTTTTAGCTCTGCAAGCGTTGCTGCGCGCTCAATATCCGCAAAATCATCTCTGTTTGTGCCGAAAACTTCGTCAGTTGCGCCGAATTTCAAATATAAATCGTCAGTGTATTTTATGAGCTCTTCAACTTTTGTTCTGGGCAAATAATCGGTCAAATGGCCGCCAACATCGGGTGTCAGCGTTAATTTCCCGTCAGAAAACGCGCCTGCACCGCCCCATCCGCATAAAAGTCCGCATTTTTTGCAGTTCGGACATTTTTCAAAGCCCTCTCTTAAAAAACACTTTCTCTGCTCAATTCTCAAGCCTTTTTCGACAATTACGACTTTCCATTCAGGTCTGAGTTTTGTAATTTCAAGAGCGGCAAAAATTCCGGCGGGGCCGGCACCGATTATAGCAACGTTATACATAAATCTTCCTTTTTAATCCCATACAATCCTAATTTTAAGCAAAAAAGGACGGATTTACAAGTTTAGTTTTGTTAACGTAATATACAAGAGTTTGTAAAAGTATGTTTTATGACACAACTTGTTAGCCCCTGAAACAATTTCAAGACTACAATGTCAGAATTTTATCGTAGAGTTGAGTATTCAATAAGTTTTTGCAAATCCTTGTCCCACGTTCCGTTCCAGCGGTCGATAATTACATCCGCAGGCGTTTTGCCCTCTTTTGTGAGCTCCAGAAGCGGCTCAAGGTATTTTTCTTCGCCGATTCCGGCTTTTTTGAGCGCGCTGTAAGAGATTTTGAGGGCTTCTGTTGCGATTTGTGCGAGATTGTAGCCTTTGATGTTCATTGAAAGCCCGCATTTCGGGGTTTTTCGCCTGATGTATTCAAAATCTATGTAAGAAAACGGTTTTAGCAGCTCAAGCGCCTCATTTGAAGCGTTTTTGGAGTATAAAAGCCCTTTCCAGAATGCCGGAACCGCCGGAATTAACTCAGGGCGCTGGTTGTCGTGGTTTCTGATTTCAAGATAGCTTTTTAGCCTTACGTCAGGGAAATAAAGGCTCAAATGGAGCTCCCAGTCTTCGATTTGCGCTGTAAAACCCTCATAACCATCTTTTAAAAACTGCGAAAAGGTAAGGTTTTTGACCGGAATTGCGCCGATTCCTTTTCTTTCAATGAAAATCATCGGCACATTGAGCAGAATTTTTGCATAATCTTCAAACGAAAACTCAAAATCACGCTCAAAAAGCTTTGAGCTGACGAGCCCGCAGCGCTCATTGTCGGTATGCAGCCAGCTGAACGCCCTGTATGACTTATATCCGGTAAGTTTTCCGCCGCGAACGGGGGAATTTGCGAATGCAGCGCTGATTATCGGCGAAAGTTTCAGCGCAAGCGACAGTTTTTGCATTGCGTCTTGTTCGCTTTTATAATCAATCCCCGTCTGAATGCCCGATGTTTCGCGCATCATTACGAGGGGCTTTTTTGCAATTGTTGGCAGATAGCGGGTCATGTATTCGTAGCGTTTTTTGGGGATGATTTTGATATTTTTATTGGTCGAAAGGGGCTGGATTCCGTAGCCGAGCCAGATTATTCCCATTTTTTCGGCTATTCGGGCTGTTATTTTGTTATATTCCGTGATTTTGTTTTCAATTTCCGCAATAGTATCAAGCGGATTCAGGCTTATTTCAAGCTGCGAGCCGGGTTCGAGCGAAATCGTTCCTGTTTCGTTTTTCAGCCCGATAATATTGTTCCCCTCGTAAACTCCGCTCCAGTTTCCGTTTTTAAAAGTCTGTAAAAAACGCGCAATATCAGGATATCTGACGGCTTTAAGGCTGTCGGAATAAACGCCGATTTTTTCAAACTCGATTCCTGTTTTTTCGCCGGTTTTGCAGCCCGAGCGAAAAATTTCGGTGAGGAAGTCTAAATCGTTGATATTTTTTGTATCAGCTATTTGTTTTAGCATAAAGTTTTGCCGTTTTTGCGTTGATAAAGTTAATTATTTGTGACATCAGGGTGTTTTGGAAGTTCGTTTGGTCGAGATGGTTTATTTCTCTTATGAAATAGCATGGGCTTGTGACGTTGATTTCTATTATTTTTTCGTCAATAACGTCCAGCCCGACCATATAAAGCCCCGTTTTTGAGAGTTTTGAGGCAACATCAAGCGCCATTTCCTTTTCTTTTGGCGTAAGTTCGGCTCTTTCAAAGAATTTGTCCGAATGAGTATTGAATTTAAAGTCATCTTTGCCCGGAAGTTTTCTTACGCATTCATCGAAAACAAAATCGTTAAAAATCAGCACTCTTTTGTCGCCGTGAATGGCTTTGTCGAGGTATTTTTGCACCATAACCGCTGTTTTTCCGTCTTCTGTGAGCGAAGAGATGATTGAATTAATATTCGGGTCGCCTGCGTGAAGAAAGTATACTCCGCTGCCAAAACACCTGTTTAATGGCTTTATTATTGCGTTTTGAACTTTGTTCACAAAGCTTTTTATCTCTTCTTTTGAGGAAGTTACAATATTTTCGGGCGCATATTGCGGAAAATAGTTAAGATGAAGCTTTTCATTGAAATTTCGCACCGCGCAAGGGTCATTTATCAATAAAGTTCGTTCCTTATCTACGAAATCGAATACATAGCAGGCGTTTATGTAATTTACATCAACAGGCGGGTCAGGACGGAAAAATACAACGTCAAAATCGTTAATCAGCCCTTTTTTCTCGATTTTTTCGTAGAAAATATCGCCGTTTTTTGCGAAAGAATCAAAATATAGCGCAGTTCCTTTTGCGTTTTCAATTAGCAGCCTGTTTTTGGTGGAAACACAGACTTTGTAGCCCCTGTCGAGAAATTCTTTGATTAACCAGTGATTGGTCACAAGATCGTTAAACTCAAAGTATTTCAGTTCTAGTTCGTCGATTATAAAAAGTATATTTTGCATAAAATTTAACCCTACTTAAATATATCAGTTAAAGCAAAAATTACAATGATATGATATAATTAACCCGATTGGAAACCAGGAGGAAAAATCATGAGATTGCTTCATATAATGATAAGAGTTAAAGATTACGCTGAATCAATGCGTTTTTATGGCGAGCTTTTGGGCTTAAAAGAGGTCAAAACAATGGATTTGGACGATTGCAGGCTGCATTATCTTGCTGACGGCTACGGAAATGTGCAGATTGAGCTGACCGAAAACTTTGATACGCCGATGGACGGGTACAAAAACGGTGATGCTTTCGGGCATTTTGCTTTTGAGACGGAATCTTTTGATGAATTTACGCAAAAACTTAATAAAATGGGCTACAGCTATTTGTATGAGCCTTTTGTGCTTGAGGGCACAGGGCTAAAAATAGCATTTATAAAAGACCCTGACGGAAATGAAGTCGAAATTATCGAAAACAAGCTCAGTCAGTACTAACCCGTTTTACGGATAAAATTTTTAAAGCCTCCTTTTATAATTAATTGTCCAATAAAGCAGGCTGTGCTATCGAAAATATAGTTTTTTAACCGGTTGTGCAGCGGATTGGATGAAAAATTTATAAAAGGAGGTTTTTTATGTCAGATATTATTGAAAAAATCATCAAAGTGTCGGATATGACGGGCGGAGTTACGGAAATCGTTGTTTTTACCGAATCATTTAAGATTTACGGCACCTTTGTGCGGGATAAGCATGAAATGATTAAGCATATTTTGACGCTCAAAGACGCAACAATCTGCCATCATTTTGACGAATGCAGCTGCAATGTTGACAGCCCGAAATATGAATGGCTGAACATTTCAGATGAGAAAATTACGGCGTTCAGCATTCTCGGTTACATGAGCTGCGAAAACTGAGCTATTTCTAGTCCCATTTAATCTGGCGGGAAAGGTAGTCAAGATTTTCTTTAGCCAGCGCCCAGGCAGTACAGCTTCTGCTGTCTGTTTTGAGGTTGTTGGACTTGCTGCACATATATTGTGCGTCTTCTTTGCTGCCTTTTGAGCCCACCGGGACAAAGCCTTCGGTCGTAATATAGAATACAAAGGTATTTTTTCCAAGAATCGAATTTGTTAACGTAACATTTCCGTTTATATCTCTGATTTGGATAAACAATTCGCCGCATACATTTCTAAGTGCGGTGGAGGAGCCGTGAACGGAGTTGCAGCGTGGATTTATGTTTGCGATTCTGATAATAGAGCCGTCTTCAAGGCGTCCGAGAACAGCTTCATTTCTGGAAACATAAATTTCCTGATCTCCGCCGATTCCGTAATAAATCAGGCCGGAAAGATGTGCGGGGATGTCCATATGTGTAATTCTTACGTATTTTTTAAGAATTTTGTAATAGTCAATTACAGGATATTTAGTTCTTGCCCAGCTTTCGGGGCCGCCTTCCTGCATTTTTGCAAGATTGTAAGCTTTATTGAAAGTGTTATATGCCTTTTTTACCTGGCTGACTGTTTCGAGCCTCTGGGCATTGTGAATAAGGCCGGAAATAATCAGTGCGCCTATTATTATAACGATGACAAATACTGTCAACGTTTCTGTAGTACTAAATCCTTTACTATGTTTTAACTGCAGCATAAACTCTTTCTATAATTACAACTAATTCTTTCATAAGTATATCATATTTTATCGAAAAGTTAAAATACTTAGTTTAGCGGATATCAGGTTTTGGGCGATTTTGGGTAAAAATTGATGTTTTGCTACTTTTACTACGGGGAATGGGCTGATTATCGGGTCGGAGCGAAAAAGCAGGGATTTTTGCTTTGCCGTTCCGATTCCTCCGCCCTTTCAGGGCTCCCCCATAGTCACTCTAAAGCAAAAATCCCTGCTTTTTCTTTTATATAAAAATCACAGGGGGGACTTCCAAAGTAAAAATCTGGTTTTATTTATTTTTCGACGCCTATGAGCGCAGCGAATCGAGCTAGAAAAATAAATAAAACCAGATTTTTACGCCCAATCAACAATTCCAATCAAAATTAATTAAAATAATTTTTCAAATTTTTATTAAGATTGTTGTTTTTGCATAACTTTTTAAGCTTGCTGATAGCGCGATTTTCAATCTGGCGGATTCTTTCGCGCGAAACGCCGTAACGGGTGCCGATTTCTTCGAGGGTTTTTCTCATTCCGTCGTCATTTAGCCCGTATCGCAAAATTAGAACATCACGCTCTTTCGGGCTGAGCTGGTTGAGCATTTTTCTTATGTCATCAAAGAGATTTTCCTGTGTTACTTTTGTGTCCGGTGAAATTGTGCTCTCATCGACAATAAAATCGCCCAGTTTTGAGGATTCATCCTTGACTGTTGCGGGTGTTTCGATACTTATGGTGGATTGTGCAGCTTTTATAAGCGCAGAAAGTTTATTAACCGGAATTCCGACTTTGTACGCGATTTCTTCTTTTGAAGGGATTTTCCCCGTTTCTGTTGTTAAATCCACGGTAACTTTCTTAATTTTACTTAATGTTTCAATCATATGGACAGGAAGTCTGATTATTCTGGACTTGTCAGCGATTGCGCGGGTGATGGATTGCTGAATCCACCATGTCGCATAGGTTGAAAACTTGTATCCCTTTTCGTAATCAAACTTTTCAGCGGCTTTCATAAGCCCCATGTTGCCCTCCTGAATCAAATCAAGGAACGATAAGCCGCGTCCGATGTATTTTTTAGCAATGCTGACAACAAGCCTCAGATTTGCATTAATAAGGGTTTCTTTTGCTGATTCAGAGTTGTTGTCTTTGATTTCTTTTGCTACATGGAGCTCTTCTTCGGCTGTCAAAAGCGGGATTTTGCCAATCTGTTGAAGATAAATCTTCACCGAATCGTCAGCATTGACCGTGCTGGCGCTTTCTTCTGTTTTTGGTTCTTCCACCGACATGATTAGGTCTTCATCGTCGGACGGCTGGTTCAAATCCTCCAGCGAAACCTCTTCATTTTCAACTGTTTCTGCTTCTTCGTTAGCAAATTTGTCAGTCTTGTTTACCATCGTATCTCCTGATTCGGGCTGTTAATAAAATTCTATCCTTATATTTTATTAATGCCCACTTTTTAATAATTCTAAACCTTGTTTTTTATATTTTGACGAACAATTTCATAGATTATTGCTGCTGCTGCGTTTGAAACATTTAAAGAGTTAAAATTTCTTAACATTGGGATTTTGACTACGAAATCTGATTGCTTCATGTTGCCTTTTGAAACACCGGTTTCCTCTCCGCCCATAATCAGAGCAATGTTCATGTTCGTGAAATCCACGTCAAAGTAATTATCTTTTCCTTTTGCGTCTGCGGCAATTATCCAGTAGTCGTTATCTTTGAGCTTTGCAATTGTGCTTGACAGGCTATTAACCTGCATTACAGGGAGGTGGTTAATAGCTCCCGCCGAGGTTTTTTCGACGGTTGCATTTACCTGCGCGTTGCGCCTTGAGGGAATTATAATGCCGTCAAAGCCTGCGCAGAGCGCTGTTCGTGCAATTGCTCCGAAATTGTGCGGATCCTCCACTCCGTCGAGTATTACAAGTTTTTTATAATTTTTATTGTCTTTTTGTGAGAGAAATTCGTCAATGTCATGGTATTTTACGGGAGAAACATAAGCCGCAACCCCCTGATGAGGCAGCAGGGCAAGGTCTTTGAACTTTTCTTTCGGTACAAATTGAAATATTACGTTATTTTCTTTTGCCAGCTTAATTATTTCATTTATTCTTGTATCTTTAGAAACATTTTGGGAAATTAATATTTTGTTAATTCTGTTACTTTGTGAATTAAGTGCCTCTATGACGCTGTTTCTGCCGTATATGTAATTGTTAATATCCATTTTCTCATCCGTTAGTATTAAATTATTGCCATGATTATTATACTATAATATAATGTCAATCATAGAATTGTATGCAATGAAAGATTTGGAATTATAGATGAGTGATTTTTTAAACGAATTATTAGCAAAATTTTCTTTAAGTAACAAAGTTAACGTCGGCGTTTCTATTTCTCAAAACGTCGGATTGGAAATGATTGTTGTTGACCCGGGAAACCACCAGGTTTTGAAATATGCAAACCGCCCTCTGGAATACAACCCTCAAACAAGAGAAATTGAGGATTTTAATTCATTTAGAATTGTTCTCAATGAGTTATTTCAGGAATTAAAAATTCTTCCGTCCAAGGCAAATGTTGTTTTAAACCTGCCTAACGTATTTTTCGGGCATACTTTCTTACCTACGGTGCTGGATGACGAAGGTGTAACTACTGCTTTGACTTCTGATGTTGAACAGAATTACATTTTTAAGAAAAATCCTCCTGTCGTCAGCTGGGTGGAAGTTAATGCTAACAATAAATCGGACAATAGATATATTCTCTTCTCTGCTGTTCAAGAATCTATGGTAAATAATATCAAACAGGTTTTTGAAGAGCTCGGAGCAAATCTTCTTGCTATTGAAAATACAAATTCGTCACTTATAAAGGCTCTTGAGTTTACGGAAATAACAAAAGGGCTTGTTGCTGGCGATCCGAACTGGAATATTCTTTTGATTTCCCAGAACAGCTATTCTGTGTTCTCAATGCTTGAACATAACGTTATTGAATATTTTGAAGACCCGATGGCGATTAAAGCCTTTAACGGTGACGAAGTTTACGTTGCTATTTCGCAGGCTGCTTCGGCTGTACTTGCAAAATATCCGACAGAAAAGCTTTTGATTATAAGTGAAACAAATGATGTAAGCGCAGAAGCCCTTGCACTGCATATGAGCGGACAAAGAGCTAATGTTGTGTTCCTTGAATGCAATAAATTTGCAAAACAGCCCATTATGGATGTGAACCTCAATATTCTGCCTAACTATCAGAACGCAATTACCCCCGAATCAATCGGTGCTGCTATTTATACAGCAAGAAACTGGGCATTGCAGCTCAATTTCCTCTCATCAGAAAAGAAAGCAGCTCCTGATTCTGTTACTTTCGAGCTTATGGGCAAAGAAATTGAAATGTCCGGCGATCAGATTTTGATTTATGGCGTTATTATTGCGGCTATTGTCGGCGGGCTCTGTTTTGCCGGTCAAAAAATGGTGAGCGGTATCGGTGCAACTTTTGCTTCACAGAAAGGGCAAAATGAGCAGGAAATAGCGACATTAAACGAACAGCTCAACAAGCTGCAAAAAGATAAAAATAAGATAGATATTTATGCTGCTGCAAAGCAAATAGATAAAACTACTAAAAATAAAGTCCTATATTTCTCTGCGCTGGGTGCGGAAATCCCTGCAAAAGTCTGGATTAACACCTTTATCGGCGAGGGTAATGACGCATATAAAATCAGCGGTCAGACTGTATCGGTAAATGATTTGTATCTTTTCTACCGCAGTGTAAAAGCTCTGGTTCCCGAATCGGATTTGATACTTTCCGAGCTGAAAGTGGATGATATGGGCGGAGCTATTGATATTGAAAAAGATTCAAATGCTCAATATACTTTCAGCCTTACCAACCCTGCTTATGCGGCAATGCTGGCGAAAGCAGCCGAAGAAGCAGCAAAATTGCTTGAAAACCCGGATGGTGAAGGCGGCGAACCTGAAGCAAAAGGCGGGCTTTCAATACCTAAATTACAGGATTTAACTTCATTTTAATAAATAGTGAAAAGGATAAATAAGTGAATAAGAATTTAACAATCGGATTAGCAATAATAATTTGTGCGGCAGTATACGGACTATATCTTTTGATACCGGCGATTACCGGAACTTATAACTCCTATAAGGATTTGAACAGTTCAAAAGAACAGATTGCACAAATAAAACAGCAAATCGCTGATTTGGAATCTGCCAAAGCTGCGCATGTGCAAAAAGAAAGCGCTATCACAAAACCTATTTATAAAAATGATACGCCCACCTCTGACTCAATGTCTTCTTTCGGGGTGATGTTTGAGGATGTTATTCAGGCAGCAAAATACAACAAATTGAAACTCTATTCGATTGCATATAACATGGCTCCTGCTGATGACCTTGTTTATCAAAATGTTCAGTCAGAATACAACGTATGTGAAATCAGCATGCAGCTTTACGGTACATATCCGCAGTTTAAATCATATTTTCAGGATATTTACAATTATCCTTACCTGATAAATATTTCTAAGCTTGAAATTACCCCTTATGAAAGAGACAGAAATATTCTCGGTGGAAATATTAAAATTGTACTTTACTCTAAAAAGGTAAGCTAATGCTTTCCGGGCCTTTTTTGAGCAAAGATTGGATGGGTTCGCTGTCCTCGTATGATGAAGCGAAGATTGTTATGGTCGGACTTCCTTTTGACGGCACGTGCTCTTACCGGCCGGGCAGCAGGTTTGCGCCGGAAAGGATAAGGTTGGCTTCCTGGGGGCTTGAGGAATATTCGCCGGATTTTGATAAGGATTTGAACGATGTAAAATTTTTTGACGCGGGAGAGCTGGAATTTCCTCTTGGAAACACTCAGACGTCTTTGGATTTGATTGAAAAAAATGTAGATGAAATTTATGCCGCCGGAAAGAAATTTTTGGGAATCGGCGGTGAACATCTCGTTACATTGCCTGCTTTTAAGGCTTGCAGGAACCTTTTCAATGATTTGTGCGTCATTCATTTTGATGCTCATACTGATTTGAGGGATGATTATCTTGGTGAGAAAAATTCTCACGCTTCCGTAATCAGAAGAATCGGTGAAATTGCAGGATTTGAAAATATAAAACAAATCGGTATCCGTTCTGGAACAAAAGAAGAATTCGATTTGATGAAAAAGTACTCAACATTGATTGATTCTTTCGACGGACTGGAAAAATTTAAGGAGAAAAAAATATTTTTAACAATTGACCTTGATGTTCTGGACCCGTCAATTATGTCCGGAACCGGTACGCCGGAAGCAGGCGGTTTTACTTATCACCAGCTTAGAGAATGGCTGAAATATCTTTCAAAATTTGATATTGTCGGAGCTGATGTGGTGGAGTTGGCGCCGGATTATGATAAAAGTGAAGTTTCGACGGCTGTTGCAACAAAAGTTGTCCGTGATGTTTTGATGATTTTATAACCCTGTGGCAGGGTTGACAGCCAAATGCAATTATATCGCTGATTTCGGGTGATTTTGTCTTTTAAAAAACGCAATTGTTAAAATATATTTCACTAAAAATCTAAAAAGCCCCTGTTTTTCTTGACTACCATGATTTAGCGGGTAAGATAGTAGAATGGTTAGATATGGGTAAAAATGTCTTTATTCATATTAAAACACAGCAAAAACATAAGTAATCAGTGCACAAAAAAATATAAAAACTGTTTATAAATATTAGTAGTACGCCACATTTAGCGAGGTAAATAAATGTCGACACAAAAATGCGCAACCAGAGTAACTCCAATGGGTATTCCGAATACCAGATTGGATGATTTGCCGGATTTAATTGAAGTTCAGAAGAATTCTTTTGAATGGTTTCTTAAAGAAGGCTTAAAGGAAGAATTGCTCTCGTTCTCCCCGATTAAAGACTATACGGGCAGATTGGAGCTTCATTTTCTTCCCAACTATACATTTGACAATCCTAAATATTCAATAGAAGAAGCAAGAATCCATGACGCTACTTATGCTAAACAATTAAGAGTCATGGTAAGGCTCATTAACCGTGATACCGGTGAAATCAAAGAACAGGAAGTCTATATCGGCGACATCCCGACCATGACTGACAAAGGTACTTTCATCGTAAACGGTGCAGAACGTGTAATTGTATCACAAATCGTTCGTTCTCCCGGCGTGTATTTCAAACGCGAAATCTCTCCGACCGGTAAACGCCTTTATAACGCAACCCTGATTCCTAACAGAGGCGCATGGTTGAAAATCGAAACCGATTCTAACGACAACATCTACGTTAAAATCGACAAAAACAGAAAAATTCTGGCTACAACTCTGTTGAAAGCCCTTGGTATCACAGTTTCTGAAATGGAAACTCTTTTTACACACCCTGATTTTCTGAAGAAAACACTGGAAAAAGACACTACAGAAACTACTGATGATGCTTTAATCGAAATCTACAAAAAACTCCGCCCCGGCGACCCTGCGTCAGCAGCCGGCGGACGTTCAATCCTTGAAGCAAGATTCTTTGATGAAAAGAAATATGATATCGGACGCGTAGGCCGTTACAAAATGAACAAAAAACTCGGCTTGAACCTTCCTGAAACACAGAGAACAATCACTGTTCAGGATATCGTTGCTTCAATCGAATATTTGATTAATTTGACTTACGATGAAGGTTCTGTTGATGATATCGACCACCTCGGAAACAGAAGAATCCGCTCTGTTGGCGAGCTTCTTCAAAACCAGTTCCGCGTAGGTCTTTCAAGAATCGAAAGAATCGTAAAAGAAAGAATGACGCTTCAGGATTCTGAAACGCTCACTCCTTTGAACCTTTTGAACACTAAACCGTTAGTTGCTTCATTAAAAGAGTTCTTCGGTTCTTCACAGCTGTCACAGTTCATGGACCAGACAAACCCCTTGGCTGAATTAACTCACAAAAGAAGAATTTCGGCACTCGGACCCGGCGGTCTTGTTAGAGAACGTGCAGGTTTTGCCGTTCGTGACATCCACCCGTCGCATTACGGACGTATTTGTCCCGTAGAAACTCCTGAAGGTCCGAACGCAGGTCTTATCGGTTCATTGGCTACTCACGCGAAAGTTAATGACTACGGCTTTGTGGAATCTCCGTTCTTCGCTGTTAAAGACGGCGTTGTTACGGAAGAAGTTCACTATCTTTCCGCCGATGAGGAAGAAAACCTCCGTATTGCACCTGCTGACTTGCAGTTGAACAAAGACAGAAGTATAAAACACCCGTTTGTACCTGTTCGTTACCGTTCAGAGTTCACAATGGGCGATTCTAAAAAGGTTGACTATATCGGTGTTTGCCCGATTCAGATTATCTCGGTTGCAACTTCGTTGATTCCGTTCATTGAACACGATGACGCAAACCGTGCCTTGATGGGGTCAAACATGCAACGTCAGGCTGTACCGCTTTTGATTACTCAAAGACCTGTTGTTGGTACCGGTCTTGAAAAAAGAGCGGCAAAAGACTCCGGAATGGTTCTTGTTTCTGACTGCGACGGTGTAGTTGAAAAAGTTGTAGGTGAAGAAATCCTTATCAGAGATAAAGAGGGTAAACTCCACAGACATCAATTGATGAAATACGTAAGAAGCAACCAGGATACCTGCATTAACCAGCGTCCGATTGTTCGTGACGGCGAAAAAGTCGAAGCAGGTGATGTAATTGCCGATGGCGCGTCCACAAATATGGGCGAACTTTCACTCGGTAAAAACATTCTGGTAGCATATATGCCGTGGGAAGGATATAACTTCGAGGATGCTATCCTGCTTTCTGAAAGATGTGTTCAGGATGACATTTTCACCTCGGTTCACATTGAAAAATTAGAAATCGACGCCCGTCAGACAAAACTCGGGCCCGAAGAAATAACAAGAGAAGTTCCGAACGTTTCTGAAGAATCACTTCGCCACTTAGACGAAAGAGGTATCGTCAGAATCGGTGCGAGAGTTTATGCAGATGATATTCTGGTCGGAAAAGTTACGCCGAAAGGTGAATCTGAGCATCCGCCCGAAGAAAAACTGCTCCGCGCTATCTTTGCTGAAAAAGCAAGAGATGTTAAGGACAATTCCTTGAGAGTTCCTCACGGAGAAGGCGGCCGCGTTGTCGACGTAAAAGTATTTGACCGTGAAAAAGGCGATGAACTGCCACCGGGAGCAAATACGGTTATCAGAGTTTACATTGCTCAAAAACGTAAGGTTTCTGTCGGTGACAAACTCTCCGGACGTCACGGAAACAAAGGTATTGTTTCGAGAATTCTTCCTAAAGAAGATATGCCTTTCTTGCCTGACGGAACTCCTGTTGATATCGTGTTGAACCCGCTGGGTGTTCCTTCACGTATGAACGTGGGCCAGACTTACGAATGCTTGCTCGGTCTTGCTTCATATTTAACAAAAGACCACTACGAAGCTCCGTCATTTGATGAAATGTACGGCGATAATATGTCTGAAATAGCTACAAAAGCGGAACTTATCCGCGGTATTAAAGAATCCGGCTGCGACTGGGTAAGAGAAGACGGTAAAGTTTATCTTATCGACGGCAGAACCGGTGAGCCGTTCGATGAGCCGATTGCTGTAGGGCTTTCATACATTCTGAAACTCGTTCACCTTGTTGACGATAAAATCCACGCAAGAAGCACAGGCCCGTACTCACTCGTTACGCAGCAGCCTCTGGGCGGTAAAGCTCAATTCGGCGGCCAGAGATTCGGTGAGATGGAGGTTTGGGCGCTTGAAGCTTACGGTGCTGCTTATACACTGCAAGAAATGTTGACAATCAAGTCCGACGACGTCAACGGAAGAAGCAGAGCATACGAAGCTATCGTTAAAGGCGACAACATTCCGAGACCGGGTATCCCTGAATCGTTCAAAGTACTCGTTAGAGAGCTTCAATCCATCGGTTTGGATATCACCGTTGCGAAAAAAGGCGGCGAAGAAGTTGACCTGATGTCAGATACGGATGATTTGAGAAAATCAGCTCCGAAAAGAACGCTTTCTGACATTGATTCAGAGCTTCTGAATATAAACTTCTTTGAAACACCCGCTACATTCAAAGACTAGTTAATTAAAACCGACCGTTTGGCTACGAACCAAAAGGTCGGTTCTTATAAAAAGTTTTCAGATAACAATTAACAAAGGAGAATAAATTGTCTACAAGTATAGATTATTTTGACTATATACGAATCAGTATCGCTTCTCCGGAGCGTATTCTGAAATGGTCATACGGCGAAGTTACAAAGCCGGAAACAATCAACTACCGTACTTTGAAACCCGAACGCGACGGTCTTTTCTGTGAAAAAATCTTTGGACCTACAAAAGACTGGGAATGCTACTGCGGAAAGTACAAAAGAGTAAGACATAAAGGCATCATCTGCGAACGATGCGGCGTTGAAGTTACCGATTCAAAAGTAAGACGCCACAGAATGGGGCACATTAAACTTGCTGCTCCTGTTTCTCACATCTGGTTCTTGAAAGGTATTCCGTCTTATCTCGGTTTGCTTCTTGATATGTCTTTAAAAGACCTTGAGCAGGTTATTTATTTCAATAACTATGTAGTAATCGACCCTGCTGATTCAGGATTCAAAAAATTCCAGCTTTTGAGCGAGGAAGAATATGAAGATTTCATCATGGAAAATGAAGAATCCGCTCTCAAAGTCGGAATCGGCGCTGAAGCTATCAAAGAACTTCTCGGCGAAATTTCTTTGAACGAAATGGCAGAAGAAATCAGAAACGAACTGGCTCAGGCGGGCGGTTCCGTACAAAAAAGAACTAAATTAATTAAAAGATTAAGACTTGTTGAATCTTTAATCGCTTCTAACACCGAACCTACCTGGATGATTATGGACGTTCTGCCCGTAACTCCGCCGGATTTGCGCCCGATGGTTCAATTGGATGGCGGAAGATTCGCAACTTCTGACTTAAACGACTTGTACAGACGTGTAATAAACAGAAACAACCGTCTTTTGAGATTGCTCGAAATGGGCGCTCCCGAAATCATTGTAAGAAACGAAAAACGTATGCTTCAGGAAGCCGTTGACGCTCTTATTGATAACGGAAGACGCGGAAGAACGGTTGTAGGCCCGAACAACAGACCTTTGAAATCACTTTCTAACATTATCGAAGGTAAACAGGGTCGATTCAGACAAAATCTCTTGGGTAAACGTGTTGACTACTCCGGTCGTTCTGTTATCGTAGTAGGACCGAGCCTCCAGCTCAATCAGTGCGGTTTGCCTAAAGAAATGGCAATCGAGCTGTTCAAACCGTTTGTTGTTAATAAACTGATTGAACGCGGACTTGTTCAAAACATTAAATCAGCTAAAAAGAAAATTGAGCGTTCTGAACCGGTGGTTTGGGATATCCTTGAAGAGGTTATCGACGGACACCCTGTAATGCTCAACCGTGCTCCTACACTTCACAGACTCGGTATTCAGGCTTTTGAACCGAAGTTGGTCGAAGGTAGAGCTATTCAGCTGCACCCGCTCGTATGTACAGCGTTCAACGCGGACTTCGACGGTGACCAGATGGCTGTTCACGTTCCTCTTTCTATTGAGGCACAAACCGAAGCAAGAATGCTGATGCTTGCAACAAACAACATACTCGCACCTGCTACTGGTAAGCCTATTATCACTCCTTCTCAGGACATGGTTCTGGGTATGTATTATCTGACAATTCTTAAAGACAAAGATGCACCTGTCAAAGGTTATTTCTACAGCTTTGAAGATGCTATTGCAGCTCTGGAAGCTAAGATTCTTAACCTCCATGACAAAATCGTTGTTAGAGATGAACACGGCGAAAGAATTGAAACCACAGTCGGCAGAATCATCTTCAACGAAACGGTCAGAAAAGCGTTAGCATAGTAAAATCTGAATAAAGATTAGAGGGAAATATAATAATGAATAATACAATAGTTCCAAAAAGCAGCAAAAAACACATGGATTTTATTAATAAAATCATGGATAAGGGTGCGCTGAAAGACTTGCTGGCTCAGGTTTATCTTGAATTCGGCGGTGCAAAATCAGCTACTCTTGCAAATGCTTTGAAAAATTTGGGTTACAAATACGCAACCCGCTCCGGCGTTACTATTTCGATTCAGGATTTGAGCGTTCCGCCGGAAAAGAAAGCACTTCTTGCAGAAGCTGAAAAAGAAATCGATAAATCAACAAACAGATACCTGAAAGGTGAAATTACCGAGGTAGAAAGATATACAAAGGTTATCGACACATGGTCTGAAACAACTGCAAAATTGACAGAACAGGTTGTTGAAAACTTTGACAGATTGAATCCGGTTTATATGATGGCATTCTCAGGTGCGAGAGGTAACCTTTCCCAGGTATCACAGCTCGTTGGTATGAGAGGTTTGATGGCTGACGCGCAGGGGCAGATTATCGACTTGCCGATTAAAGCTAACTTTAAAGAAGGCTTGAGCGTTACAGAATACATCATTTCTTCATACGGCGCACGTAAAGGTCTTGTTGACACCGCGTTGAAAACAGCTGACTCCGGTTATTTGACAAGACGTCTTGTTGACGTTGCGCAGGATGTAATCATCAGAGAAGATGACTGCCATACTACCAAATTTGTCGAAATGAGAGCAATCCGCGACGGTGAAAAAGTCGTTGCTAAGCTCAAAGACAGACTTTTAGGCAGAACAATTGCCGAAGATATTAAAGATGAGAACGGCAATGTCCTTGTTCCTGCTCAAACTACAATGGACAGAGATGATATTAGAAAAATTGAAGGGCTTGACCTTGAATGCGTAAAAGTTCGTTCGCCTTTGACCTGTGATCTTGAATACGGCGTATGCCGCAAGTGCTACGGCTGGGCAATGACCACCCAGAAAATGGTCGATGTCGGCGAAGCAATCGGTATTATCGCAGCACAGTCAATCGGTGAACCAGGAACACAGCTCACAATGAGAACTTTCCACACCGGCGGCGTATTCAAAGGTTCAGGTGCAATGAAACACATCCTTGCTGATATGGATGGTGAAATTGTTTCTAAATTCAAAACAAAAGAGATGAGAACCCGCCACGGGGACGTTGTACAGGTAATGATTCAGGAAAGCGATGTTGAACTGAAAGGTGCTAAACTTTCCAGAAAATATCACATTCCGACCGGTGCAACAATGTATGTCACAACCGGCTCAAAAGTCAAAAAAGGCGATGAAATTGCGGTATTTGAACCGGCTTCAGCCGGCGACGGAAGCCGTTTGACCGAAAAAGCTACAAAAGATATCAACTCCGACCTTTCCGGTGAGGTTATCTTTGAGGATTTTGTTGCTGATGAAAAGAAAGACAGACAGGGCAACGTTTCCAGAACCGCAAACAAAAACGGTATTGTTTGGGTCCTCGGCGGTGATGTTTATAACCTGCCCGGCGGTTCAAAAATCCTAGTTAAAGACGGCCAGAAAATCAAAGCCGGCGAAAAACTTGCAGAAACTCACATTGTTTCCGAACACGGCGGTGAAGTCCGCGTAGGCGAAAACCTTGAGATTGAAGAAGTTAAATTTGAAGGCAAAAAGATTAAGAAAATTGTCCAGGGTAAAGAATTGACAATCGTAATCGCTTCAATCAAGCCGTCTAACGCTAAATTTGAGTCAACTAAAAAAGAACAGTTCTGGGAAGTTGAATCAACCGGCGAAAAATACATCGTTAAATCACCTGCTGATACAAGTGTTGAAAACGGCATGATTATCGCAGAACTTATCGACGATGAATATGCTGTAAATTCATCAGGCGAAATCAAATACATGGGCATTGAAGTTGATGACAACCAAATCATCACAAAACCCGGCTCAGTTGTATTTATCCCTGAAGAAGTTCACCAGATTAGCAAAGATGTTTCTTTGAAAATGGTTGAAAACAATACGTTTGTTACTGCGGGCACCGAGGTTGTTAAAGACCTTTACACCCACATTGACGGTATTGTTGAAATCAAAGAATTCAACGATATTATTCACGAAGTTGTTATCAGACCCGGCGAAATCTTTACGCTTGATAATATCGGCGATTTGAAAGTTGAAGAGGGCGAAGTTGTTGAAGCCGGAGCGCAAATTGCTCCGAAAATCAAAGCAAAAACAACTTCAATCGTTACAATTCTTGAATCAGACAATGATAATCTTGAAATTGATGATTTGGATGAAGAAATCGATGTTGCGACACTGGATGAAGATTCTATTACAAATCAGCCTATCCAGATTCTTGTTCGTCCGGTTCAGCAGTTCGATATCAAGCCGAAATCGGTTTCTATTGAATTTGAAAGCACAGACGAATCCATCAGCATCGTTCCTGTAACCCAGTTACAGTACAAAGACGGTGCGAGAGTTAGAAATCTTGACGGTTCTACTCTGACAAGAACCAGCCTCGTTCTTCAAATGCAGGGCTATTTGAGCCACCTCAAAGGTATGGTTGAAATGACCGATGAAGAAACGCTCAAGGTTGTTGTTCTTGAAACATTGATTGTCAGAAGAGAAATCGAAGGCTCTAACAAGGCTTCAATGCAGACAGAACTGCTTGTTGAAAACGGTCAGGTAATTGATTCAAAATCACCTGTTGCAAAAACTCAGGTTCTGGCTGTTAATGACGGTATAGCAAGCATTAAAGGCAGCGGTGAAGAATTGAGAAGACTTCTTCTTATCTCTGAAAATGTAGAAGAAAAAGTCGCTCTTAAAACTAAACCTGTTGTAAAAGCCGGCGAATTCGTAAGAATGGACTCTGTACTTTCTGAAAGCGGCGAAAAATCACCTGTTTCAGGTCAGGTTGTTTCCGTTGACAAAAACAATGTCGTTATCAGAGTCGGCAGACCTTACTTAATCAGCCCCGGTACAATGCTTCAGGTTGATAACAATTCACTCGTTCTGCGCGGTGATATGCTTGCGAACCTTGTATTTGAAAGACAAAAAACCGGTGACATCGTTCAAGGTCTTCCGAGGGTTGAGGAACTTCTTGAAGGTCGTAAACCTAAAGATTCCGCAATTCTTTCCGAAATTGACGCAATTGCTGAAATCGAAATCGAAGATGATGTTCCGAGATTGTACCTTGTCAACGAAAATGGCAGAACCGAAATCAAATATCCTATCGATTCTAACATTATCGTTCAGGACAAGCAGCATATCAGAATAGGTCAGCCTTTGACCAGCGGGCCTTTGAACCCCCACGATGTAATCAGATTGAACGGTATTGAAGCCGCTCAACAGTACCTCGTAGACGAAGTTCAGAGAGTTTACCGCTCTCAGGGCGTAGAAATTGCTGACAAACACGTTGAAATCATCGTTCGTCAGATGACGAAGAAAGTTAAAGTCGTTGAATCCGGCGATACAAAACTTCTTCCGGGCGAACTTGTTGAAATTCAGCTGCTTGAACAGGAAAACAAAATCGTAGAAGAAGCAGGCGGCGTTCCTGCGACCTTTGAACCGGTTCTTCTCGGTATTACAAAGGCATCTTTGAATACTGAAAGCTTCATTTCCGCAGCTTCATTCCAGGAAACAACAAGAATCCTGACTGAAGCGGCAGTTGAAGGCAAAAAAGACCAGCTCAGAGGCTTGAAAGAGAACGTAATCATCGGTCGTGTAATTCCTGCAGGTACCGGTTATTACCACCTCACTCACGCGAGCGAAGAAAAAGACAAAGAGGCCCAGAGAAGAGCAGCGGCAAAGAACAATGCCAGAAAACCTTCCGCAATTTTGGAAGAAATCGAAGGTATGTTCGGTGCGCCTGACTTCACGGTTGAATAGTCGTTTCATAAATTCAAAAAGAGCGTAATCCTCAGGGGTTGCGCTCTTTTTTTTTGAGAAAATGGAAAAATCCTCCCCCAAAAAATTCCACCCATCTACCCAATCCATCCCATTCATTCACCCACCTACCTACTTCCCCAAAAACACCCGATCTGCAAAGTAAAAATCCCGCTGTATTTATTTTTCGACGCCTATGAACGCAGTGAATCGAGCTAGAAAAATGAATACAGCGGGATTTTTACGCCCTAACATAAATCCAACCCCCATTTGCTTTCAATAATCTTTTACTTGTTCTAAAATAGAAGAATGAGAAAGATTTCATTGATATTGGGTTATATTCTGCTTGCAGGCGGAGCTGTGTCAATGATTGTGCCTTTTTTATGGATGGTGAGCGTGTCGTTTATGCAGGATTCGCAGATATTTTCGATTCCTCCGGCTATTTTTCCCAATCCTTTAATATTTGATAATTATACTAATGTTTTTTCAAATATTAATATAACAAAATTCTTTCTAAACAGCCTTTTTGTTGCGCTTTTGACGACGGTTTTTCAGGTTATTTTTTCTGCATTTGCTGGTTATGCGTTCGCAAGAGCAAGGTTTCGCGGGCGTGATTTGCTGTTTTTCCTTTTTCTTTTGACGATGATGATTCCTCCGCAGGTCAATATTATCCCGTTATTTTTCCTTATGAGGGAACTCGGGTGGGTTGATACTTATCAGGCGTTGATTTTACCGGGGATATTCGGCGGTTTTGGCGTGTTTTTAATGCGTCAGTGGTTTATGAGCTTTTCAAAAGAAATTGAAGACGCGGCGAAAATTGACGGTTGCTCGGTTTTTGGCGTGTTTTTCAAAATTGCGCTGCCGCTTGCTGTGCCTGCGGTCGCAACGCTTGGGATTTTTACTTTTATCACCGCGTGGAACGCTTTTATGTGGCCGTTGATAGTGACGAATTCGCCTGATGTGACCACTCTGCCTGTTGCGCTTGCTCAATTCAAGGGCAGTTTTCGCGAAGTTGTGAGATGGGGCGATTTGACGGCTTGTTCTGTGGTGCTTTCTTTGCCGGTTATCGGGATATTTTTGCTTGGCAAGAAGTATTTTATAAATGATATACTGTCGGGCGGGCTGAAAGAGTAAGTTTATTTTTGAATTACCCGGTTGGCTAATTCCCTATAAGATTTTTTCATTTTATCATTTAATTCCTGTCTAAAAAACAGCAAAAATTAGTATAGTACAACCAGCTTAGCTCTTGAGGATAAAAGATATGAACAAGAACAAAAATCTTTTAATTGTCGATGACAACAGGCTTAATATTGATCTTCTTATTGAAACGCTTAAGCCGTTTGATTTTAATATCTTTGCCTACGAAGATCCTATTAAGGCTTTTGAAGAGTCGAAAAACACTGAATATGAACTCGCAATGCTTGACGTCGTAATGCCGCAGATGAACGGGTTTGATTTTGCTGCCAAATTCAGGGAAATGCACCCGACGACGCCTGTGATTTTTGTGAGTGCGCACGGTTCAAACGAAAACAAAATAAAGGGTTACAATCTGGGTTCTTATGCTTACATTGAAAAGCCTTTTGATGTTAAGACAATAAGGGCGCAGGTTATGAATATTCTGAAACTCAAGTGGGTTCAGGATGAACTTTATGCTGAAAAGGAAAAATTGGACAATATTTTTGCTTTTTCGAGCGATGAAATCATTCTTACGGACAAATATTTCAATATAACTTCAAAAAATCATCGCATTTTTATCGGAGGAGTTGCTGAAAAGGTAAATTTCTTTGATTTGATGGAAAAATTCGGCAAGGGTGATATCGTTGATATTTTGAAAAATTTTATAACCTCTGACGAAAAATCTCTCAATTTCAAAATGACGCTGGATGAGATGATTATCAATGCAAAAACCTCAAAAATGTTCTCCAGCTCGGGTGCTTTGAGCGGATATTTGATTGTTCTCAGAGATATTACTGACGAAATGAAAGTCATTAGCCAGAAAGAACAATTCATCGCGACTTTGACACACGATTTGAAAACTCCGATTCGGGCGGAATCAAGGGCGCTTCAGCTGCTGCTTGACGGCGTGTTCGGCGCGCTGACACAGGAACAGCACGAAATTGTTAAGGAAATTTATAATTCTTCAAGGTTTATGGCGCATATGACGGATAATCTGCTTGCCCGCTACAAAATAGACAGAAAAGATGTTTCCTTGCGCAAAGAAAAATGCTCTTTCAAATCAACAGTTGAAAAATGCGTTGAAAACGTGAAATATCTGCTTGATGAAAAGAATCAACACATAAAAGTTATGAATGGCCTTGTTGACGAGGAATTCTGCTATGACGAACTGGAGATTATGAGGGTTTTGAATAACCTTTTGAACAATGCGTCTTCGTATTCTCCCGAAAATAGTGAAATAAATGTGAAAATCGTTCAGGAAGACGGTTTTGCAAGAGTTTCTGTGCAGGATAACGGGCCCGGTATAAAGCCGGAAGATTTAAAAACCGTTTTCAATGAGTTGAAAACGAACGCAAAGACTTTCAAAAAGGTCGGTTCAGGGCTCGGGCTTTTTATCAGCAAAAAAATCGTAGAATCGCATGACGGAAAAATTTCCGTAGAATCTGAGCCCGGCAAAGGAACATGTTTTACGTTTACACTGCCGATTTTAAAGCCGGAAGCCGGAGATTCCAATCAATCTTCACAGATTAATACGGGTTCTGCGTCCCAGATGTAGTCCTTTATAACTTTGTGCCTCTGATTTGTAAAAATTTTTGTGCGCTCATAGTGCTCCGGCTTGATTTTTTCAGGGCGGAGGCTATTATGTTGTGTGTGCATAACTCTCACTCGTTTGATTTACAAAAATAATATAAATTGGGCGATAGAAAAATTCCTTGCTCTTTTGTCGGTTTTTGGGGATACTTAAAGTAAGGATTTGCAGGTGAAGAAGAAAAAGAATGAAGAGCTGGAAGCAAAAACTTAAATTTTTCATCATCACAGGTGCGTTCGTGGCGCTGATTTTGATTGTTTTCTGCCGTGTTTTTAATATGACCAGCGTTTCGGAAAAAGATTTTAAAACCTACAGGCAGGGCGTGGAATACCTTAATCAGGGCGATTTTCAGAACGCTTATTATAATTTTTCTAACATCTCAAAAACCTCAAAATTGTATGAAATCGCACTTTTAAGGGAGGCAATGTGCGCTGATTCGCTCAGTGACCACGAAACTGCTGTCCGGAAGTACAACACTTTCATTGAGCGCTATCCCGAATCGATTTTTATAAAAAAAGTGTATTATTCGCTCGGGCAAAATTATTTTAAGCAAAACGAGCATAAAAAAGCGGAAAAGGTCTTTGAAAAGCTCAGAAAACTCGGGGAAGACGACGAATACGCAATCGGAGCGAGCTATTATCTGGGCGTGATAAATAAAGAGAAAAATCCCCAGCGGGCAAAGGCTTATTTTACTTCATATCTGAAATCCGCTCCGGACGGGCGTTTTGCAATCAGCTCGGCGCAGGAACTTGCTGATTTGAAGCTGACTTTGGGGGCTTTTGACAACAAGCTTGTCGGGCGGGCGTATTTTCTCAACGGTTCTTACGCAAAAGCGCTCCCGTTCCTGAATAAAGCGGACATGCGCACTAACTGGCACTATATTTTTAGAATTTATCACGCAAGAGGCAGTTATGCGCTTGCGAACAAGGTTTTTGATGAGGGATATTCCAAGTTTTCTGCTTCAATTGATGAAAAAGAGCTTTTTAACACGCTTGAATACTACGCAAAACACTCCGGCGCAAGCGAAAAAGACGGTTGGTACAATGTTTTGGAAAAAGCTAACGCGTACAATGCAAAAGGTGCTGATTTCGCTTCATACAGGCTGGCGAGGCTTGTTGATAAGCCGTTAAAAGAGCATTTTTATCATCAAATTTATAAAAAATATCCTGACGGGAAATTCGCTTCGGACGCGCTTTCCAACCTTTTTTGGATTGAATATAAAAACAGAAATTATGTCGAAGCAAAAAAATACGGCTATCTTCACATAAAAAACTATCCGAAAACCATTGCATCTGCGCGTGTGATTTTCTGGATGGGCAAAATTTCCGAAAAACAAGGGCTGAAAAACGAGGCCAGAGCGTTTTATCAGAAAGTTTTAAATGAATATCCTGATGATTATTATGCTTTTCGTGCGGGGAAAAAGCTGGAATTTTACCAGACTTCGCCTTGGAAAACAAAATCCTACCGCTCTTTGCCGCCTTTTGCGGGCACAATTCATTTCCCTATAAAATATACCTCGCTTTCTGATGAAAATATTGCCTTAATCAATACAATTTTAAAATTGGATGATTACAGCCTGCTAAACGAGGTCGAAAAAGATAATAAATTCGTTCAAAGCTGGCTAAATTACAAGGAAAAAAACTACTCAAGGGCTGCAACCCTTGCGCGTGACGCACTCGCAGATATGGAGGGAAAGCCAGATTTTTCGGATAGTGTTTACAAACTGGCTTATCAGCTGCATTATCAAAACGAAATCAATCGTTTTAGCGGCGAATTCGGGCTGGATGCGTTTCTTGTTGCGGCTTTGATTCGCGAAGAAAGCTATTTCAATCCCAAAGCAAGGAGTTCTGCTGGCGCTTCGGGGCTTATGCAGCTTATGCCGGCAACTGCCGCTTATATTGCGAAAACAGAGGGGATAAAATATTCGTCTTTATTCAATCCTGCGCAAAATATTGAGCTCGGCTGTGCTTATTTAAGCCATGCAAAAGACCTTTTGAACAATAATGACCTGCTTGCGGTAGCTTCCTACAATGGCGGGCCAAATGCGGTGAAAAGCTGGAAAAATGACTTGAATTACAACAACATGGATGAATTCATCGAAAATATCCCGTACGAAGAAACTAAAAATTATGTGAAAAAGGTTTACCGCACTTACTGGATTTATATGAACATGTATTAATCCTCCTTTTTCGGGTTCAATGCGCCGATACTGAAGCTTCCTTTGCCGTATTTGTGTTCGATTTTGTCCCAAACCTGTGCAAGTTTTTCTGCTTTTTGATTTTTTGGCGTGTCGAACAAATACAGCTGCGAGGCGTTTTTTTCTGTCAATTTTTCAACATAAACGCCCGATGAACGGTAAATTATATCCGGACGGTAGATTTTTTCCAGCATTTTATCCGCATAACTGTTCACTGTCAGCTCGCTGTCAGTAGGGCCGGGCAGCACGACCTTTTCTGTTATCACCTGAAAGTCTTTTGTGCGCAGCATTATGCACAAAATTTCCGCTTTGAGCCCGAGGCGGCGCAGTTTTGAGCAGGCAAGATGTGCATGATAATGGAGCGAATTTTTTATATAGAATTTGTCGCTTGTAAAATGTGCAAATGATGAAGTTTTCTGGATGGACTTGGGCAGGGCGGGTTTATTGTCAACAGGATAGACCGATTCGCCCAAAAGCTCCTGTTTTAGCTCAACTCCGCGCTTGCCCCATATCTTTTTCAGCCAAAATTCGTTCTGTTTTACGATATCAGATGCTTTATAGATTCCGTATTTGTGGAAAAGTGCGGCTGTATTTCTTCCCACGCCCCAGATTTCTTCAATTGCGGTTCTTTTCAGCTCGTCATCAAGGTTCCAGCGCCCGATTCGGTACAGCCCTGTGTTCGTTTTGCCTTTTTCGCAGGCGAGTTTTGCAAGGGTTTTTGTGCTTGCCAGCCCGATGGACACGGGGATTCCGACTTCATTCATTATTTCTTCTTGTATCATTTCAATTATGCCGTTATAAGACATGCGGTAAAGTTTTTTCAGCCCTGAAAGCTCAAGAAAGGCTTCATCAATGGAATAAGCCTCGACCATCGGTGTGTAAGACGAAAGTTTTGCCATAACCCTGTGGGAAATTTCCTGATAAAGGTGCATATGGCCCGAGGTATAAATTGCCTGCGGAAACTGCTTTTTCGCCATAAAATATGGCATTCCCATTGATATTCCGAGCTCTTTTGCTTCTTTTGAGCGCGCAACAACGCAGCCGTCGTTGTTGCTCAGTACGCACAATGGCTTGTTCAGCAGGTTAGGGTTCATTAGTTGTTCGCACGAGGCAAAAAAATTGTTGCAATCTACAAGAGCTATTTCTGACATAATTAATTACCTGAAAATGGAGTTTAGGGGCGGCTTTGCGCCTTGGATAATGAAAACCGGCGGAGGTTTTTAAACGAACCATCACCCCCGCCTCGCCTGATATTTTAAACCCTTGTTCGGATTAATATCTGACTCTATTAGGAAGGATAATTTTAAAGTTTTCGTGCAATTCCGGAGGCAACTCCGAAAATTGTTAATGTTTCTTCCGGAATAATATCGGGATAGTCGGGATTCTCCGGTTGAAGCCAGACTTTTGAGCCCTTTTTTCTGAATCTTTTCAGCGTAAATCCGTTGTCTATAAACGCAAGCACGATATCGCCGTCATTTGCGGAGGCTGTTTTGCGGATTATTACTGTATCGCCGTCAAAAATCCCTGCGTTGACCATAGAATCGCCTGACACTTTGAACATGAACGTTGATGGGTTGTCGAGTTCAAAATCTTCGTCCAGAGAAACTCTTTTATCTATGTATTCTTCGCCGACCGCGGCGAATCCGGCTCGTACCGCCGTTGTGAACATAATTGCGCCGAAGCAGGAGGGATTAATTATAAATTTTCCGTTTTTTTCGAGGATAAGTTCTTCATCTTTCAGTTTTTTAAAGTACTGCCAGACAGAATTTTTATGCTTAAACCCGAAGTCCTTTGCAATTTGCTCATAGCTGGGCAGCGGTTCTTTCCCGTATAATTTTTTGAGATTTTCAAAGAATGTTTTTTGTTTTTCCGTGCTCATATTTATATTATAGACGAATGTCTATAAAAGTCAAGTTTTTTATTAACTCTCTTTAAATTCCTATAAAAAAGCTGGTTTAAGGCATTTAATAACATGCTTGCTCCAGCGAAAATAACAGAATTTCTCTTTGCAGTGACTATGGGGGAGGCTGCATTAATTCCGAAGTATGGATCCAAACACCAAATCAGCCGGAGGAATCGGAACGGAAAAGAAAAATTCTGTTATTTTCGCGCCCCCGCTTGCCCCGCGAAAAATATTAGTTAATCGTATAAACCTTTTTGTAATACAGCAAACTGCCCAGAGTAAACAGCACAATATTCGGAATCCATGCCGCCATAGACGGCGGAATAGCAAGGGTTTCGCCGAATGAAAGCGAAAGCGCTCTCAAAAGATAATACAAAAACAAAATCAGAATACTAAACAAAAAACCCCTGTTGTACCGTACCCGGGGCGGCGTAATAGCAAGCGGCACGCCCAAAAGCACCAGCACAACCGTTGTTACGGGGAACGCAAATTTGTTGTACAATTCAATTTTAAAGAGAGATTCTGTTTTTTTGTCTTTTTTGTGGCGGTTGTTGTCGATATATTTCCAGAGCGCAATGACATTGTACTGCTGCGCTTCGTCTTCGGTTAATTTGTCGCCAATATCAAGCCCGAAATCCACAAGAGATTCGCTGAACCACGTTGTGTTCAGGATTTTTCCGGTTAATGAGATTGTATAAACCGCTCCGCGCTGGAAAAGCCATCCCTGGGTGCTTGTTTTTCCGCTCTGGGACTGGATTACCTGAATTGTGTCTTTATTTGATAAATCCAGAACCGATACGTTTTTTAGCGTGTTATTTTCGCATTTTTCTATGTAAAATAAGCGTTTCAGGCTTCCGTCTTTTAATTCTTTAAAAGTAAAATTCTGTTTTCCGTTGGGGATGTTTTTTTGCCCTAACGCCCATACAGCAAGGGTTTTTGACTGGGAATTTGTGATAGGAACGATTGTTTCATTGATAACGAAAGTCAAAAGCGCCATTGAGGCTGCAAAAATGAAAATTGGCTTGGCAATCCTGTTAAGGCCGATTCCGCAGGCTCTCATTACCGTAATTTCAGAAGAAAGGCTGAGCCTGTTGAGGGTCATAACCGTTGAAAACAGTACGCTCATGGGGATTGCCATAACAATAACCTGCGGCAGGTTCAAAAGGACAATCATCAGTGCAATATTAAACGGAATTCCGTACAAAGTAATCTGTTTTATGAGCGTAATGAACGTATCGGACGCAAAAATGATTGATGTAAAAATAACAATGCCCATTACAAAAATTTCGAGCACCTGTTTTAAGATATATGAATCCAGATATGTGAGTTTGTTAAAAAATTTCATAGTTAATTGTTGTTGCGCTTTTCGTCCTGTCTTATGAATTCGCACAGGTTTTCGAGCTTTTTATCTTCCATTGCTTTCAATAAATCGTCGATATTTTTGAGTTTTCCGAGCGCAAACCCTGTTTCCGCAAGAAGAACGCAGTCATTGCATAGTCTTACACTTCCGTAGGCGATAGAACCCGCCAGCGGTGCGGTTTTTCCGCAGCAGTCGCAGTCAAAGTATTCATTTTCAGAGTCGGGGTTCTCTTCAATGTCATCTTTTTTCATTTGCGCGGCTACAGCCTGCATTTCTTCAATAATTCTAAGTTCTTCCTCTTTGTTCATAGCTTTTATTATACAAATAATAAACTATTTTTGCCAGTGGGAATTACAATTATCTCAATTTAACCAGATCGGCTTTTCTGATTCTGACATTTTCGGGCGTAATTTCGACAAGCTCGTCATCCGAAATGTACTCAAGGCAATCTTCAAGCGACATCTGGCGCGGTGCCTGCAAAGTTACCATTACATCGGCTGTTGCACTTCGCATGTTGGTTAATTTTTTTGTTTTGCAAACATTTACCGCAATATCCTGCGGGCGGTTGCATTCACCGACTATCATTCCGCGGTAAACTTTGGTTTTCGGGGTAATAAAGAAGACGCCTCTGTCCTCAAACATTCCCAATGCGTAAGGAATTGCTTCGCCCTCTTCAAAAGCAATCAAAGAACCGCTTCTCTGGCGCGGAATGTCGCCTGCGTAGGGTTTGTAGTCTTCAAATGTGTGGTTCATAATTCCCTCGCCGCGGGTCATGCGGATAAATTCGCTTCTGAAGCCGATTAAGCCTCTTGCGGGGATTGAAAATCTCAATTCTGTGCGGTTTCCGACGACATTCATCTCCTGCATTTCGCCTTTTCTTCCGGCAAGGCGCTCAATGCAGCCGCCTGCGTTTTCTGACGGAACATCAATTAAAAGGTTTTCATACGGTTCGTAAATTTCTTCGCCAACGGTTTTGTATATAACTTCGGGCTTTGAAACCTGAAATTCGTAGCCCTCACGGCGCATTGTTTCAATAAGAATGCTCAAATGCAGTTCGCCGCGGCCTGAAACCTTGAAAACATCGGTGTTATCCGTGTCTTCAACGCGGAGGCTGACGTTTTTTTCAAGTTCCTGATACAATCTTTTTCTAATTTGCCGGCTTGTGACGAATTTCCCCTCCTGACCGGCAAACGGGCTGTCATTTACAGAAAAATTCATCTGCAAAGTTGGCTCATCGATTTTTATCAAAGGCAAAGCTACCGGATTTTCTAATGAAGCAATGGTTTCTCCGATGTGAGCGTCGGCAAAACCCGCAATTCCGACGATATCGCCGGCAGAAGCCTCCTGAATTTCTACTCTGCCAAGGTCTTCAAAGCCGTAGAGCTTGTTAATTTTGCCTCTGATGATTGAGCCGTCGGCTTTTATTAGATTGACCTGTTCTTGTGAGCGGATGACGCCGTTCATGATTCTGCCGATGGCGATTCTGCCCACATATTCGTTGTAATCCAGCGTTGTAACATGGAATTGCAGCGGTTTTGTTGCGTCGCCTGTCGGTGCTTTGATATTTTCGATGATTGAGTCGAGCAGCGGGGTTACATCGCTTGATTCGTCTTCAAGCTCGCGTTTTGCAAAGCCGAGGAGGCTGCTTGCATAGATTATCGGAAAATCAATGAGATATTCGTTATCCGTGAGCTCTGTAAAGAGGTCAAAAACCTTATTAAGCGCATTGTCCGGATCAGCGGCGGGTTTGTCGATTTTGTTTATGACGACAATTACCCTGATTCCCAATTCAAGCGCCTTCTGGAGCACGAATCTTGTCTGGGGCATTGGCCCTTCTGCTGCGTCAACGATTAAAAGTGCGCCATCAACCATTCCGAGCACGCGTTCTACTTCCCCGCCAAAATCTGCGTGGCCGGGGGTGTCAACGACGTTGATTTTGTAACCTTTGTAGTTTATTGACACGTTTTTTGCGAGAATCGTGATTCCGCGTTCGCGTTCAAGGTCGTTGCTGTCCAGAACGCGCTCCTGTACGACTTCATTTTCTCTGAAAACGCCGCTTTGTTTCAGCATGCAGTCAACAAGCGTTGTTTTTCCGTGGTCAACGTGGGCGATTATCGCTATATTTCTTAATTTTTTGTTTTCCATTGTTATTTCCTGTTTCAGCTTAAAATCTTAATAATAAAGTGTAAAATTCCTATGCCTACATAATAATACAGACATTTTTTTCTGTCATGTGGTTTGTGGCGCTCAAGAAAGGCTTTATCTTTGTTTTTGTTTAATCTATACGAAAATATTAAGGTCTTTGTCCCAGTAAATTTTTTCTTCAACGGGCAGGATGTTTGTTGAGGCCATTTTTACGGCGGTTTGCAGGTCAAGAATGCCGGATTTTACCAGATTTTTGATAATATCGGAAACAAAAGACACACTTCCTGCCATTGTTCCGTTTTTATCGACGGCTTTGCCGTTTTTTAGGAAAATTGTTTTGTTGCAGAACTCCATGCTGTCAAAATCCGCATGGGCAATGGGCAAAGCGTCGCTTATCAGGATAATTTTGTCATCGGGCTTGATTTTTAGCGTTAATTCCACGACTTCTTTTTGTACATGCTGCATATCGGCAATCAATTCCACGCAAATCCTCTCATCGTGCAGTGCTGAAACCACTGTAGAGGGTTCTTTGTGCGTAAATCCGCCCATTGCGTTGTAAAGGTGCGTAACCTGTGAAACACGGGACAAATCAGCCCCTATGCAGTGTCCGGCGGAAACTTTTACGCCTTTTGAGGCGAGATAATCACACAGCGCAAAATTTTCGTCCAATTCCGGTGCCAGCGTGACGATTTTTATTATTTCATCTTCAATAAGCCGGTAATTTTCGATTGTCGGCTTCAAAAGTTGATTTTCGTCATGGATTCCTTTTTTTTGAGGGTTCAAAAAACAAGCCTCAAGGTGCACTCCGCCGATTTTTGCTGCGTCCGGAGGTAATTTTGATTGTGCTTCTTTTATTCTTTGAATCTGGCGTTTAAGATTTTCGGGCGTATCGGTAGCAAGAGTAGGGAATAACAGGCATACGCCGTGCTTTTTTATCCTTTTTGCGAACTCGACAAACCCATCGCTTTCGCATTTAGCAAAATCTATGCCAAAGCCCCCGTGAAGATGTTCTTCAACAAGGGCGTTTGTTTCAATAAGTCCGGTCATTAAATTAATTCTTCCAATTCTTTGATTAATTTGGCGTTCTTTTTAGAAAATTCGCTTCCGCGGGCTTCGATTGCCATTTTCAGAATCAAAGGCAGGTTCAAAGAAGTGCCGTTTTTGCAGTTGTTGAAATAGACTTCTTCATAGTTGTCAGGCATTCTCAAAGACCAGTTTTTGCTGCCGGAAGTGCCGGGTTTGTTGTAAACATCTTTGATTCCGAAGAAATCAGTGAAAAATACCTGAATATTTTCTGCTTTTGAAGCGAAAATTTCTGCTAATTTTACCTGCTGGAGGTAAACTGCGTCGTTTGTTAATTTTACGATTAAATCGTCTTTTTCCTGTTGTGAAAGCTCTGAGAACATGTCATCAACAAGGTTTTTAACGTGCAAATAGCCTGTGTGGGTGTGAATCATCTCGTCAGCCCACATTGAAATGGGTTCGTTGTCGTGAGTTCCGACCATTGCCCAGCTTCTGGGAACAATGTTGCAACATCTGTAAGGATGGAGCGGTTTTTCGGGTTTTACGAACTGGGTTAGCCGCATTCCTTGCAAATCGTATTCTCTCATTACCGATTCAACGGGGAAAGTGAGCGTTCCGAGGTCTTCGCAGACGATTGCGTCTTTGTTCAGCCCCTCTTCTTTTGCTGCTGCAATGACGATTTTTTCAATCAGGGCGCCGTATTGCTTGATTTGCTCATGAGTAAGCTGTTTTACGCGTTTTTCTTTGTCAGAGCCGAGTTCCAAATCCAAATCTTCCATTGTTGCAATGGCGTATTTTGAGAGTTCGGGGTGCTCGGGTGAAGAATAGAGCCTGCCTGCGCCGTTTTCGGGCATAGGGTTTTTGCCTGATTTATAAACCCACGGGTCAATCAAGCCCACGATGTGGTCAATTCTCACGCCGCCGGGGTTTTCTTTGAACATTTTCTTGTAAAGCTGCTTCATCAAAAGCCCTGCTTCGCCCAAAGAGCCGTCTTCGTTGAACATTTTTTCAGGATTTACAACGGGGAAGCCCCAAGCCTGACCTGTTTTTGAAAAATAATCAGGAGGGCAGCCAAGGCACCATCCATCAAGGAACAATGATTGATAAGCCCAGCTGTCGCGGTCGGAAAACGCAACCTGACGGTCGGCAATCATTTTTATATCGTGTTTGAGGGCGTATTTTTTTGTTTCTTCGTTTTGTTTGTTTGCAACGAACTGGCAGAATGAATAAAAATCGATTTCTTTTGCATATTTGAGCTTCAATTCTTTTATTCTCAAGAAGCTTGCCTTTTTATCTTCATCATTTTTCGGGTTGAAGAGGCGTTTGTCTGTTTCATTTTTCCACAATGGCCAGTAATCGTTGTTATTTTCGATTATGAGCGCTTCGTAGAGCGAATCTTTTTCAAGCCATGCTTCGTTTTCTTTTTTGTATTTTTCAAACTCTTTTTTCAGTTTTTTATCGTCGAGTTTCAGGAAATTTTCGTAAGCTTCTTTCAGCGCTTCGTTTTGAGCGTTGAAAATATAAGAATATGCGGTTTTGTTTGTATCTTTGTTGGGGTTTTCATTGCAGATTTTTTCGTAGGTTGCTTTTGAAAGGATATTTTTCCATTCTTTTTCGGTTAAAGCTTCCAAATCAATGAAAAGCGGGTTTGTTGAGAAAATCGTGCCCGTGTAGGGTGAAGAATCGACGGCTTTTGTTTTTCCCGCAGGCCCGAGCTGGATTGCGGTGAAAAGGTCGCTTGCAAAGTCAATCAGGCCTTTTCCGGCGTTTGAATTCGGGGTTCCGAAGCCTGTATTTTTCCCTTTTTCAGCAGGAAAACTGTTTCCGTGAACGATAAGTGCAAAGTTCTTTTTACCCAGCACTTTCAATGCTTTTCTTGAGAGTTTTTTTACTTTTTTCAATGACTTTTCTTCTGATTTCTCAATACAAAACATAAATTGCCCCTTCTTAACTTAATACTAACTCTGAATTTATATTATCATTTAGTATATTTTTTTTATATAGGTTGAGCGCATATTGTATAGCTAGATTTACATAAGTTAATATTTCTTAATAATTTCTGCTGCAAAATAATAAAGTTTTCCTGTTTTTACGAAAATTTCCTTAAATTTAACCCCAAAAAACAAAATCTAACAGTTAATAATTTATAATATTCACCTGTCCATTTTTCCGGTTCTGTTTTTTGTGTAAAATAGGGAAAGAAAGAGGCGGGAATGACTAAAGTTGCTTTATTAAATCATGGTTGTGCAAAGAATCTTGTGGATTCGGAGCTTATGCTGGGGATGCTGGCTGATGCGGGCGTTGAAATTACGCTTGATGAAACAAAAGCGGATATTGTAATTATTAATACGTGCTCTTTTATCCACGACGCGGAAAAAGAATCGGTGCATTCGATTATTGAGATGATAAATGACGGGAAAAAGGTCATTATAACCGGCTGTTTGCCCCAAAAACACGGCGAAAAGCTCAAAGAAGCTATTCCGGAGGCGATTGCGCTGGTCGGAACGACGAATTTCAAGAAAATTGTCGGGGTTGTAAAAAGTATTGACGCGGGCGAGGCGGATTATATTGAAGAAATCGAGAAAAAGCCCGAATATATTTACCCCGAAGAAGTTGAGCGCCAGCAAATCACTGTCGGGGCGAGTTCTTACATAAAAATAGCTGACGGGTGCAATTATCATTGCGGTTATTGCATTATTCCCCAGTTAAGAGGGCCTTATCACTCCAGAAGCATTGAAAATATCATTGAAGAGGCAAAACATCTCGGGGAAAAGGGCGTTTCTGAAATAGTTTTGATTGCGCAGGATACGACGAGCTACGGGATTGATATTTACGGAAAACCTTCGCTGGCAAGGCTTTTAAAAGAATTAAACAAGATTGAATCAATCAACTGGATAAGAATTATGTACACATATCCGTCTTTGATTGACGATGAGCTTATTGAGGCGGTCAGGGATTGTGAAAAAGTTGTAAAATACCTTGATATGCCGCTGCAGCACGCTGATAAAAATATTTTGAGGGCAATGAGGCGCCCTGTGATGGATTATCATGAGCTTGTGGCGAAGCTTCGCACGCAGATTCCGGATATTGCGCTCAGAACGGCGTTTATTGTCGGTTATCCGGGCGAAACCGATTATGAATTTGAGCATTTATTTGAATTTATAAAAGACATGCGTTTTGACAAGATGGGTGTTTTTGAATATTCAAAGGAAAAGAACACGATTGCGTACAAACTGCCGCATCAGGTTTATGCAAAGGACAAAAAAGCTAGAAAAAACAAGCTTTTACGGCTCCAGCAGCGGATTTCAAGAGAGATAAACGAGGGTTTTATCGGGAAAGAAATGCCCTGTATTGTTGAGGCGCTTACGCAGGACGGGCAGGTGATTGCGCGTTCTTATCGCGACGCTCCCGAGATAGACGGTTTGGTTTATATAGACACTCAAAAGCAGCTCATTCCGGGGGATATTGAGCTTGTGAAGATTACAAATGCCGACGAATACGACTTATACGGCACGGTCTAGGTTGAAAATGCTGACATCTCTGTTTATGTTGGTTTGGACTGTGTAGTTGTCTTTTTTGTCTTTATTTTGTTGAAATTCGAGATATTTTTGCTGCAAAATGCCTTCCTGGGATTGGAGTTTTGCAACTTTGTCGTAGATTGCGCTGTCGCAGTTCGGATTGCACGAAAGATGATATTTTATCGATGCAATGTCGTTTATTGCGTATTTTGTGGTGTAAATATTCGTGCAGGAGGTTGTCATGCCCGCAATCATGTTCGAGAGCATTTGTGTATTTTCTTTTTTCAGCTTTTTTGCGTGTTCTTCTTCCCATTGCGCCATGCGTTTTGCGTAATCGGCGCCTGCGGTGAATTGCGGCGTCATATAAGACGATTTTTGGATTTCTTCCCCTGACATTTTTATCCCCTTTTGTTTTTGAGTGCACATTTGTGCATAGTCATACCTTATATTTATATAAAAACATTTTGTATGAAAAAATTGCCTGCTTACTGCCAATTATTTTATACTTGTATTAGAAGAATTTTGGAGAGAATAAAGAATGGAAATTTTGATATTTTTAGCGGGCATGATTGTTGGTGCAGGCGTTGTTTTTGCGGTTATGAGGGCTTTGAATAAGAAGCAGTCGCAGGCTTATCAGGATGTTTATGAAAAAATGCAGCTCCAGTTTGAAAATTTGTCCAATAAAATTTTCAAAGAAACCACGCAGGATTTTTCAAACATGTCCAAAGAGCGGATAACCGAAATACTCGAGCCTTTTAAAGAAAAATTTGACGAGCTGAAAAAGCAATCCACGTATAACATTGAGCAGGGCGCAAAGCTCGACATGCACATAAAAGAGGTAATCGAAACCGGAGTGAAAATCTCAAATGACACAAATACTCTTGCTTCTGCGCTCAAGGGCGACAATATGAAGCAGGGAAAATGGGGTGAATTGATTCTTGAGAAAGTGCTCGAGCTTTCAGGGTTGAGAAAAGGCGAAGAATATCAGGTTCAGACCGGTTTTGGGGCTAAAAAACCGGACGCAACGATATTTTTGCCGGACAACAAGGCTATTTTTATTGACGCAAAGACTTCTCTGGCGTCGTATGATGCGTATTTGAACGCAGAGGGCGAAGATGAGGCGCAGTTTGCGCTAAAGCAGTTTAAAGAGTCTGTAAAAACGCACATTAACGGGCTTTCTAAGCGCGAATATTTTGAGATTGAGGATTTTACGTCGCCGGAATATGTTTTGATGTTTGTTCCGGTTGAGAGCTGTTATTCGCTGCTGTTTGCGGATAGCGGGGAGTTGTGGGAGTATGCCTGGAAGAACAAAATAATGCCAGTTTCCCCCTCAACGCTTCTTGCTGCGTTAAAAATCATCAACAGTTTTAACATGGTGAACCGTCAAAACAAGAATGCACAGGAAATCGCCGGACTTGCGGGAAAAATGATAGACAAGTTTGCGGATATGGTTAAAGATTTGAACGGTGTTCAGACAAATCTTTCCCGGGCAATGACGAAGCTTACGGGGCGTGACAATGTTATTCGCCATTGCGAGCGATTAACCGAGCTCGGCGCGAAAAACGCAAAGCAGATTCCCGAGCCGAATGTTTTGGAGGGGGCGTCGGCCGCTCTGGTTGAATAAGGGCGGGAAATGTGCCGGAAGTAGAAGATAGGGGATTTCTTTTGTAGTGACTATGGGGGAGGCGGCAAGTTTTTCCAAAATAAAAATTCTGATGTTGCCCCGCCGGAGGAATCGGAACGGAAAAAGGGATTCACTATCTTTGCTATGAAGATTTGTTGGTGGTTTTGCGTAAAAAGCCTGTTATATTCATTTTTCTAGCTCGATTCGCTTCGCTCATAGGTGTCGAAAAATAAATATAACTGTCTTTTTACTTTGGGCGATTGTTGGGGGTTATGTTGCCTGACAAAAGTTCAAGATTTATGTTGATTTTGTGATTTTTGCGTAAAAAGCCGGAAATCTTCTTTTTTCGTTCCGATTCCTCCGGCGGAATCGGGCCCAGCGCTTGATTTTGTGATAAATCGCCGCCTCCCCCATAGTCACTGCAAAAGAAAATTTCCGGCTTTTTACTTTTGGGCGATGGTGGGCTTTGATGTCAATTAGCAAAAGTTCAAGAGTTATGTTAATTTTGTGATTTTACGTAAAAAGCCTGTTATATTCATTTTTCTAGCTCGATTCGCTTCGCTCATAGGCGTCGAAAAATAAATATAACAGGCTTTTTACTTTGGGCGATGGTTGGGAGGTATGTTGCTTAACAAAAGTTCATAATTTTTGTTTGTTTTGGCAATTTTTTATTTAAGAAATACTTTATATATATACGAGGAATAAAAAAGAGATAAGAGAAATTTTTAAACCACATAAATCACACTAACCTACCACACTAACCTACACTTACTTACTTCTTACACTTACACGAGGAATCAAACAAGATTCGACGGGAAATTCATTAAGAATTTCCCTTTTTTTTTGTGAATAACGTTTTGCTCGTTGTATAATATTCTCAGGAATTTAATTACGAGGGAAAAATGCAGCAAACTATTGAAAATATTCGCAAAAAAGCGCTTGAATCAATCGAAAACGCTGTTAGTTGCGACAATATCGAAGAAATTCGCGTTGAATTTTTGAGCAGAAAAAGCGAACTTAATAATATCAAAAAGAATCTGAAAGACCTTTCAAATGAGGAAAAAAGAATCATCGGGCCTCTGGCAAATAAAGTCACAACCGAGATTGAAACGCATTTGAATGAGAAATATCAGGCTCTTTATCAAAAAGAATTGAATGCAAAGCTTGAAAAAGAGCAAATCGACGTGACTTTGCCCGGTTCTTATGCGCCTTACGGAAAAACTCATTTATTGACGCAAACTGTTAATGAAATCGTTGAAATCTTTAACGGAATGGGTTTTTCGCTTGTGCATAACGAAAATTCGCCCGAGGTTGAAACAGAATATTTTAACTTTGACATGCTGAATATCCCTGCTGACCATCCGGCAAGGGATGTGCAGGATACTTTCTTTACAAATGTCGCGCCTAATGTTGTTTTGCGAAGCCAGACTTCCGGTGCGCAGATTCACGAAATGCTCACCAGCAAACCTCCTATCAGAGTTGTTGCGCCGGGTCGTGTTTATAGAAATGAATCGGTCAGCGCCAGAAAAAACAACCTTTTTCATCAAATTGAGGGGCTGCTTGTTGACAAGGACATTACTTTTGGCGATTTAAAAGGGGTTATGAACGAGTTTATTAGAATATATTTCGGCTCTGCCCGCCCGACAAGGTTCAGAAACAGCTTTTTCCCGTTCACGGAGCCGTCTGCGGAGATTGATGTTCAGTGCATTATGTGCAACGGCAAGGGCTGCCGCGTTTGTTCGGGTTCCGGTTGGCTGGAAATCCTCGGTGCAGGCATGGTTGACCCGAATGTATTGAGAAATGTAGGAATTGACCCTGATATTTATTCCGGATTCGCTTTCGGGATGGGGGTTGAGCGCCTTGCTATGCTGAAATGGGCTGTGGATGATATCAGACTCTTTTTCAATAACGATAAGCGGTTTTTGAAACAATTTTAATTGATAATGCTTCAAAAAAATGATATAAAAAAGCTCCGTTAATTATAACGGAGCTTTTTAGCAGTTTATAATGCTGTTTTCTGACTATTTGCAGCCGCAGCAGCAAGCGTCAGAGCAGGAATTTTGGCCGTTGAAAGCTTTCAATCCCGGATATTTAGCTGCTGAACCGAGTTCTTGTTCGATTCTGATTAACTGGTTGTATTTGCAGATTCTGTCTGTTCTTGAAGCAGAACCTGTTTTGATTTGACCGCAGTTTGTAGCAACAGCGAGGTCAGCGATGAAAGTATCTTCGGTTTCGCCTGAACGGTGTGAAGAAATTGCTGTGTAGCCTGCTTTGAATGCCATATTCATTGCGTTCAATGTTTCTGTCAAAGAACCAATCTGGTTAACTTTGATGAGAATTGAGTTAGCTGTGCAGGTTTCGATACCTTTTTTGAGTCTTTTTGTGTTTGTAACAAAAAGGTCGTCGCCTACGAGCTGGCATCTGTCGCCGATTCTGTCAGTAAGCATTTTCCAGCCTTCCCAATCTTCTTCAGCCATGCCGTCTTCGATTGAGATGATAGGATATTTGTTTACCCAGTTTTCGAGGAAGTCAACCATTTCTGCTCTTGAAAGAACTTTGCCTTCGCCTGCGAGGTTGTATTTTCCATCTTCGTAGAATTCTGAAGAAGCAACGTCTAAGCAGATTTTAACCTGTTCGGTTGTGTAGCCTGCTTTTTCGATAGCTTCGAGGATAACCTGAAGAGCTTCTTCGTTAGAAGAAAGGTTCGGAGCAAATCCGCCTTCATCGCCTACGGAAGTAACCATTCCTTTAGCTTTAAGAACTGATTTAAGGTTGTGGAATACTTCTGCGCCCATTCTGATAGCTTCTTCAAAAGATTTTGCGCCTACAGGAGTAATCATGAATTCCTGGAAGTCAACGTTGTTGTCTGCGTGAGCACCGCCGTTTAATACGTTCATCATAGGAACGGGCAGTGTTGTTGCATTGATACCGCCAAGGTATCTGTAAAGCGGCATTTCAAATGCTAAAGATGAAGCTTTTGCGCAAGCGAGTGATACGCCGAGGATTGCGTTAGCACCGAGTTTTGATTTGTTTTCTGTGCCGTCGAGTTCAATCATCAGTTTGTCGATTGCCTGCTGGTTGGAAGCATCTTCGCCGATTAATTCCGGAGCAATGATAGTGTTTACATTATCAACTGCTTTAAGAACGCTTTTTCCGCAATATACGGATTTGTCGCCATCTCTCATTTCAAGAGCTTCAAAAATACCTGTAGAAGCGCCTGAAGGTACAGCTGCGCGTCCTACAACGCCGCATGCTAATGTTACATCGACTTCAACAGTCGGATTTCCTCTTGAGTCGAGGATTTGTCTTGCTTTTACGTCTTCAATAGTCGTTGGCATAGTTTTCTCCTTTTTTTTTACATATAGTCAACTGTCCCCGCAAATCAATGACGCCCTTTATTATCCTCGCGGGTGCCCGTCGCAGGTGACATTTGCGACTTTCGCATTTTCAGCGCTCAACCGGCGGTGTCCATGCGAATCAATTTTGCCGTAACAATTTATGACACGATTATCCAACGAAAAAAAAGATTTTACAAGGAACGCATATTAATAAAAATAAATTATTTGCCCCCATTTCTTCAACTGGCTAAAATACATATATTAAATTTATTATTTGAGGAGAAAATCATGAAAAAAATCATAGCCATTATGGCGGTTATTGCCGGAATTGCACTGGGCATGCTCACGGCTGATGCTGCGCCGAAAACTTTTACTGCTGACATTCAGTCCATCAGGATTCCCAAAGGCACTACGCTTTCTTTACAGTTAATCGACCCTATTTCTACAAAAACGGGCAATGTGGGCGGCGAATTTAACTCAATGCTTGTGAATGACCAGATAATTGATTCAAAAGTGGCCTTGCCTGCGGGCTCGATTTTCAGGGGAACTATTACGAAAATTGTTAAGGCGAAACTTCCCTCAAGAAGTGCCGTGATTTATATCAATTTTGACCATGTTGTGTCGCCAACGGGCCGTCAGGTGCCGGTTTCTGCGGGGCTTTTGAATTATCCTGACATTACTATTGACGGAGGAATTTATCAAAACGGAAATTACGGCTATGCCTTGCAGCAAAACTGGAAAAAAACCAAAGAAATCACCTCAAAAGCCATTGAATGGGGCAAAGGAACCGGCGATAACATGCAATACGTCTGCACTCCGCTCGGCGCAATCGGCGGGGTAATCGGCGGCGGTGTTTATCTCGTCGGCGACTCAATTATTGACCTTTTCAGAAAAGGCAATGATGTAATTCTTCCGCAGGGAACAAATATTAATGTGTTACTTTTACAACCAATAGATTTACCGCTTCACTAATTATGAAACTACCTTACGAACAACTTATTGCAGATATTTTGACTGCGCAGGGCAAGACTATTGCAATTGCCGAGTCCTGCACGGGCGGGCTTGTCAGTTCTATGTTGACGGATATTCCGGGCAGCTCAAATTATATAGATGTTAATTTTGTTACCTATTCTTACGACGCAAAACACAAATATCTGGGTGTTAAGCATGAAACGCTTGATGTTTATGGTGCTGTCAGCCCTCAGGTTGCTGTTGAGATGGCAGAAGGGCTTATAAAAAATACAAATGCTGATTATGCCCTTTCCACAACAGGGATTGCCGGCCCATCAGGCGGTTCGGACAAAAAGCCCGTGGGGTTGATTTATATTGGCGCCGCAAGCAGGAGTAAGAGCGTAGCTTTTAAGCATAATGCAAATCCGGTTCTGGAAAGAACATTGATAAAATCCGATTTTGCTCAGCATGCGCTCAAAGCTTTTTATGAATTTTTAAAGGAGAGCAGCAAATGAAGACAGTTACGCTTATTCCTGGGGATGGAATCGGGCCTGAAATTTCCGATGCAGTCGTAAAAATTATTGAAAAAGCCGGTGCGCAAATTGAATGGGATATTCAAAATGCCGGTGCGGATGTTGCTGAAATTGAGGGCGATCCGCTGCCCGCGCGTGTAATTGAGTCAATAAAAAAGAACAAAGCCGCCCTAAAAGCCCCTGTAACAACCCCTATCGGGAAAGGTTTTAGGAGTGTGAATGTCAGACTGCGCAAGGAGCTGGATTTGTATGCAAATTTGCGGCCGTGCAAGAATATTGATGGGATAAAAACGCCTTTTTGCGGGGTTAATCTGGTTGTTGTGCGTGAAAATACCGAGGATTTGTATGCGGGGATTGAGCGTCAGGTCGATGAAGACACTGCTGAATCCATAAAAATAATTACAAGGCAGGCTTCTGAGCGGATTGCGCGATTTGCGTTTGAATATGCTGTCAAAAATGGCAGAAAAACGGTTCATGCTGTTACAAAAGCCAATATTTGCAAGCTTTCTGACGGATTATTTCTGGATTGCGCAAGAAAAGTTGCGAAAGAGTTTCCTGAAATTGAATTTAAGGAGATTCTTGTTGATAATCTTTGCATGCAGCTTGTGCAGAACCCGTCGAAGTTTGATGTGCTTGTTTTGCCTAATCTTTACGGGGATATTGTTTCGGATTTGACTGCAGGGTTGATTGGAGGGCTTGGAGTTGCGCAGGGAGCGAACATTGGCGCTGATTGTGCGGTTTTTGAGCCTGTGCATGGTTCAGCACCCGACATAAAAGGGCAAAACAAGGCTAATCCGACCGCGCTTTTGATTTGCGCGATAAATTTGCTCAAATATATCGGCGAAGATGTACCCGCGCAAAAAATTGAAAAAGCGCTTTACAAAGTTCTTGCCCAAGGCGCTGTTTTGACGGGGGATTTGGGCGGAAGTGCTACTACGACTGAATTTCGGGATGAAATAATCAAAAATCTTGATTAAAAGTTTTATTTTGCGATTTTTGCTGTTGCGTTCAAAGAAAATTGAATAAATTTTTCTAGCTCGATTC
>URFH01000018.1 GCA_900547155.1 uncultured bacterium | reverse complement strand
GCTACCAAGGCATTACATAAAATATTAAACTATATCTATATTTATATCATATAAATTTTTTCATGCAATAATTATTTAAATTCTTCGCTTAAAAAACATCTAAAAAGAAGTCTTTACAATTTTCTATTTTTTTATTAATATAATCTTACCCAATCGATATTTGGAAGAGTGCCAGAGCGGTTGATTGGAGCAGTCTTGAAAACTGTCGTACGTTTGTAGCGTACCGTGGGTTCGAATCCCACCTCTTCCTTTTTTAAAGCCGGCTGAAAGCCGGTTTTTTAGTGTTAGCACTACCCAGTAGCAGATAAATCACCCCCGGGAAAACTCTTCAAACACAACTTCAGAAATCCGACGAAACAAATCCGCATTCTTTGAATCCGAAAGCACTGAATCCTGCAAAAACACAACAAGATAATATACCTCTCCATCTGGCAGAACAACAAAAGCAGCGTCATTGTCCGCAATCTTGATTCTGTTATTTTTTCTTGAAGAAGAACCCGTTTTATGCCCGACAATAATGCCATCCGGCAGCCCTGCTTTGATTTTATTTTCTCCTGTGGTTGTTTTTAACATAAGATTTTTCAAAAAATCTGTAGATTTCTCTGATAAAATCTTCCCCTCATCAACAGATTTCATTAATCTGGCAATATCAATCGTTGAAGCAGTATTCGCATATTGTTTTTCAATATTTTCATTCATATCTTTTTCGTTGACGGTTATTTTGATATTCTCGTAACCGATATTGTGCACATAAGACGCTATTTGCCCAACTCCACCGGCATAATCAATCAAAATATCGCAAGCATTATTGTCGCTTTCCGAAATCATATATTGAAGCAGCCGGGAAATCGTAATTTCAAAAGGAAAACTTTTGTTTTCGTCCAACATCGGGCTGAATAAGCTTTTCTCCACCATGGCTTCTGTTATTTTTATTTTTTGGTCGGGAGAAATATTTTCCCTGTCAATTTTATCCAAAACCTTCAAAGCAACAATATATTTAAAAACACTTAACATAGGCTGTGCGGTTTTTCCTACGCTCCAGACCTTATTATCTTTTATAACCGAAATTCCTATTTTGACATTTCTATAGTTCAAAAAATAAATTGTCCAAAGCTTAAAATTAAGCGAATTAAGACAAAAAACAGATAAAATTAAAAACAATGTAAAAATTATTGCAATAAAAAGATTCCTGTTTTTCATCATTTTATAATGATTAACACAAATATTGCGCATTCTCAAACCCGCCCAAAAATTTAATCACAATAATGTAAACAAAAAATTTGCTCCCCACTCACAACATGCCGCTTTAGCATGTTATTATAAATAAAAATTACAATCAGCAGGGAAGAAGAGTTTAAAATGAATCAATACATCGAAAAAGTACTCAAAAACACAGAATTAAAAAACGCAAATGAGCCTGAATTTTTGCAGGCAGTAAAAGAGGTTTTAGAAACAATAACTCCGGTTGTAAACACCCACAATGAATATGAAAAAATTGCATTATTGGAAAGAATGGTCGAACCTGAAAGAATTGTTTCTTTTCGTGTTCCCTGGGTTGATGATAAAGGGCAGGTTATGGTAAACCGCGGCTACCGCGTGCAGTTCAGCTCGCTTATCGGCCCATATAAAGGCGGATTAAGGTTCCATCCGAGCGTGAACCAGAGTATTATGAAATTTTTGGGCTTTGAACAAATTTTTAAAAACGCACTTACAGGGCTGCCCATCGGCGGAGCAAAAGGCGGAAGCGATTTTGACCCGAAAGGCAAATCAGATAACGAAATTATGCGTTTTTGCCAGAGCTTTATGACAGAATTGTACCGTCATATCGGACAGGATGTTGACGTCCCCGCAGGCGACATCGGCGTAGGCGGAAGAGAAATCGGATATTTATTCGGCCAGTACAAACGCATTAAAAACGCCTATGAAGGCGGCGTTCTGACAGGAAAAGATATCTGCTACGGCGGCTCTCTCGTCAGAACAGAAGCAACCGGTTACGGGCTGATTTATTTTATGAGAGAAATGCTCAAAGCCAACAACAACAGCCTTAGCGGCAAAACAGTAACGATTTCCGGCTCCGGAAATGTTGCTATTTACGCCTGTGAAAAAGCTATGGCACTTGGCGCAAAAGTCGTTGCTATGAGCGACTCTAACGGCTGTATTTATGACAAAAACGGCATTGACTTAGACCTTATTAAAGAAATAAAAGAGGTCAAACGAGGCAGAATAAAAGAATATCTTGAAAAACACCCGCAAGCGCAATATTTGGAAACTACAGATGAAAATTCACCGGTTTGGACAATAAAAACAGATATCGCACTTCCTTGCGCAACCCAAAATGAACTAAATCTCAAATCAGCACAAATTCTGGTTCAAAACGGCGTTCTGGGAGTCGGCGAAGGCGCAAATATGCCCTGCACGCAGGAAGCGACCGACTATTTGCTTGAAAAAGGCGTTCTTGTAGCACCGGCAAAAGCTGCAAACGCAGGCGGAGTGGCAACATCGGCGATTGAAATGTCGCAAAATAGCATGAGATTCTACTATACTTTCGACGAAGTAGAAGCCAAACTCGAAAAAATTATGGTAAATATCTTCAATTCCTGCAATTTAGCTGCTGAAAAATACGGCTGCAAAGGAAATTATGTTGCAGGAGCAAACATTGCAGCATTTGAAAAACTCGCCAAAGCAATGATTGCACAGGGTATTGTTTAACCCTAATATTAACAAATGTAAACTTGCATTTTCTCCTCGAAATTGTTTATTTATGAGGTTTTTTCAGCTTGCCTGAAAATTAAATACTTCGCAGCTTAGATTTTTCCTAAAGTTTCGCAAAAATGTGCCGTTATTATAAAACATATGTAAACTTACCCATCAGCATATTCAAATCAACGGCGAAAGGAGTTTTATGGAAATTTCTAACAACTACAGCACGAGCAATCAGTATTCTAACTACGAAGCAGAAGAAAAACGTAAAGCCGAAGAGAAAAAAAAGGCTGAGGAAAAGAAAAAAGCCGAAGAAAAGAAAAAAGCAGAGGAAAAACGCAAAGCTGAAGAGCAAAAAAAGGCTGAAGAAGCCCAAAATGCAAAAAATGCCGAAGAAACTCAAAAAGCAACAACAAGAACCTCTCTTAAAGATGTAAACGTCATGGACTATCTGTTTCCTGAAGACAAAACTCCCGCTCCGGCAACGAACGAACCGTTTGAAACCGCTGAAACACGCGCGGTTTCAAACGCCGAAGATATTGATGACAAAGACAATGTTCCTGATACAGCAGAAGAGCAGAACAGGCTTTCTGAAGAAGAAGCAATTGCACAGGGTTATACCGTAATCAAAACCGCTGAAGACCTCGCCGCAATAGGCGCCAACCTTTCAGGGAAATATATCATAATGGATGATATAGATATGACGGGTGTTGACTGGACGCCGATAGGCTCGTCAGAAGAGGCTTTTAGCGGCATATTCAACGGCAACGGATACACAATTAAAAATCTGAACATAAATGCACAAAACGGCATAAACACCGAGAACATAGGCTTCTTCGGGGTCACAGATAATGCGGAAATTTCAAACATTAACATTGCAAATGCAACCGTTTCCACGCCGGAAACTTACAACAAAGGCTCAGCCGGTATTCTTATAGGACGAGCCCAGAACACAAATATTGATAATGTTTATGTTTCCGGTACCGTAACCGGACACCAGAAAACAGGCGGTATGATTGGGACACTGGCAACCTCCGACCCGGCAGAAAATTCCAAAATTACAAACTCAACCGCAAATACCAACGTCAATTCATCATACTATGCAGGCGGCCTAATCGGTTACATTGAAACTTTCAGCGGCGGACGCAATGTTATGATTGAAAATGTAACTGCAAACGGCAATGTTTCTGCCAAAGAAAAATCTGCAGGCGGTATCATTGGCGAAGCAGGCAGCACAATTGTCACAATAAATAACTCAACATGCGCTGCAAATGTAACCGGTGTTGACGGAGCGCAAAGAATAGGCGGATTTATCGGCAATGCCAACGGAACCAAAATTGCCATCTGCAACTCGAATTACACAGGCAAAATCTCTGCTGAGGGCGATTTTAAAGGAGAATATTACGGCTACTATATGAACGACGCTCATGTTTCAATTTTTGAGCTCAGCGCCGGACTTCCTGCCGATGATATCCTGAAAATCGATGGTGTTGATACTCTTACGCCTATTTACAACAGCGCAACCGACAAATACGAATACGAAATAGCAGTAAGCACCCTAACAGGTCTTGATAAAGTTGTTGCTATGATAAGGCAGAATCCTGAGCTTGCCGAAGTCATAACATTTAACGTGAACTTCGACTTTGAGGCCATGGACGGTCAATACAGCCCCTCAGTTTACGCGCAATACGGTGTCGTCCAACATCAGTATGAGGACGAAGAGGGCAATGTCGTTAATGACGTATATATTGACAACGAAATCGACACAGAATCCACTTTCCACCGTGCAATTGACATGAGCAATCTTCCGTTTGTGCCTACAACGCAGGAATTTGAATTCTATGAAAAAACAATGGTAGAAGGTCTTTACAAAGACAAACACGGAAGATATTACGTCGAAACAGCTTACGGAATGATACCTACAACATTGTCTTTCTTCTTTGCCAATCAGCAGACCAACGTACAAACACGGCTTGACGAAGATGAAGTAAGCTATAGAAACAAAATCACATCAATGGTTTACACATATCAGGCACAACTACAGAATGTCTTAAAAACTGCATTTAACTACGACGGCCTTTCCAACATAATCATCGGTGAACCCGAATACAACTATCTTACTTCACAGCGCGACAGCGGAGCACAGCTGACCGACTTAGAAAACCTGCAACTCTCTGTTTATGAGCTGGATATGCAAATCGCAGGCTTTGTAAACGAAGTTACGCACAACGAAGGCTGCGGAATGGGCGGAAACTCCTCATTTCTGGAAGAAACAACAGCAGTTCCGCTTTATGACGAAGACGGCAGAATGCAATATGAAACACTTTCGGGTGTTCAGCTCAGACAAAGTGTGGATGCAGAAAACAACCCGATTTTCGACGATTCCGGTGCGCCAGTTTATGAAACTCCGGACGGTGAACCCTGGGAGCAAACAGAAGAAGTCTTCATCAAACGCGGATATCCACAGACCGACGAAAACGGACGCTTCATGTACACAGACTCAGAGGGCGCAACCGTATTCCGGAGCGAAAACGAGGACGGAACTTACTCTTATTCAATGGAAGACGGTTCCGCTTATGAGGGCGACCCGGAAGAGCTCAAACAACAGCTTGAAGAATACAGCGTAAGCAAAGAATTTTCAGCACTGCAACAAAAAATGCAGGATTTGCTCGCGCAGTACCAGCAACAATATGGACAATAACCAGAAGAACCGGGAATTTAGCCCGGTTCTTTTTTATTTCAAAAATTTTATTCTGCAAATAACGTTTTTATACGATTTATGCACGCCGCAGGGCTATGGTGCCATTCTCTGAAACTTATACGCTCAACCCGGTATCCGGCGCGCTCAAGAATTGTCTGTTTTTTAATATCTTTAATCCTTGCGGGCTTTTTGTCCTCTACGCCGTCAATTTCGAGAATAATTTCACGTCCGAATTCGTCCTGAACCAGCAAATCCGGCAAAACACCCGCAGCCTCAAATCCGGATTTAACACTGAAACCTTCCATTATAAAAGCTTCTGCAACATTTCTCTCAAATTCGTTTTTATAAGTGTTTTTTCTGAATTCATCGTCCTTCGCTGCGTCCAGATACTGCTGAATGTACTCAATATAATCCCTTAAAAGCCCCTGCGGGAGGGTTTTCGGGTTTCTGGAGATAAAACATATAAGTTTTTTCCTTGCACGCGTGATTGCGACATTGAAAAGGTTCGGTTTTTGCAGGAAAGTCAAACTCTGCACAAAACTGTTGTCCGCAACCGCAAACGAAAGAATCATCACATCACGTTCATCGCCCTGAAAAGTATGCGCCGTGCCGACTTCAATCTGGTGCTTGCGGATTGTGGTTTCGGTCAAAACCTGACAGAGCGCTTTTTGAATCAGGTCAACCTGACCGCGGAAAGGCGAAATTATGCCGATAGAAACGGGATTTTCGTCATTTCCGTCGTCCTCTGCAATGAGTTCGTGGATTCTTTTTATCACAGCCTCAACTTCGGGCATATTTCTCGTGCAATCCGAATCAACTTTGCCCTCAACAACATGGTGAAGCTCCAAAACATCGTCAGTTCCCGCGTCCTTGGTCATGATGCGGATTCTGTTGCCGTAAAATTCCTTGTTGCTGAACTGAATTATCGGATATGCGCTTCTGAAATGCTCATCGAGCAGGACTGGCGAATTTGAATAGTAATTAGCCAAATCAAACATCGAATTCGTGCGAAAACGCCACATAAGCTGATATTTATCGGGAATTTCATACTGGCTGAGAAAAGATTGTTCTTTTGCCTTTTCAAGGAATGATAAATGCGGCAGCTGTTTGTCATCGCCTACGATAACGGCCTTTTTCGCCCTGAAAAGTATCGGGAAGCAGCTTGCAATATCACACTGGGACGCCTCGTCAATGATTACAACGTCAAAAAGCCCGGATTTCATCGGCAAAGAGCCCGAAACCGCGTAAGTAGTGACGCACCAGCACGGAAAAGCCTCCATCAGCGGCTTAAAATCTTCTTCTTCAAGAAGCCTGTTTTGCAAATTCTGTTTTCTTTCCACAATCGCCTTTGCATGAACTTTCAGGCGGCGGCTCTTCTTTTCATCGCGCAAAAGCCCTTTTAAAGCTTCTCTGCGTTTGTTTTTCAGGATATCAACAGCGAGAGTTCGCTGACGTTTTTTGAGTTGTTTGATTTGCCCCAGAAGCTGATGAAGATTGCCGATATTGTGGATATGCGTTTCGGCAATTCTCGAATCTGACTGCAAATCCGACACTTCGAGCTCTCTTTTTGTCCTTGAAACGGTTTCAAAATCCGTTGAAAAATCGCTGACACCGAGCAGTTTTTTGATTTTCATCGAATTCCACATGTTTTTCAAACCCGAGAAAAGCCCGCGTTTTTCCTGATTTTTCTCGATTGCGCAAATCAGTTTTTTGACATTATCAACTTCTTCTTTTTTGAGTTTTTTCTTCACAAACTCATGTTCGCCCAAATCCTGCTCCAGAAGTTCTGCTTTTTCAATGGTATCGTGCCATTGACGCTCGTAGGAAAGGATTTTTTCGCATTTGTCTTCGAGTTCTTTAATTTTGCACAACAAATCCCTCATATCGTCCGTATCAACAAGGATTGCGTCCTCATAACCGGTGTCAATGTCGATTTTGTCGGACAAAAGGTCGTTCAATTTAAAGCTCAAAGATTTCTGGTAATTCAATCGACCCGCACGCAAAGCCAGAAACGGCGCGCCGAGCTCATTCAGCCTCTGGGCAACAACATCAACCGCCTTGTCCATTCTGGACGCAACAAGAACCGTTTTTCCGTTGGCAATCAGGTGCGCAACAAGGTTCACGATGGTTTGGGATTTGCCCGTTCCCGGAGGGCCATAAACCGCAACGAGCGGATTTTGTTCGATTTTTTTCAAAACATCAGCCTGCGAATCGCTCAAAGAAAGGGGCGTCACAGGGAAAAAGTCTTTTAATTCTTTTTTTGTTTTCTCTTTGTTGAAAAGTTTGCCCACGCCCTGCAAATATTCTTCGTTTACGACGGATAGCGCGGTTTCTCTAAAAATTCCGCTCGGTTTTTCGGAAATTTGCATAAGCTCATGCAAAACTCCCGCGGTAATCGAGGGGCGTTTTGTAAGAATTATGGCGCTCTGGCTTGTTACGCAGACTTTGTCGAGTTTGAACGAGGGTTTTGGCGCCTGAACTTCTTCTGAAAACTCCTCGAGATTATCATAATTGACTTTTGTATTATAAAAATCGTTGTCGGTAGTGGTATTATTTTCTGTGTCGTCATCCTCGTGGTTCAAGGAGATTTCAACATCTGGCAAAATTGACTTCAATGTTGTCAGGAAAATATCCAGTTTTTCCTGTGTAAGCGGCAAATCAGGCACAACCTCAAGCAAACCGTCGAGCATGTGCTCCATTTCGTCCTCATCATCGCTTTTTCTCATCAGAGCGGTCAATGCGCCCGTATTCAACGAAAGCACTTCATCCTGCAAAACGCAGTCAATATTCACACCGTTTCGCTCAAGCCTGCACGGCATGTAAAGAAGCGGGGTGAGGTATTCGTTTTTGCGCCTTGAGCGGGAGCTTTTTCCAACAAGAAAAAGGTGTCCGTAAATAAGATATTTGTCTTTCTGGCTCATTTCGCTCAAAATCATGAGCTCCGTAAGCGAACTGTCCGACCCGTCAAGGCTCAATGGCTCATCGAATTTTGTGAAAAGTGCCTCTTCGCCTTTGAGAAAAATCCATTTGTTGTCCTTGTCCTGCTTGAGGTTTCTGAACGTAGAGCTTTGAACCTCTTCTCGCACGCAATCGTGAAGATAAAGGCTCAATCTTTTTATAAAACTGTCATGAAAGGCAGATTGTATTATTTTGGTGGCTTCTTGCAACATATAAACCATTATAGCGCAACAGATTCAGATTCAATCATTCATTGTATGGAGAATTTGGATTTTGAGCAAAAAAAAGCGGAGAAAACGTCAATTTACCCCGCTTTTTGCATTAAAATTTCAATTTATTTGGAAATTCTTCCCGGAACGACCACGCCGCCTTTTAAATTCTTTTTGTAGAATTCCACATGCGGCTGCAAAACGCTGTCAAGAACTTCGGGGAAGCTTTCGCCGTTCATTGTTTTTTCAACAATTTCCTGATAAACCGTTGCGAACGCTCTCAATTGAGTCATTGCGCCTGCCGCTTTCGGGGTTAAGCCCATTCCTTTTGTTGCAATTTTTTCAACAAAAGTTGCGCCTGTAACCTCGTAAGATTTAGTCAAAGCGCCGATATAAGCTTCTGCGTTTTCTTTGCAAACACCGTTGTCAACAGGAACAGTGAGGGCAAAAACAAGCTTATTTGCGGGGTTAAAATGCGCTTCTGCGCTGTGGTGCATTGCGTCAGGCACTTTGGCAACCTGTTTAAGCGTGTCTTTTACGGATTCGTTTTGCATTTGTGCGTGCCAGTAAACGGTGTTCTCAAAAATCGAGCCCATATACTGATGAACAGACGCGTCAATACCGTTAAGTTTAGCGTCAGCCCAGAAAATGCCCTCTTTCAATGCGTCATTTGTATCTAAATTTTCGCTAAGTGAAAGCGCGCTTATTTCCTGCGCGGAATTGAGGAGTTCTTTCATATCTTCTTTTTTCATTCCCGCATAAGCAAGAGTGAAAAGCGCATGGTCATCAAATGCCGAGAATCTGCCGCCCACATCGTCATGGATGAACAAATCGCCCAGCCATCCGTTCTCGTTTGAGGTTCTTCTCAATTCGCTTTTTTCCGCATTTGCGTCAGTCACTGCGATGAAGTGTTTGTTTGCTGCTTTTTTAGCTTCCTCTTCGGATTTGCCCTGTGCCTTGTATGCGTCGGTCAGCATATCCAGAACCCTTAAAAATCCGTCTTTTGTTTCAAAAGTAGAGCCGGATTTTGAGGCAATCATGAAATTTGAGCTCAAAACATCGTTATCGAGCTTGTATAAAAAGCGCTCGAGGCTTGCAGAATCTACGTCAGAATAAAAAACGATATCTTCACCTTTGATATTCAAGCCGTTAATGGAAAGCATGTGCTCAACCGTATGTTTTGAACCGCCAATACCCATTACGCTCAATTTTTTAGCGCCTGTCAGGTTTTTCAGGTTTTGCGCGAGTTCATAAATTTCATCAACCCTTTTGAGCTGTTCAGAGGGCAGATTTACCCAGTTCAGGAATTGTCCTTTTTGGTTTGCGCGTGATTTGAATTCTTTTACAAAATCGCCCGTTTTAGAAGCGTATTTTGAAAACTCTACGCCGCTGAATTCCGTAATAATGTCTTGATTTTTAGTCAACATGATATGTTTTTCTCCTTATATTAATTTGACTTTCGATTAGTTGACCCGCTTTGCGGGAGATTCTGAAACAAGTTCAGAATGGCGGAAAGCTTTAGTTGCTTTTTGCGATAACCTGCCGCAAAAGTTCGCCATAGCTGTCGAACGAACCGTCAGTTTCTTCAACAATATAATTTAGTTCGGAATTTCCCTCGATGGATTTTTCCGCTGCGTCCATAGCCTCCTCAAAATCAGAATAATCGCCTATGTGAGTTCTGGAAAAATCAGAATTACTTTTTTCTGTATAAACGTGAAACATAACAGCTCCTTTCTTCTTATTTTTATAGTAGCACGAAGATTATTTGTTGGAAATTAAATCAAAAAACAAAGCAGAAAAACAAAAAGCGGGCAGATTTTTAAAAAACCCGTCCGCTTTTTTGTATTTATTCAGGAACTACTGACCGAGATAAGAAATCGTCTGAAGAATGTTAGAAGCGGTGTTAAACACGCGGCTGTTTGCCTCGAGCATTCTTTGAGAAATAATCATATCAGCAAACTGCTCTGCAAGGTCAACGTTTGAGCCTTCATATTCGCCCGAGTTTACTGTACCGAATGCACCTGCCGAAATACTTCCGTAAAGTGCAGAACCTGAGTTGGGGCCTTCTTTATAAGCGTTACTTCCCACTGCAACAAGGCCGTCAGGGTTGACAAAATTCGCCATCTGAAGCTGGAAATTTGCAGGTTCGGCAACACCTGTAATATCAAGGTCATCACCCGTAATATTTACTGCCGGAGAACCCGTTGTGTAGCGGAATATGAGCTTTGTTTCATCCTCCGGATTAGCAATTGCCGTTAATTTATCACCATTTGCATAAGTTACTTCCAGAATACCATCTTCATGGATATCAACAGCCGTAACTTTCTGGGAATTTGCTACGTCGGTGCCGGTTCTGACAATTTGCTGATAATCCAGCGTCTTTGACTCAACGCTGTTCGTTGCATCGTTCCAGGTCAACCCTGTTTGCGTAACGAAGTTTGAAGTACCGTTATTTAAAACAACTTTTGAACCGTCATCAGCCCTGACATCAATTTGACCATCTGTCAATGTTGCTGTAACCCCGTTCACACCGTTAAGTGCGGCTACAACATCATTCAAAGTGGCATTTGCGTCGATATTTACCGGTGTGGTCTGGTTTCCGACAACAACCTCAATTGTACCGCTTGTAATAGCAACATTTCCGTTCAACTCGGAAAGAGTTTTGTCGCCGGCTCCCGCATTAGGTATAGTTTGGGTCTGAATCATTACCGGAATTTGAATCGGTGTCTGGCTGCCTGTTGAACTTCTCTGATCTTCGGTTCCAAGAGCCTTGTATCCGTTAGGCAAAACAAGGTATCCTTCGGCATCTACCGAAAAATTGCCTGCTCTTGTGTAAAGAAGCTCGTTGTTTCCGTTTTGCACTGTAAAAAAGCCGTTGCCTTTGATTGCAAGGTTAGTGCTTATGCCCGTAACAACAGAAGAACCGCCCGTAAAGTCACGAATAATTTCTGCTGCGCGGACACCCGTACCAATCTGGCGCGGGTTTATACCGCCGAGGTTAGAGCTCGGAGCAGAGCCCGAAGATAGCGTGTTGTAGTAGATATCTGCAAAATTTACGCGGGATTGTTTAAAACCAACCGTGTTCATGTTTGCAATGTTGTCCGCAACAACATTTAGTTTTGTTTGCGCACCGTTCATACCGGTTTGCGATGTGTACAATGCCTGTGTCATTTATCCTCCCATCCTTATATGAATTTATTTATGATTTTTGTGTTGATGTTGAACTGTCTGAAGTATCACCGCCGGATGAATCTGTCGAATCAGACGAATCAGTCGAACCCGAAGAATCAGTCGAACCCGAATCTCCGGAGGAAGCTGTTTTGTCCGGCCCCACGCTCATAACAAGCCCGAGCGGATATTCTTCGCCGTTTACCGTGACAGTAGCTGTTGAGCTGGTGAAATTAGCAGAAGTAACCGTTCCTGTGATTGTTTTTGTTGTGTCATTCGGGTCAATCAGGGTAACTTCCTTGCCGACAAGCGAAGTAGCCTGAATAATCATATTGTTCGTACTAATATTTTCGTTCATTTTTTGAAGTTCAGTGACCTGAGTCAAAGCTGCCTGCTGTGCAATCATTTGGCTGTTGTCCATCGGCTCCAGCGGATCCTGGTTTTTAAGCTGCTCAATCATCAAAGTAAGAAATGCGTCGCCATCGAGCTCTGTGGATGGCCCTTTTTGTTCCTTTTCAGCTTTTTGCATTTGCGTTGTTGAGTTTTGCAAATTTAATAAAGTATCATTTATCGTTGACATTTCCTCTACCCCTTATACTTTGTAATCTACTTTTCCATCATGAAGAATTTGAGATTGTGCAATCTCCGGCTCTATTTCACCCGTATCCTCAACAAATTCAATATTATTTTCTTCATAAGCTCTTGCAGAATCGGGATTTGCTGGATTATGCCCCTGCGGATTCTGCGAAAATCCCTGAGAAAACTGCTCACGCTCGAAATTCATAGCGTTCTGGGAAGTTTGCTGCGTATTTTCAACTTTTATGTTATTTACGTTGACCCCCTGCGCCCCGAGCTGGCTTTTCAGGGTTTCCATATTTTTGTCGAGCAGTTCTTTTACCTGCTGGTTTTCTGTAAGCATTCTTGCGGTTATTCCATCGCCCGTATTCAAAATTTCAAGCTGTATTCGGCCCAGATGTTCGGGTTTTAGAATAATCGTTACTTTGCTTTGCCCTGTTTCGGGCAAATCCTGCATTTTTGTACCGATTTGGTTCAAAATATCCGACTTATTCAGGTCAAAAGTTCTGGATGTTGCGGAAGAAGCCGTTTGCAGGGCTTTATCAGCGTGATTTGACGGATTATTTTGCACCGGCATTACGCTGTCCGCGTCGGCATTTTCAATCGACATTTTTATAACCTGTTCTGCGGCATTCCCCTGAGAAAAAGAGGAATTGCTGTTGGATTGTGCGTCGGATTGCGCGGAAGACTTTGATTCTACAACTGTTGTGTCAGTTCCCTGAATGGATTGAAGGTTTTCCATCGCACTTTGTTTAGCCTGCGAAGATAATTCCTGAGTTTGGGAAATTGTACCGTCTTTTGCCGCCTGAGCAACCTTTTCGGAAGCTTTTATCTGCGCGCCTTCCTCAACTTCGGCGAGCGTCACGGAAGCCGCAGTGCCTTTAGAGGCGCCTGTGTCATCAGAATCCGAAGATATGGACACGACAGTAGTTGTCGAGGTAGTTTTAAGGTTATTAATTCTTTTTTGATTGGCAAGAGCACGCTGTTCTTCCGTATCCGCTGTATTTTCAGAAATCTGCGCAGTTTGCGTCGCTTGAACCGGAACTTCTCCGGCAGATTCTGCATTAATCGCATTAAGCGCCGTTTCTTCAAGTATAGCTTCCGTTTCTGCCTGTGTGAGCTGCTCATTCTGCGCTGAATTTGTATTTTCAGTATCATTTTTTTCAGTTTCAGCATTAGCCTCGTTTACAGGGCTTTGTTGTACAGCTTCTGTATCCTGATTATTCCGGTTTTGTGCCGGTGCGGGCTGATTTTCCTGATTTTCTCGGGCTTCCGGCTTGCGGTTTGCGGGATTTTGAGGAGTTTGCGCGCTGTTTTTGTTAATATTATTTTCTGTTTTAGGTGAATCTTTTCTTTTTGCGTCGTTTTGCGGCTTTACGGGCGCGTTATTATTATTTTTATCGTATTTTGAGACAATTTCATTAAAGGTTTTTGAGAATTTGTCATCAGACGCATCAAAAACGTTGGAAGCAGCATTTTGAGCCTGCGTTTCCGTTGCTTTAAGAAGATTATTAAAATTTATAGCCTGTGCGTTCATTTAAATTCCTATGCTATGCGGTATCTTGAAGATGTAATGTCGTCGAGCTCGCGTCTTTCGCCTTTTTCAAAGTTAAGATAGTAGGTTTTTTGCTGTCTTTCTTTGAGTTTTTCCAGAACTTTCTTTTCTTTCAGCACTTCATTGACTTCCTGCTGTTTTTTGGCGAGGAGTTTTGTGATATTAGTAATAAGGACTTTCTGGTTAGACGAATCAACAATCAGCTTATTAATATAATTCCTGTATCTTTGCACCTCGAGGATATTCAGGTCATTACCGCTTCTGAAAACATCTTCGAGTGCAAGGTTTATTTCTGCCTGATAATGTTCAAGCTTGGCGAGCTGTTCTTTTGCTTCCTGGAGGCTTTTTTGGACTTTAGCAAGCTCCAGCAGCCTTTTTTCCAGCTCTTTTTCTTTCATATTTAAAATTACCTGTAATCTGAATTTAAACTTTTTCAAAACCTGCCTCTGCAATCTTGTTTTAATTCAAGCAGCACCAAAATATGGCTTCTGCCTTTATATAATTGTGCTTATTATAGAAAGTCTAGTATATTGTTAGAGTATCGCATGTTTTCATGAAATCGTATCCTCTAAAAAATTGATTTTTGGCAGGAAATTTTCATACATTAAAAAAATGATTCATGTATTTGAATAGTTATAGTATAATCAGATTGTTCAGGAATATGAGTGCGCTGATATGCTCCAAATTTTTAAAACGCAGGAAGATAAATCGCTAAAAGAGCTGTCAATACAGGAATTTGAGCCGGGTTCCTGGTTTAACCTCATAAAACCGACCGCAGATGAAATAAAAGAGGTTGCGCAGGCTTTGAATATTGAAGCGGACTTTCTCAGAGATTCGCTGGACTCAGAGGAGCGTTCACGTATTGAAATCGACGATGACAAACTCCTCATAATCACAAACATTCCGATGATGGAAGACGAAAACAGCTTTGATACGCTGCCTCTGGGTATTATTATGACCCCGCAGAATATGGCAACTGTTTCTTTAAAAGAAAACAGAATCATTTCTTTCTTCAATCAAGATACAGCAAAACTTTTTAACACCGCAGACAAAACAAAATTCATGTTCCAGATACTTTTCCGCTCAACAAAGTTCTATTTGAGATATTTAGAACACATCAACCGCCATACGGACAGAATCGAAATTGATTTAAGACGTACAATGAAAAATAAAGCGCTTTTTCAGCTTTTGGAGGTGCAAAAATCGCTTGTTTACTTCACAACAGCGCTAAAAGACAACGGACACGTACTTGAAAAGCTGAGCAGGTTCAAACGAATCCCGCAATACAGCAATTTCATTGATTCTAACGAAGAAATTGAAGATTTGATGGAAGACGTCATAATCGAAAACAAACAGGCTATAGAAATGGTAGAAATGCACCGCAACATCCTCGAAAGTATGATGGATGCGTTCGCCTCAATCATTTCCAACAACCTGAACATCGTTATGAAATTTTTGACCTCGGTAACGATTATTCTGGCGATTCCGACGATGGTTGCGAGCTTCTGGGGGATGAATGTTGATGTTCCTATGGGCGGAAATCACATTGCCTTCGGGATAATCATACTTGTTTCTTTGATTCTTGCCGCCGTAATCGGGTTAATTCTTGCGAAAAAAGGTCTATTTTAAATAATAGCTATGAAAAAACTTGTTTTAAAACTGATATCTCTTTATCAGAAAATTTCTGCATTAAAACCGCCTGTTTGCCGCTTTTATCCGACCTGTTCGGAATATATGAAGCAGGCAATCCTCAAATACGGGCTTTTAAAGGGCGGATTTTTGGGAATAAAACGAATACTGCGCTGCCACCCGCTGAATCCGGGCGGATATGACCCTGTTCCTTAATTATATTCGCCATCTTAGCCCTAGATTGAAACCAACACCGTTTCTGCCACCGTTTCTGAACATTGTTTGAAGATATCCGGTGAATCTTTCGCCCCAGCGTTTTTGGACGCCCACACCATATTGAACATAAGGCTCGACCGCAAGTTCTGGAAGACTTACGTCATTAGCATTGAACGACGAGTCGTTCATTATGTTCCAAACCATTGTTATGCTTGCATATGGCTGCCATCCGTCTTTGAGATTTCCTATAAATTTAATTCCCGGAGCAAGCTGAACAGCGTTGAGTGCATCTGACGTGATTTTTATGCCGCTTTTCGTTCTAAAATCAAGCGTATCAACAAAAGAATAAGACATAAGCCAGCTGGGCTGAATTACGAATTTTCCGTTGAGCAATTCCCAGTTATAACCGGTTTTTGAAGCAACGCCCGCCGTTATCATTGTGAAAGTGTCTTTTCCGAAGAAAGTTGACGCATCGCCGACCGAAGCTCCGGCGTTAATAGTCAAGCCGGTAAAGAAATTACCCCTGTAAAATACTGCGGTTCCGCCGAGCAGCCCGCCGTTTTGATTAATAGAGATACCGCGGTAATCCTGATTTGAACCATTGTAAGCCGCATATGCCGTAAATACACCCTCAAACCCGCGTTTTAACGGAATCAGGTCGCTATCTACACCGATTAGTGAGCCATAGGCAACATTATTTACTTTCAAGCCATTTCCGAGATTTACGCGCTCAATGTTGGTGAAAGGTCTGAACCATGCGCCTTTTTTGGCTTCTGGAATCATTGTCGGGTTATAAACAAGGTTTGAATCAGCGGCTGCATATTTATTTCTTAACCGGTAAGCTTCGCGCTCGGCACGCGGCATGAGCATAAGCATATCCATATTAGCAAATGCGTCATCGTATGAGTTGAGCTGTGTAAGATATCCGCCGACCTGTGCTGCAACCGGTGCCGCAAGGATTCCGGGGTTAAAGCGGCTATCCGCAGGCCCACCCGCAAAGTTCAATACGCCGTTTTGCGCGTCATATGAAGCAAGATACTGGTAAATCGGCCCCATAACAACCTGCTGGCTTCTGTCCAGCGTAACTTTGTCACTGATTGCCGAATCTACAGCCTGCACAGACACAGAACCCGCAAACGAATCAGAAAGAAGTTTGATATTGTTAATATTTAATGAACCGGTTCCGCTAACTGAGTTGGCTGTTATGAAGTCAGAGGTACGATTCTGCAAATCCACATCAATTGCGAGATTTGCTACACCCGAAGAAATATTGAGATTTCCGAGGTTCACAGCTTCAATTGAATTATTCAGAGTGCTGAAAGTTGTATTTCCGTACATTGTGAAGCTTTGTGCATTGAAGAATTTAGAATCCTTTGCTAGATTTACAGTTCCTTCTGCAAGAACAAATTCTCCCGTAAAGCTTGTATTATCGCCGGTTATTGTATAAATTGCAGCTCCGGATTTTGTTAGTTTTCCGTTTCCGCTTATAGTACCTGCATGGGAGTAATCATTTTCTATCTTCATTTCAAGCTCGGCACCGTTGTTTATAGAAACATTGCCCGAAGAGAGTGCGTCAGTGTTCAAAAGCTTTTCAAATTTGAGTTTTCCTTCTTCAATTGACATTTCGCCGGTGAAAGCAGAACCATTTCCTGTAATAAATGCCGTACCTTCTCCTTTTTTGACAAATTTGCCCTCGCCTTTAAGGCTGGAAACCTTATCATCAGTTGTATTAGTAAAGCTGAGAACCGCGTCTTTGTTAATGGTTGTTGTTCCGCTAAAGAATGAACCACCGCTCTGAACGTAAGAAAGAGCACCTGATTCAATTATTGCCTCACCGTAGAAGTTTTTGTTTTCACCTGTAATTTCCAGAACACCTGCGCCTTTTTTTACAAAAGTGCCCTGACCGCTCAGGTCTTTCATGAAATCCTCACTGTCATTTGTATAATCAAGCTGAGCACCGGAAGCAATTACGGTTGCACCGCCGAAATATTTATCGTCAGCGGATTGAATATAGATAATTTTGCCTTCGTTGAGATTAACTGTGCCTGTAAATGTATTGTTAGCACCCTTGAGAGTCAAATTTGCACTTCCGCTCTTTATAAAAGTACCATCGCCGGTGAGTTTTCCGTTGAGAGAATCGTTTTCGGATAGTGCATATTCCAAAGACGCACCCGACTGGATTTCAGTGCTTCCCACGAAGAATTTATCCTCTGAGGTTTCTTTATTAAATATTATAGAGCCCTCTTTAATAACAGTATTTCCTGAGAAACCGCTGTTATCACCGGAAAGCGTCAGAGTTCCTGCGCCTGTTTTACGTATTGTTGCGTCAGAACCCTCTATTTTGCCCGAAAGAACATCGTCAATCGCTGCATTGTAATCCAGAGTAGTGCCTGCTGACATTATTATCTGCCCGCCGAAGAAGCTGTCGTTTTGGGCGAGTTTGTTATACAGGACAGAGCCCTCTTTAATATTAAAATCGCCTGTAAATGCGTCATTATTGCCATTTATTGTGAGAGTTTCAGAACCAAGCTTGTTGATTGTACCTGTACCGCTAATACCGTTGCTCATAGTGTCAGAGGTGGTGGTTATATAGTTGAGTGTTGTGTCTTCCAGCACGGTAGAACCGGAAAAATATTTGCTTGTATCTGTTTTTTCAAAGGTCAAAGAGCCTTCTTTGATGGTTGTTGTACCGGTAAATCCGCTGTTGTCACCGGAAAGCACAAGTTCTCCGCTGCCTTTTTTGTCAAAGTTGCCATTTCCTGTAATAATACCGGGCATTGTGCTGGTTCCGTTCGCTATGAACTCGAAAGTTCCGGTTTTATCGTCGGTTTTGTTTATAACTGTTGTTCCGCCGAAGTATTTGTTGCCTGTGCTGTTTTCAAACGAAATTACACCATCATTTATTACAACATCTCCTGCGAAATTCTCGTGATTTCCGTTCACAGTAAGCGTTCCGGAGCCCTCTTTTACAAAAGTACCATTTCCGTTAAAACTTGCATTTAAAGTGTCATTTTCAATAAGATTAAATTCAAGAACACCGTTTTTACCGGCGGATTCGTCTTTTACAATTGTCGTCGTTCCGCCAAGGAAGCTATCATTTGCATCGTCTTTGGTATAAACGATTTTTCCGTTATTAATTGTTGTTGTACCTGTGTATTCATCGTTTTTGCCGCTTATATTGAGAACAGAACTGTCATCTTTTACAATAGAACCGTCACCTGCAATACCGCTTTCAACATTAATCTCGCCTTTTCCGCCAAAATTGATAGTTCCGCCGTCATTGTAGATATCGTTGGATTGCCCGTTAGCAGTATTTCCGGAAAAATCGGTCGTATGATTTTCGGTTGCATTGATGTTGAGGGTTCCGCTGTTGTAGATTGCACCGCCGTTGCCATTTTGTGCGGTATTTGAAGAGAAAGAGGAATCCGTAATCGTTGCATTTCCGGTATTATGAAGCGCACCGCCGTTATTTTGAGAGGTATTTGATGTAAATGAAGAATTGTTGGAAATATTGATTTCACCGGAATTTGTGATGGCTCCGCCGTTTTGTGAAGAGGTATTTTTATCAAAAGCAGTGTCAACCACGTTCATAGTACCGCTGTTTCCGGCCGCACCGCCGTCAGTAGCTTTATTTGCCTCAAATTTACCATTTTCAATATTGACAAGCCCGCCTTCATTATAAACAGCGCCGCCTTTTCCATCAGCTGTGTTGTTTACAAAGCCGGTATTTGTGATGTTTGCTATCGCATTATCAGTAGTACCGTTTACATAAACGCCGGAACCATCCGTTCTTGTATTCGTAACCATATCAGCAATTATCACATCATTGAGGTTCAATTCGCGGTTCAATCCGTCAGAAGAATCAACATTAAAGCCCTCCCAGGCACCGGAGCCTGTAATTGTGCTGTTTTTGCCCGCAATTCCACTGACATTCAGCTGATTTTGTGAGTTGCTTGAATCAGCCCCCATAGAGCCAAGGTCAGAGAGGATTTTGTATTCCTGTTTTCCGTCAACCACCGGGGTATCCTCGTCAAAATTGAAATTTCTGACCTCATTTGTGGAGTTGTGCATTTTTTTCAGGGATTCAGGATTTGCATAATCCACTGTTGAAACAAGGATATTACCCTCGTTAGCTGATTTTTTGATTTCGTATTCATAACCCGATGTGGTCGCGCTGATAATTGTGTCAGCCATATTCAAAACAACATCTGAACCCGCAGAATCGGTTTTTTCAAGGACGGTTATTTCTTCGTTGCTATAAAGTCCGTTCACACTGATATTTACATTATTGAGTGTAACAGAGCCGGAGCCTGTATTGTAGCTTATTTTGTCAGAAGATGGAGTGCGTTCGGGATTTATCTGGTCCTCGTTATTTTTCAAATCAAGGTCAACACGAATTGTTGAATCACCGCTAAAATTGAGCTCATTAAACGTCAAATCTGTTGTTTTGTCGTTTACAAGGTCGAGATTTGTTCCGTTGAAGTCCGCGTTGAGCCTGTCAGAGCCGAAATTGGAAACATTGCTGCCGATTTTGACTGTTGTATCAGGCCCAAAGGTGATTTTGTTATCTTCGCCGTTCTGTCCGAAGTTTTTCATATCAGTGTTAAATTCAAAGGTGCCGTTGTTGAAAGAAACAGTATTATTATCGCCTGTTATAGTATTTTCCGTGTTGATTGCAATATTTTGAGCCGATGAGGTTCCGGAATAATTCAGATTTGCATTTCCGTTGAGATTGATATTTTTGTCGATAACTGCGCCATTGGAATTTAAAGTGTAGTCAAGATTTGCATTTTCAACATTTACCGTGCCGCCAAAGAATTTGTTGTTATAATCGTTAAACGAAACTGTTCCGTCCGCAATATTCGCTGTGCCAATGAAGCCAGAATTGTTGCCAGAAAGATTGAGGTTTCCGGCACCTTCTTTTGTAAATGTACCATCGCCGGAGAGATTTTTTATTGAATCAGTATTTGCATTATTAAATACAAGCTCAGCACCGTTTTCGATAGAAGTAGTTCCGCCAAACCATGAGGAAGAAGCATTCTGTTCGTATTTCATTGTGCCCTGTTCAATATTCACTGAGCCGGTAAAGCCCTTATTATCACCGTTTATTGTTAGCGTTTCAGCACCGGTTTTTGTAATTGTTCCGCCTCCGGTTGTTTTATTGGAAATTGTTTCGGCAGAATTTATATCAAGGTTCAATTCTGCATTTTCAGAAATAGAAATTTCTGCGTCAGAAGCAAAGAATTTATCTTCAGAAGCCCCGTTGACATAGCTCAAAACGCCATCTTCAACATTCACAGTTCCATGGAAGTTTGAATTGTCTTTTTTAATTGTAAGTGTTCCGCTGCCCTGTTTATTTAGAACGCCGGAGCCGGTTCCGGTCGTTAAAAGCCCGTTCAGGGACATTTCGGAATCGTTAATCACATTGAAAACAGAATCATTGTTCAAAGAGGTTGTTCCGGCAAAATATTTCCCGCCGGTTGCGTCAGTAAAGGTCATTGAGCCTGATTCAACAACAGCATTACCGCTAAATCCGCTGTTATCGGTGTTGATGGTGAGTTCAGCATTTCCGCTTTTTGTGAAAGTGCCGTTGCCGGTAATTTTGCCGAGGGTTTCGTCAACATTCAGGTTGTATTCCAGCTCACCTTGAATATTTGTTGTGCCCGCAAAGTATTTTTGACCATCATCGGTTTTATTGAAAAGTATTTTGCCTTCATTTATATTTACTGTGCCGTCAAAGCCGCTGTTATCCCCTTTTAAGGTCATAGAAGCGCTGCCGTTTTTGTTCAGGGTTCCGTTTCCTGAGATATTTCCGTTTACTGTTTCATCTCCGGTGGTTGTGTAATCAAGCACAGCGCCATTTTCAACAGTAGTCGTTCCGGCAAAGAATTTATTTGAATTTTCATTGTTGAAAGAGAGCGTGCCTTCTTTTATGTTTACATCACCCGTAAATACTGTGTTGTCACCGGTAACGGAGAGTTCGGCAGCGCCATATTTGTTAAATGTGCCGTTTCCGCTAAAGCCTGCATTCAAAGTATCGTCAATTACTGCTGTATAATCAAAAATACCGTTTTTGTTTGTTAATTCGTCTTTTACGAGGTTTGTTGTGCCTGAGAAATAGATATTTCCGTTATCATTGCTGAAAGAAGCTGTCCCGTTTTCGACAGTGAAAAGGCCGCTGAAAGAACTGTTATCACCGGTTATTGCCAGATTTTCTTCTCCTGATTTTACAAGCTCCCCTGCGCCGGAAATTGTTCCGTTTATGCTATCTGCGGAGGTTGTTGTGTAAATAAGTTTTGCTCCTGAGGAAATTTCAGTAGTTCCGCCGAAATATTTTGCCCCATCTTTATTATCAAAGGCAATTGTACCTTCTTTAAGGGCGATTTTGCCGTTAAATACACTGTTATCGCCCCCGAGAGTAAGGGTCTGGGCACCAAGCTTTGTAAAAACAGCATCGGGCGCTGAAGATGATATTGTTCCATTGATTCTATCATTTTCCGTTGTTGTGTATTGGAGTTCAGCGCCGGAAGCAATGACAGTGTTTCCGCCTATATAAACATTTCCTGTTTTTCTTTCAAATGCGGCTTTTCCTTCCTCAATAGTGAAAATACCGGAGAAAATAGAGTTATTTCCTACCAGCTCAAGTGTTTCGAAGCCGGTTTTTACAAGATTTCCGGAACCTTTAATGTTGCCGCCAATAGCTTGTGCCCGGTTCATCATAAGTTCAAGCGTTCCGTTTTCTGTCACATCAACCTGACCGGTTACAAATACAGTTGTATCGAGGGCGTTATCATAAGATAAAGTGCCGTTTTTGATTGTTGTCATGCCTTTGAATTCTGCATTATCACCTGAAAGAATGAGTTTTCCAGCCCCTGTTTTGTTAAAATCACCCGAACCGGAAAGATTTTTTATACTATCAACAAATGCAGTTTCAATATTTAGCGTCCCATTCTTGCCAATCACGGTAGAACCGCCAAAATACTTATCAGCTTCTGTTTTTTGGGCATAATTCAAGTTTCCGTCACTGATTTCGACAGTTCCTGTGAAGCCTGAACGGTCTGCGCTTACCTCCAAATCAGCTTTTCCTGTTTTCAAAATTGTGCCATCACCGCTGAGAGACAGCGAAGCATCAATTGTATGCTCCGACTCAAGCTTAAACTCAAGCGTACCGTTTTTGTTTGTAATAACCTCACCGGCAAGCATTGTGTCGCTGTCAGATGTTTTGTCAAATACAATTTTGCCGTCATTGATTGTGGTAGTGCCGTTGTAGGCGTCATTTTTACCTTTGAGTTTAATAGCTCCGTCGTCATTTTTAATTATACTGCCAGAACCAGCTATACCACTGTTAATTTCAACAGTTCCCTCTCCGGCGAAAGTCAATGTACCTGTTGAATAAATGTCGTTTGAAACACCGTTTGCTGTGTTTGCAGAGAAAACTGACCTGTTATCCGCTGCGGTTGTGCTGATAATCAGATTTCCTGTATTGTAAATTGCACCGCCGATTTGGGCTTCATTGGAACTAAACGAAGAATCAGAAATCGTCATAGTACCGGTGTTTGCAATTGCACCGCCTTGTTTTGCTTCGTTATTTGTGAAAATAGAATTATTAATATTTGCAGTTCCGCTGTTATTTAATGCTCCGCCCGCATTTTGTGCGGTATTGTAGTTAAATTGAGAGGTATTTACGTTTATTTCAGCGTTGTTAGAATAGATTGCACCGCCATTTTGGGCGTTATTTCCGGTCATTAGTGTATTTGTAACTGTAACGGTTGTATTTTCACCGTTTGCATAAATTGCTGCACCGTCTTTTCTTGTGCTGTTTGCGGTAGTTGCGTTTTGAATAGTTATGGCGGAAATATTGAGCTCTCTTATTGTTCCATCTGTTGAATCGGCATTGAACAATGTCCAGAGGTTATTTGCATCTATTGAAGAAGAATCCGCACCGATTCCGTTCACATTAAATGTACCTGCGCCCATTTCTCCGAGGGAGGAAAGAGTTATATAATGCGAATTTGAGGCATTTACCGTAAATCCTCTGGAGGAATCGGGAGTTGAGAGCTGATGCATTGTTTTTAAAGTGTCAGCAACATTGTAGTCCACAGTTGAAATCAAAATATTGCCAGCTGTAGAGGAGTTTTTAATCTCATAAAGATAAGAATTTGAGGTCGCTGTTAGATATGGATTAAAATCGTTTAAAGTAATGCCGTTTGTATCAAGAATCTGCACTTCTTTGTTTGCCCAGAGCCCGTCACGGGTTATTGCAACGCCGGAAAGTGTTATATTACCGCTGCCGCTGGCTGCTATAACCCTGTCCGCAGCCGGAGCTTCACCGAAATCAGAGGATTGGTCGGAGTGGTTTTTAAGGTCGATATCGACAAACAATTTCGTTCCGTTTTCAACCAAAAGATTATCAAATACTGCGTCAGCAATTCCATACCCGTTGGCAGTGCCGTTTCCATTGCGCAAATCCAACGCAGAATTATTTTTAAATTCCGCATTAAATTTATTATTGCCGATTTGAGCGGTATTTGCGCCTGCTTTTATTGTCGTATCGCTAAATACGGCTTTGTTTGTATCGCCGGTGAAGTTTGCAAAGGCGTTTTGTGCCAGTGTAAAGCTTTGACCGGTGAAATTAGCAGTATTATTTTCTCCGGAGGTATTTATCGTGTTGTTTATGACAACATCAACCCCGTTTGCGTTCAAATTCAATACACCTGCACCGTTCAGATTGGTTTGTTTGTCATAGGTTCCGTTTTCATTGAAAGTGTATTCCAAACTTGCAACCTGCCCGTTTGAGGAATCAAAAAGCGAGACAGATGAATTTGATGTGATGTTTATTGAAGCGGCGTTGAAGAATTTTTTGTTTTCTCTGCTCGAAAACGCAAGAGTTCCGCCGAAAACGTTCACTACACCGTTGAATCCTGACTGATTACCCTCTACATCGAGCCTGTAGTCGCCTGTTTTTGTGAAAACGCCGCTGCCCTCAACGCTGCTGTTCAGAGTTTCTTCTGTTCCGAGGGCAAACATCAGCTCTGCGCCGGCTTCAACAGTTGTTGTGCCGCCAAAATACCTGTCTGAATCACTTTCTTTTGTGAAAATTACATTTCCTGCTTCAATTATTGTATTGCCGTTGAATCCTGTATTGTCGCTGTTTACAATCAACGACGCACTGCCTGTTTTCACAAATTCACCTGAACCCTGCAGTGTGCCGCTAAATTCTTCATCGGCTGCGATGTTAAATTCGAGGGTTTTGTTGTCTTCAATTACAGTTTGACCGCTAAAGTATTTGTCATCCTCATTTAATTTATCAAAGACGATTTTTCCGCCCTCAATCAGCGTTATACCCTCAAATACGCTCTGATCGCCGGTTAATGTTAATGTTGCACTGCCCGTTTTCAAGAAAGTGCCTTTTCCATGGAATTTGCTTATTGTCAAAGTATCTTCTGCGTTTAAGCGTGATTCAAAGGTTGCCCCGGCATTTATTATTGTGTTTCCGCTAAAATACTCATCAGAATCGGAGTTCTTTATGTAGGTTAATTTGCCGCCATCTATCACTACATCCCCGCTGAATGAATCCTGACGACCTGTAACAATAAATGTACCGGCACCGGTTTTGTTGAATGTTCCGGTTGAGCCGTCGATGAAGGCTTTGTCGATTAAATATTCTGCATTTTGAGCAATATTAAATTCTAAAGCAGCTCCATCCGCAATAGTTGTTAAACCGCCGAAATATTTGTCATTATTATCTTCACCGGAACCTTTTTGGAAAAGAATTTTGCCTGAATTTATCGAAACATTGCCTGAAAAATCACTGTTATCATTCGTAAGGTTCAACACGGAGCTTCCTGATTTGATTATTGAGCCGGCTCCTTTAAACTGTGAGCGGAATGTTTCATCTTTTGAAAGATTGAGTTCAACATTGGCTCCGGAAGCGATTTCTGTGGTGCCGGAGAAGTATTTGTCCGTATCTTCAGTTTTTTCATAAAGAAGCTTTCCGCCGTCAACCTTAACAACACCGCTAAATCCATCCTGTCCGCCCTTTACGGTAAGAGTTTGCGCACCTTGCTTTTTAAAGGTTCCCTCGCCTTTAAGAATGGAGCTCAGTGTGTCTTCAACAGAAAGATTAAATTCAAGAACAGCGTTTTGAGCAATATTTGTTTCTCCGTTGAAGAATTTTGCATTTTCATCGGACTTTTCAAAAATCATTGTTCCGGAATTTATATTTGCAGCTCCCACAAAACCGCTGTTGTCACCCGTAAGTGTCAGTGACTGAATTCCAAGCTTGTTGAACGTACCATTGCCGGTGATTTTTCCGGAAATTGTGTCAGCGAGGGCGGTTGTGTAATCAAGCACCCCGTCTTTACCGGCTAATTCGTCTTTTATGATTTCTACTGTACCGCCAAAGAACTTGTCAGATTCCAGTGCTTTATTATAAGAAATTGCGCCATTATTTATTACAACATTGCCGAGGAAAGAAGAGTTATTTCCAGAAAGTTTCAAAACTCCCGATTCTTCCTTGGTAATAGTTCCCTCACCCGCAAAACCGCCTGTTATATTGACATTTTTTGAACCGTTTACAATAATATTGCCGGTTGTGTAAATATCATTGATTTTATCGGAAGCTTTGTTTCCGGAGAAGTTCATATCAGCCGTATCTGCGGTAAGAGTAAGCGTTCCGGCATTATATATAGCACCGCCTTTTGAATCCGTGCCTTTGACAAGGTTTGAAGTAAACGCAGCGTCTTTTATTACTGCCGAAGATGTTTCGTCAATATAAAGCGCGCCGCCGTTTAGGGCCGTGTTGTCAGTAAAGGAGCCTGAAGAGAGTTCCAGCGCAGCTCCCCTCAAGTAAATAGCCCCGCCCGAGTTTTTGGCGCTGTTTGAAGCAAAAACCGTGCCGGTTGAGGTAATTTTAGAACCCGTTTCCGCATAAATCGCACCGCCATGAGTATCCGAAGCTTCGTTCATCTTGAAATTGGAATCTGAAAGCTCTAAATCTGCGCCGGCTGTGTAAATTGCACCGCCTTGAGCCGCAGTATTTTTACCACCCTGGGTTCCATCACCGAAGTTTGCAGATTCAAAGACCAGGCTGCTGTCCGCATAAATTGCACCGCCCTTGCTTGTTGCCCTGTTTGTGGTGAAATCGGAAGATTTTATGCTGTTTGTGCCTCCTGCATAATTATTGTACAAAACTCCGCCATAAAGAGCTTCGTTGTGGCGTGCAAGAAGTCTTTCAAATGTAGATGAACCGAGCGCATATATTGCACCGCCGTAATCGGAGGCTCTGTTTGAAATAAATTCGGTATCAAACACACCCAGCACGCCTGAGGAGAATATAGCCGCCCCGTTTAGCGCTGAACTTACATCGCTTACAGATTCTGTGCCGAACCATGATTCTTTAATTTCAGTTTCAGAGCCGGAAGCTGTTTTCAAAGAGCCGCCGTTGTTTGCTTTGAACGTAGTTCTGGACATTTTTAAAGTTCCGGCGTTATGTACAAATATTCCGTTTGTAGTTTCGGTATTATTTGTAAAAAGTGTATTGTTCAGTGAAATATCACCGGAGTTTATCACTGCTGCTGCGTTATTGGCGAAAGTTGAGTTGGTAATTCCGGCTGCGGCAGCATTATTGAGGATTGTGCCGCTGTTATTCTGGAATAATGTGTCAACTATTATCAAATCCGCATTCGTGCCCGAGTTAGATATAAGAGTACCGGAGTTTTTAGTAAAAATTGAAGCAGAAATATCAGATTTTCCGCTATTTGTCAAAAATCCTTCGCTAAAGCCATGTACGGATTTTTCAATAGCATTTTCCGTTGAAAAACCTGCATTTTCAAGGTAAAAATTCTGCCCGGAAGCAACGCTAAGCCCTTTAAAGCCCTTGCCGTCAATATCTTTTTTGTTTCCAAATATAGTAAATGTCGTACCGCCCATCACACCAAAATCGTCTTCCAGCTGAGTATCACGGGTCGCAGAAAAGGCTTTTGTCGCAGTTGTGTCCTGTGCAGCGTTTGCTATTCCACCGAGAGTTGCAGTGGTATTTGCCTTAATAACGTCAATTATGCGTTTGTCAGTGTCATTTTGTTCAAATGTGTAAATAGAAGTGTCAGAATAGGTTTTCAAAGAGCTCACATCAAGAGAAGCATTGTTGAACAGGGTAATACGGGAAGCATCGCCGTCATTAATAATATTTATCCCTCTGATTCCCAGCGTACCAGCAGCAGAGGAAGCGTTAATGCTATCGCTGTTACCGGAAGAAAGGTCAGCGTCAAAGGTTATGTCGCCATTATTTGAAGTAAAATCAGTAAGATTTATTGTTCCGATTTCATTGTTTGCAATATTAAGTGAGCCGCTTAATTCAAGGGAACTTCCGCTGAAATAAGCTTCTTTCTCAACTGACAATTTACCGCTGTTCAAACTTATATTTGCATTAGTAATCCGGTTATTAAGATAAATATCACCGCCGTTAGAAGCATTAAAGACGATATTTCCGCCATTAATCATACCGTTAAGATTTGCTTTTGCACCTGTTCCTGTTATTACAGAAAGAGTTCCGGTGTTGTCAACATCAGAATTTTCATCGAATGTAATTGAACCCGTATCAGCGGAGAAAGACAAATCGCCCGAATTGACGACAGAGCTGCTTGTGAAAGTCAATTCAGAAGCAGATATCGTGCCGGTTCCGGAATTTTTGATTGCCCCGGACGCATTATTCGTAAAAATAAGTTTTTCCGCAGCAATATTCAGCCCTGCAGCGTCAATAGCGCTTGAACCCGTGTTGTTAGAAAAACTTATTGTGCTGTTTTTTGCTCCATTTATTGTAAGTGTGCCGGTTGATTTGATTGCTCCGTTGGTATTTGCGTCGAATGACAGCTTGCTGTTTTCGGAAGCATTAATTACAACAGAACCGGAGCTTGTTATTGCGGTTGTATTATTGTTAAATTCACCGTTTGTAATTTCAGCTGTTGCGCCCGAAGAAACCTTGATTGCAGTTGCGTTTTGTGAAAATTCGCCGTCGGAAATTATTGCCTTGCCGTCTTCAACTTCAATTGCGGCTTCGGTGTTGGAACCAAATCCGGAATTGCTAATTTCAACCTCAGCACCGGCACTGATTTTAACGCCGGAAGCATTTTTCAGGAAAGTACTGTCGCTGATTTGTGCGTTTGCTGAGGATTCAACGGCGAGCGTGTTTTCATTGAATAAAGAAGCTTTAATATCAAGCTCTCCGGAGTTTGTGACAGAAGTTGCATTTTTGTTGAAGATAGAACCGGAAATTTCAGCTTTGGAAGTGTTTTCCAGTGAAGAATCCTGCCCGTTGAACGAAGTTGAATAAAGATTAAGCGTGCCGGAATTGTTCAATGTTTTTTGTACAATGCTGTTTGCCGAGCTCATCGTACCGGTGTTGGTTACAGCGTCAGAGAAAAGCACATTGGAAGCCGATAAAGTGCCGGTGTTGGTAATTGTGTTTGAAATAACACTCTTTTCAATAGAAGCAGTGCCGGCATTGTGCAATGCTTCACCGCTGAAATTGTGCAAACCTGCATTGTCAACAGTAAGATTGTAATAAACAGCCTCACCCGAGGAGCTCCATCTCAAAATGCTTCCGTCAGCGGACTCCGTAAGCGTGAATGCGCCGGCTTCCGAGATTTCCAGGTTTTGTCCGTCTGCTGTTGAAAGTCCTGTGAAACCGCCGCCATCGAAAGCATGTTTGTTTCCGAAAATTGTGAGTTTTGTGCCTTGCATTTGGACAAGGTTTTCTTTTATCACAACATCTCCGGTTGCGGAAAAGCTTCGTTTTCCTGTATCTGCAAGTGCAGCTGTGAAACCGTCAAAATCTCCGGCAACAGTGCTTGAGATTTGTAAAACACCTGCATTTTCTGAATCAGCTTCAAATACGTATTTCATAGCGTTAGTATAGCTATTGATAACAGTAAGTTCCGGGGAAATTCCGTTATTGAAAACGGTTATTTTTTGCGCATCACCGTCAGCAAGTATATTTATGCCGGTGATATTAAGTTTTCCGGTTGAAGTTCCTGAAATCGTAAAGTTATCAGCCATGCCGGAAGACATATCAGCATCTATTTTAAGATTTGCAAGGGCTTCGCCGGTTACATCGTCAATAGAGCCACTGAAATTTGTAATTGTTACCGTATCAATTTTTTTGTTTTGTAAATCAACGGTACCGCCATAGAGGTTAAGATTATTTGCAGCAAAGAATACTGGGGTTACGGCTTGAGAATAAGTGTTTGTGCGGTTTTCGCCGAGTTTTACAGTGCCTGAATAGATATTAACATCGCCTGTATAGCCGCTCATATCTTCGTTAAGCTCGATTGTACCGGTTGTGCCTGCCCAGATGGGGATATAGTTACCTTTGTTTGTAACAGTGCTGTCAGAATCATCCCAGGTACCGGTTTGGTTGACATTAATTTTTCCGGATGTATTAGCACCGGTAATTCGGTCGTTGAAAATTATCTTATGATTGCCGGCATTCAGGTTTAATGTCCATTTATTCAAATAAATCGCATCTGAAACCTTAGTTGCGCCACCATCAACAGATGTATAATTGCCCTCAAACAAAACATCTTTATCTTTTGCTATCAGAGTGCCGGTGTTGATAACAGAAATTGCACCGCCATAAGCCTTTGAGGCAGTGCCGGCTATTGCAGCATTATTAACAAATGAGGTGTCTGACACAATAAAGCGACCATAAAGAGCACCGCCGTACGCAGAGCCTGTTCCGTTCATGGAAACGCTATTGCCTGTGAACATGCTGTTTGAAATTATTATATGAGAATAAGGACTATGCACTGCACCGCCATATATCCATTCTATACCTGTAGAAGATACCTTATTTTCATTAAAAATAGAGTTTGAAATTATAGTTTGTCCGGTCCCATATGAAATCGTAGAACCTATTGCAGCGCCATAAGCCACGGTGTCAGAGTCAACAATATTTCTGCTAAATACACTATCTATAACCAACAAATCGCCTTCATCATTATAAATAGCTCCACAATTGGCTCCTGCTCCAAAAATAGTAGTAGAATTGTTGACAAAAATTGAACCTTTAACTGTTAGAGAAGATTTTTCATAATTATGTATAACAGAGCTCGCAACGTTACCATAGGATGAGTTGTTACTAAATAAACTGTTGGTAAGTGTCAGATTACCCGTATTATAGATTGCACTTCCATAAGCACTAACTCCTTCATCCTGTCTATCAACTAAAATATTATTGCTTGAGAATACAGAATCACTGATATTAATAGTTCCTGCCGACTTTATTACTCCACCTTGCACAGCGTCGGAAGAATCATACTTTCTAAAATTCGTCATACCGGGGTTATTTATAGTCAAATTATAATATTTTATAGTACCGTCAGCGTAGTATTTGGGTATCGCACGCTCTGTGCTTTCGGAAACTTCGGTTAAAGTATAATGTCCAACATCACGAATCGTCATTGTTTGCCCTGCCGCAACCAGAAATCCTTCTTTTTGGTTTCCGTCAATGGATTTGCGGTTGCCAAAAAGGAGGAATGAAGAATTTTCACCCTGCATTGCACCGAGATTAGCGGAAGAGATGTAATTTTCAGTCAATGAGAAAGAACGCATAGAGGACGTATCAGCAAGTGCTTCTTTCAGCCCGTCAAAACCGATTACGCCGGAGCCGGATTCAGTGCTTGTGTTGATATTCAAAACGCCTGCTATTGTGCTGTCAGGGGTAAAAATGTATTTTTTGTTGTTCGTGTAAGTTGTTAAACCGTTAAGAACAGGGGAATTTCCGTTGTTAAAGACTGTTATTGAGGAGGCAGAGCCGTCTGTGAGGATATTCACGCCTGAAATGTTCAAATATCCTGCTGCCGTGCCCGAAACAGTGAAATTATCCGCTGTTCCGGCAGAAAGGTCTGCATCAATCATTAAATTCCCCAGAGCTGTACCGGAAACATCAGCTCCGTTGAAATTTGTGATTGTAACATTGTCAATTTTTTTGTTTCTTAAATCAATTGTACCGCCGTAGAGGTTAAGGTTATTCGCCGCAAAAAACTTCGGTGTTACAGAGGCAGAATAGACATTTGTGCGGTCTTCTCCCAGTTTTACGGTGCCGCCGTAGATGTACACATTTCCTACATATCCGGACATGTCCTCATTCAGCTCAATTGTGCCTGTTGTGGGTGCCCATACGGGAATTTTATTGCCGTCAGGTGCAAACGGCGATTCAGTATCATCCCATGTACCGGTTTTATTGATAGAAATAGTAAAAGTATCAAAATTTTGACCGGCACCTGTTATTCTGTCGTTAAAAATGATATTTTTAGCTCCGGCATTAAGATTTAACTCTCCACCGCTGCTATTAACAAATATACCATTTGAAAGTTTGGCGGTAGTGCCCTGGTTTCTCGAATAATTGCCTTCAAAAAGGACATCCTGATTTTTTGCGATTATATTTGTTGTCGAATTAATATACATTGCAGCGCCGTAATAATTTCTTGTTGCCGTAACATAATTGTTGATAAAAGAAGTATCAATGAGGGTCAAATTGCCTGTGTTGTAAATTGCGCCGCCGCGTGCGTCTGTGCTGTTCTGAGTGCCCCCCTCTGAGTAGTTGCCGTCGAATATTGAAGAAACAATTGTCAAATTGCCTGCGTTTTGTATTGCACCGCCGTGAGCAGTAAATCCATTTGTGTGGTTTTTGTAAAAAGCGGTGTTTTCAATATATAGATTTGCTTCGTTGTAAATTGCACCGCCCAATGCTGTGGTATTAGACTCAGTAAGAGATGTTGAATTTGCATAATTGTATGCAAACGATGAATTTGTAATATATTGCGTGCCGGAGTTATTGCGTATGGCCCCGCCGCGAGCATGTCTTTCAGAAACACTGTTGTTTGCGTAGAAAATGCTGTCATTGACGGCCATTGAGCCGTCATTGTAAATTGCACCGCCGTTTGCAGCCATAGTTGTTGCATTTATTGCATTCATATAGAAGAGAGCGCCATCAACATTCATTGTTCCGTTGTTATAAATTGCGCCGCCACTAAGGTTGATTTCTTCGCTTGTTGTCAGGTTGTTTTCTGATATAACTGAATCCTGAATATTTATTGTGCCGGAATTGTAAATTGCAGAACCCAAAACAGTGCCGCTATCACCGGAAGCAAGATTTACAAAGCCATTGAGCCCTTTCTGTGTCAAAGTTGTGTTGTAATATTTTACTGAACCGTCAGCATAATATTTTTCGTACACTCCGGCAGTAGAATCTGTTAATTCAACTGTTGAAAAAGCGCCAACATCGCGGATATTAACGGTTTGACCTGGTTTAACAGTCATTCCGCTGTGTGAATCGCCGTTAATATTTTTTCTGTTGCCGAAAATGACTAATGTGGAGTTTTCGCCCTGCATAGTGCCGAGATTCGTTGCAGCCGTGTAATCATCTGTCACCGAGAATGAGCGCAGTGCGTCAGTATCTGCAAGTGCAGAAGCCAGACCGAAGTACATATTGCTCGCAGAATCGCCGGAGCCAACAGTCAACACACCGGCTGTGGACGATGGAGTGAAAATGTACTTCATCTTATTCGTGTAAGTAGTAAGTACCTCAAGCTCGGGAGATATTTCGTTTTTGAATACTGTAATTGAGCCTGCTGAACCATCTGCGAGAATATTTATACCTGAAATATTGAGCTTTCCGGCAGCGGTTCCGGATATTGTGAAATTATCAGCCGCACCGGTGCTCAAATTTGCGTCGATTTTGAGGTTCCCGAGTGCATTGCCCTCCGAATCAACAGAACCGGTAAGGTTTGTGATAGTTATATCATCAATTTTTTGGTTTTGAAGATTGAGCGTGCCGCCGTAGAAGTTCAAATCTCTTGCCTTGAAGAATTTAGGGGTTACTGCTTGAGAATAAGTGTTTGTACGGTCTTCTCCGAGTTTTAATGTGCCGCCGTAGAAGTTTACTATGTTCGGTGCATAGCCGGACATATCTTCATTGAGCTCGATTGTGCCGGTTGTTGGCGCCCATGTAGGGATAAAATTGCCGTCAGGGGTTGACGGGTTTGTTGTATCATCCCATGTGCCGGTCTGGTTTATATTCAAAGTACCGTAATTACCCGTAATTCTGTCATTGAAAATAATATTGTGTTCGCCGGCATTGAGATTAAATGTCGTGCTTTGTACATAGACTGCATTCGACACTTTGGTAGTTCCGCCGTCAGTTGAAATGTAATTACCCTCGAAAAGAACATCTTTATCTTTTGCAATCAGGCCCAATGTAGCGCCGTAGGTGCCGTGTATACCTATAGCACCGCCATTTGCACGGAAACTTTTAGAAATCGCACTGTTGTTTGTAAACACGGAGTCGATTAGCACAAGTTGGCCGCTATCTTTGAATATTGCACCGCCATATACACCGTTTGTATTGGTTGCAGTTCCAAATGCGCTATTTGCGTCAAAAACAGAATTAGTTAAAATCATCAAGTTTGTAGATTCACCGGAAATCGCACCACCATAGATGTAAGCCGAACTTCCGCCGGAACCGGCCGTATTATTTTTGAATACAGTATTTTTTATCGTCGTAAATCCGTTTGAATACAGCGCACCGCCATAAGCGTAAGAATTCGCTGATTCCGCATTATTGTCTATAAATACGCTATTTTTTATATTTACATTGCCGTAGGAGTAAATCGCACCTCCGTGTGCCGCATTATCAGCGGTTGCCTGATTGCCGGTAAATATACTATTAGAAATTGTCAGATTGGAGCCGGATGTGCTGTAAATTGCTCCGCCATAGGATTGACTATCTGTGCTGTTTACATTATTTCCACTAAAAATGCTGTCCGTTATGATAGTAGAGGCAGCGGGATTTGCGTATATAGCAGAGCCATTGACTGAGTAAGACGATTCATTATTGTTGTTGGAAATTACAGAATTGTCAATATTGATTACCCCTGAACTATATATTAATGAAGCATTTGAGGCAACAGAAGCAACAACTCCAAATCCATTCATTCCGGGATTGTCAATTGTCAAAGTGTAATATTTTATTGTTCCGTCGGCATAAAACTTCGGAATAGCTCCTGTTGTTCTTTCTGCGACCTCAGTTAGGGTAAATTTGCCGACCCTGCTTATATTTAAGTTTTGTCCGGCTTGTATTGTAAAAGCATGGTTAGCCCCGCCGGATAATGAATAGCCATTACCGTAAATGAAGAAATTTGTACCCTTATTTATTGTTGTATAATTATTAGCAACATAATTATCAGTCAATGAAAATGTCTTATATTCAGAAGTATCCGCCAGAGCTTTCGAAAAGCTGTCAGAAACCGAGCTTGAGGTAAATTTTAAATAATTGCTATCTTTTGATATATTATATTTATATTTGTTTGTATAAGTAACCGTGTTCAAAACATCAAAGCTATTTAACTTAAAGTTCAGAGATTCAGCACTGTTTTTGTCAGAAATTATGTTTATTGCAGTAATCTTGAGAGTACCTGTCGGAGTAATGGAGGTTTTGTTCGTAAAGCTGTCCAAATAGGCATTTGCACGGTCAACATCTATCATAATATTAGTGTCGCCGTAAATATTACACAATCCGCTTAAAGAATCAGTTGAACCGTTCGCCAAGTCCAGTGTTCCGCCGTAAAGATTGATTGTGCCGGCGCTGACAGTGGGATTAACAGAATTTCCCAACGAATCTGTATGCGCAGCCCCAACTTTTACTGTTCCGCCGTAAATATTCATAACAGTACTGTTGAACATGGTCATTTCGTTATTGATTACAACCCTGCCTGTAGTACCTGCCCACTGCGGAATAAAATTTCCATTAGGAGTGCTGTCATTTGTACTTGTGCCTGCAAGGTTTATGTTTATTGTTCCGCGGCTGCTATATATTACGTCATTTATTATTATATCGTTTGAACCGGCATTGAGATTCAAAGTACCTGAAGGGATGTAAATAGCCTGTGATGTTTTGTCTTCGCTCTCCCAGTATTTTTCATAATTTCCGTCAAAAACTACATCTTTATCTCTGGCAACTATAGAAATAGTGCCACCATTGTTATAAATCGCACCTCCATAACCATAGTCCGATGATACATAATTATTGACAAAAGAACTGTCAATTATGGTGATAGTTCCGTTGCTGTTATAAATTGCACCGCCCCGGGCGGAAGATTCATCAGTAGATGAGGAGGTAGATACATAATTGCCGGAGAAAATGGTATTAGAAATGAGGGCCTTTCCGGAAATATATAACGCACCGCCATCAGCAGTATAAGCACTGCTCGATATGTTGGAATTGTTTTTGAATATTGAATCAGAAATGGTCAAATTTCCGCCCGAAGCAATGGCTCCGCCGTAACTACCGGCTTTATTTTCCTCAAAAGTACTGCCGGATATGGTTACATCACCGTTGTTTATCCTTATTGCACCGCCCGTAACTTTTGAAGTATTTCCTGCAAAGATTGAATTTGAGATTATTAAACTGCCGCCCGAACTTGCAATGGCTCCGCCGTAGACACTTGCGACAGATGCTGTAGCATTATTGTTCTGAAAAACGCTGTTTAAAACCGTCAGACTGCCGCCATAGTTGTATATTGCTCCGCCAAAAACATCTGCGTTACCCGCAGTGGATGACGAGGAGGAAGAAGCAGTATTCTGTGCAAAAACGGAGTTATTTACCACAAGTTCGCCCAGATTGTAAATTGCACCGCCCATTGCACCATATCCTGAGCTGCTCGACATTGTCGCGCTATTTTTAGTAAATATACTATCCGAAATCTTCATAACCGCGTCTTTAGCATTGCTTATTGCCCCGCCGTAGGTGTAATAGTAAGAATCTGCTGTATTTGAATCAAATATTGTGCCGGAAATAGTCATATTTCCCGCAGAATATACAGCACAGCCATTAACCGAATAGTTTGAAGTTGTGGTTTTATTGCTGTTTCCGCTTATAACAGTATTTAATAAATTAATAGTACCGGATTTATTATTATATAATACCTGGTCGGCCGGATTGTTAGAGGTAAATTTGAAGCCATTTAAACCTTTATTTTCAATATTTACTGTATAATAATTTCCGTCGCTAAAGAGAATTGCGCCTGAGGTTGAAGCATCAGCAAGTGTTTTTGAATATGCACCGATATTTTGAAGATTCAAATTATCTCCGGCCGCTGCTGAAAGACTAATCGTGTCCTCTTCTCCGGTGATAGAGTGCCCGTCGCCGTCAATAGTTAAATTTCCCGCCCCCATATCGCCATTTGAATAAATGGTTTCATCGCCTGACAACCGGTAATAACGTATCGGGCCGGCTGTATGGTAAGCCAAATCGAGCGTTTTATATCCTGACTGCATAACATCAAGCTGAATTTGACCGGCTTGCGGTGAGGACATTTCATATAATTTATTTGTTGTAAAAATTTTGTTGTAGAGCAGGTCAAGTTCAAGCGGTTTTGTTGCAACAGTGATTGTTGAGCTGCTGCCGGCTGAATCTGATGTGAGGTTTAGCCCGCCGATTGCGACTTTTGAACCGTCAGTGAGGGTGCTTATGGTGAATTTATCGTTTGTCGCAGCAGAAAGGTCTGCGTCCATAATCAGAGTTCCGCCGGAACCCTCAAATGTGCCTGCACTAATTGAATCGGACTTTCCATTAACAAGGTCTATTGTCCCGCCCGCAAAATTCAAGGTGTTCGACGCTGTGTTAAAGAATTTTGTTGTTACAGATTGGCCATATTTATTTGTTGTGTTCCATCCGAGTTTTAATGTGCCGCCGTATATGTTTAAGTCACCTTTAGCGTTGTTCATATCCTCATTCAACTCGATTGTGCCGGTTGTTGGCGCCCATGTGGGGATATAATTGCCATCAGGCTTTGAATTTTCAGAATCATCCCATGTACCTGCTGCATTAATATTTATAACGGCTGTAGAATCCTTTGATTGTATCTTGTCGTTAAAGATAATATTATGTTCCCCTGCATTGAGGTTCAATTGAGAATTTTCTCCAATATAAATCCCGTCGGAATATTTGGTAGCGGAGCTTGCTGTTGATGTCGCGTAGTAGTTTCCGTCAAACAGTACATCTTTGTCCTTTGAGATAAGTGTCAATTTAACCTTGCTTCCACCGTAGTACGCACCGCCATTCATTACACTGGCTGTTTTTTTGCCGCTTAAATTATTATTCAGAAACTGCGAATCGGTTATTATTGTTATAGAGCCATCATTCGCGGATATCGCTCCGCCATACAGAGCGCCGCTGCTTGTTTGGTTTGAAGTGGCGAAATTGCCGCTGAAAATAGAATTGTTGATTATTAATGGTCCATTTAGATAAATCGCACCGCCATAGCCGTAATCATAGGCAGTAATTGTATTATTCAAAAATTCAGAATCTTCTATTTTCAGAACACCGGAAACAGTACCAAGCTCTCCTATTGCTCCGCCGTAAGCATATGTACTGTTAATCTTATTACCATCAAAAATCGAATTATAAATAGTTGTTGACTGCGATTGATTAATATCGCTCCACCGCTCCCCCTCGAAGTTGCTTACTGATAATTTTGTATAAAAGAGCTACCGGTTATCGAAAGTTTTCCGCCGTCATGGTAAATTGCCCCACCTGAGCCGATAGTTGAGGTACCGCTGTTTCCATTCATTAAAAATACCGTATTAACGATTTCCTGATCCAGATAGGAGCCATTATAAATAGCCTGACCGGTAACGTAATAACCTGTTGAGCTATTTTTATCAAAAACGCTGTTAGTTATGCGCATTTGTCCGTCGTTAATATAAATAACACCGGCTGCCTTCGTGCCGTTTGATGAAGAAGTAGTACGAGCCATGTTTTCATAAAAAACAGAGTTATCTATATTCAATATCCCGCCTGTTGTATTATAAATAACACCGCCGTTTGCGGTTGATGTAGATGTGTATGCTTGGTTGCCGGAAAAAACTGAATTTTTGATTGTAAGTGTTCCGTTTACATTGGCAAAAACACCGCCACGGACATAAGCATCGTTACTGGTGTTAACATAATTAGCTAAAAAGTATGAATCAGAAACAGATAAGGTTCCGCCGGAGTTCAATATTATTCCGCCGGTTTCAATAAAGCTTGCGGCCTGTAGCGCGTTATTATTAACAACAGCGTTCGTAATGCTTGTTGTACCGGAATTTTTCAGTACGGAATAATGGGGATTCTCATCATTAATTACAGAGTTCGCTATACCATAGCCGGTTGTGCCATCCAGGCTCAATTGATACTTTTTCCCGTCAGGAAAGAGCATTCCGGCAGAATTTTCAGTTTTTGTATAACTGCCAAAATGATTCAGCAACAGCTCCTGTCCGTCAGCAACAACCATTCCCAAATAATTACCGGTATAGCCGCCGGTTTTCAACGAATAACCATTTCCATTAACAGCAAGGTATTTCCCGCCCAGATTTCCAACCAAAAGCGTATCACCACTATTGCCATATGCTTCAGATCTAGAGAAGTTGTAATATTTGTTAGATTTATCCGACGAAAAGGCATCACGGAAAAGAGAATACGTCATCTGGTTAGTGAGCTGAATATCTCCGCTTGACGGGTGCGAAAGGATGTAGAAATTGTTATTTGTATAGACATTCGTATATGCAAGTGTAAGCGGTGCTACGCCCGCTACCTCCAGTTTTTGGGTAGCAACGCCGGAATCAGTAAGGAGATTGACACCGCCGATTGTGAGTGTTCCGGATACATATCCGGGGAAATAGTCATTTGTTCCGGAAACCAGGTCAACATCCATAATAAAAGTTCCGTTAGTACTGCGCAAGCGCCCCAATTCATCAACTTTTCCGTTTACAGTATCAATCACGCCCTGTGTAATGTCAAAAAGGCTGCTATGATCGAAAAATTTAGGTGTAACGACCTGTCCATAGGTATTAACCCTATCCCAGCCAAGTTTTAATGTACCGTCGTACATATATATATTGCCAAAGAATCCGGACATGTCTTCATTGAGCTCAATTGTTCCTTTAGTTCCTGCAGAAACCGGGGTACCGTTGCTGCCTGTCGGGTCTTTCAAAATATTGTCAGTGTTGTCATATGTTCCGGGCCTATTTATATATATATTGGTACTCCCATTTGAGTTTGTGATTCTATCGTTGAAAATTATTGAATGCCCTGACGAAGCATTAAGATTAAGGGTTGGCTGGTTCGAACTGCCTCTATATAAATGTATGGCATTAGATGTTTTGGTTGTGCTGCCTTTAGAAGAAACATAGTTGCCTTCAAAAAGAATATCTTTATACTGCGCAGATAATGTTGTAGTTGCATTGTCGCCAATATAAATTGCGCCACCAAATGCACCGCCGGCTGAATTTGAACAAATTGCACCGTTATTGATAAACTGAGAATCTGTTATCACCTGCACCCCGGCATTATTACTTACAGCACCACCCATTACTGTATAAGCGGCACTATAAGTCGAGGAAGCTGTATTGTTAATGAAAATACTGTTGTTTATAATTTGTACTCCGCCTGAAGAACCGGAATAATTGTCCAAAGCGCCACCATATGCGTAGGCGTCAGAAACAACCTTATTTCCATCAAACAAACTTTCATCTATCAGCTGCTGACCCCACCAATTATAGACAGCACCGCCTCTATCAGTTGCAGTATTGCCAATAAATACATTGCCGGTAAGTATTTGCGTAGCCATAGTTGCGCCGGAGCCATCATTATAGATAGCACCGCCGTATGCATTATATGTGGAAGTCGCGCTGTTATTTTTGAAAATACTGTCAGATACAGTCTGGCTACCCTGATAATTAGATACAGCACCTCCATTGGCATAATGAGCAGTGGAATCAACTGAATTATTCATAAATATTGAATTAATTATGGTTTGCGTACCCTGACGGTTAGCAATAGCACCTCCGAATACTTCACCGGAGCCGCCTGATCCGAATCCAGTGTTTCCGTGGAAAACACTATTGATAATTGATGAATCCCCGCTGTTATATATTGCACCGCCCATTGAATCATCAGAAGAGATAACATTATTTTCAATAAATATACTGTTTTCTACTTTTGCATAAGAGCTGCTGCCTATATAGATAGCTCCTCCATATGCACTTGCAGCTCTAGCTGAGCCTGTATCCACAGAGTTTTTGAAGAAAAGAGAATTTTTTATATCAGCAGATCCCTGAGTCCAAAGCTCGATACCTGCACCTTTTTTGTAAGATGAATCATTATAAATTTCACTGTTAGAAATAACAGAGTTATTAAAAATAACGCTGCTACCAGATTCATAGCCATAAATAGGTCCATAGTAATTTGAACTGTGGGTAAGCCCGCCATTCAGCAGCGAAACCGTATAATATTTGCCGTCAGGGAAAAGAATAGCGCTATCCGTACCAGCTGCAGCTTCTGTCATCGAATATTCACCGACATCATTAAATTTCATAGTTTGATTTGCCGCAAACATAAAGGTTGGCCCATTAATTGCGTAATTATTGCCGTTTATAGTAATATCCGACTGTGTTAATCTCAACTCTCCGCTATAAGAAGTATCCGCCTGCATTTCCCAGGTAACAGGAGAAATATTTGTTGCCTTTAAATCATCGAGCGTATAAACAATCGCCTTTCCGTCATTGTATTTCGTCAGCTTTATTTGCCCGATGGACGGAGAGGAAAGCTGATATTTGCTTGAATTCGTATAAGCATAGTCCGCACCCAGATTAAGCTTAATCCGGTCGGAAAGTGTAACTGTTTTTGTCGCAGCATTTGAATCTGCCACAATATTTAACGAATTTATATTAATCCAGCTGTTAGTGGTGTTTGTTGAGGTTGCATTGATTCTGTCGTTTTCACCGGTTTCAAGATTAATGTCAAAAACTGCCTCACCACCGGAGCCTATAAAAGATTTAAGAGAAACAGTATCGAACTTATTGTTCCTTAAATCAATTTTTCCTCCGTTAAATGTGAGATTTGAATTGAAGAATTTTGCATTGCTTGATTCACCGAGCCGTACTGTCCCGCCGGAAATATAAACATTGCTTCCATATCCTGACATATCGGCATTCAGGACAATAGTTCCGGTTGTACCGGCCCAGGTGGGAATATTATTACCGTTTGGAGTAGAATCGTCAGTTGAAGTGCCGGTTTGGTTTATGAAAATGGAAGCAGTTTCTCCCGAGGAGAGATACGATGATATTGAATCATTAAAAATAATACTGTAATTGCCGGCATTGAGGTTCAATGTAGCAGCCGATGGGCCCAGAGTTATGGCATTAGAAGTATTATAAGTCTTGTTTCCTTCAAAAATAACATCTCTGTCTTTGGAAATAATGGAAACTTTGGGGGCATATCCACTACCGCCCAGATATATTGCACCGCCATAGCGTTCTGCGGTAGAGTATGAACCGGCTGAATTGTTGAAGAAACTTGTGTCAATTATTGTTGCAACACCTGATTTTATATAAATTGCGCCGCCAAAAGCTTCTGTGCTTCCGCCGGCTTTGTTATTTCTGAATATAGAATCAGTTATTTTCAAATTACCGCCTATAAAAGATATAGCACCGCCAAATGCTGTATCTCCGGAGGCATAGTTGCCGTCGAAAGTCGTGTTTTCGATATCATAAGAACCATATTCATTGTACAAAGCCCCGCCGGAAGCTTCATCATTATCCGAAGAAGCAAAATTAGACTCAAAAATACTATCTTTTATTGATACTTTTGTTGTTGAGTTCCCTGTTGTTGCTATTGCACCGCCATAAGCCTCATATAACGCAGTACTTTTTGCAGCATTCGAGGCAAATGTAGTGTTAATTATGGTCAAAGTCGTACCGCTCTCTGCATTTATCGCACCGCCGATACCACGATTTGTACCAATCGCACTGTTGTTATTAAACATGCTGTTTGATATTGTATTTTTAGATGCAGAAAGAAACAGAGCGCCGCCCGCACCGCTATTTCCGGTCGCTGTGTTATTAGAAAAGGAGCTGTTAGTTATATTCAGCGCACCCAAAGCAATCGCACCGCCCTCGGCATAGTAAGAAGCGGAAACAACCTTATTGCCGCTAAAAATACTGTTTGTAACATTTACAACGTCATCAAAACTCTCACTATAAATCACCCCGCCCTGTGAGCTATTATATACAGAAGCTTGAGAGTCGGTTTTGTTATCGATAAAAAGCGAATTAACAATGTTCAATTGATTTGTGTTTCTGACAACACTGCCATGGCGCGAGGATGAACTTCCGGAGTTTGAGTTATTTGAAAAAACAGAATTTTCAAGATTCAGTATGCCCGAATTGTAAAAAACAGTACCGTTATCGTATTTCAGGTTATTTATTCCCGGCTCCGTAACCGAAATAGTGTAATATTGCCCGTCACCGAGCAAAACTGCACCCGTTGCTGAAGCTGTAGAGGGAGTTATTGTATATGAACCCGAGTTTTTAAAGTTGACAGTTGCAGCAGCAACAGCGTTCTGTATCTTTACTGCAGTGCCGGAGATATTACTGTTGTCCAGTGTAAGATTGCCATAATTCAAAAATCGACCATAATCAATACGGAAATCAGAATCCTTATATACTGATGTTCCGCCGTTGTAAATTGATATAGAATTATCAGATGTGCCACCGTAAACAGAGATATTTTCGGCATTCAAAACCCCGCTGCTATCAACAGAAATGCTAGAATCGGCAAATGAAGAGTTTTTTAAATTTGTTGTGCCGCTGTTTACACTTAATCCGGCAACATTGGCAGATTTTCCGATAAAAATCGACCCATCAATATTAGTATTACCGCGTGATTCAAGAAAATCTGCACCATTATTCTGTGTGAAGAGTGTATTTTCAATATTTGTTGTGCCCGAAAGGCTTATAGAGTAATTATTATTAGAAATAACGCTGTTTTTAATATTCAAGTTGCCGGACGAATTAAAAAGATAATCAAACCCGTTCCAACCGTTATTTCCCACAGAAACTGCATAAAATTTTCCATCAGGCCCAAGAATCGCGCCGGACGGGGGATTCAGTTGGTCAGGAACTTCTGTCACTTCATAAACCCCGACGCCAGCGGTCGTAAAGGACTGTCCTGCTTCAATTTTCACGCCCTGATGATAGTTTCCGTTTATTGCGCCGTTATTACCGAAAACATAAACCGATGCACCATCGCCACCCATTGTTCCGAGGTCAGCTTCGACAACAGTGGGAGGCTCATAATTGAAATATACCCTTTCCGGATCAGTTGAAGCAATTGTTTCAGAGAGGTCATAAACATTTTGTGTCAGCGCTTTTGCGGCTATTACACCGGGCGTTGAGGCGGTCGAAAATTCGTAAGTTTTATCGTTTGTAAATGTTTTGTAGTCAGATACGTTAATCTGAGGAGAATTTGAGTCCGTAAAAAGCTCAAACTCAACTGAATCTGCACTATCCGGAATATCCTCTATAACATTAATCCCTTTAACATTAAAAACGCTGCCGTTTGCAACCGGATTTTTTACAGAAAAACTGTCGGATTCTCCTGTTTTTAAATTCGTGTCAAATAGTATGTCTGTCGGATTTGTCGCGACAAATCCGACAGCGAAATAGTATCTATTTCGGCATTGGCCGTATGCAATGTTCCACCAGTGATATTCAATTTTGAATTTTCAAAGTATTTTACTGACGAATTTTGAGAATTGTAACCGAGTTTCAGCGTTCCCGCCCCGAGATTTACAGTTGAATTTTCAATTGTATCATTAAAAATCACAGTCCCGAGCGTCAACCCGTCAGTATTAATGTTTATTGTTTTTGAAGTATCCGATGATGAAATTTTGTCGTCGAATTTTACATACCCGTATTTATCCGATTGTATATTTACCGTACCATCGTTGTAGATTGCATTTGAAGCGCCATTTGCGGTATTGGATTTGAAAGAAGTTATGCCATTTTCCGTGGAAATATTAACTATGCCGCTATTGTAGATTGCACCGTCTTTTTCAGCGGAAGAGTTGTTTGAAAAAGTACTGTTTTTAATATTCACAGTGCCTGCATTATTAACTGCTGCACCATTTTGAGCCTTAAAATCCGAAATTCCTTTAAAGTTGTAAATATTCAGAGTTTCCGTGTCAGTAGTTTCAAATCCGGAATAAACAGAATTACCGCTGATTATATGATTTGCAGCATCGATAGTGATTGAGCCGAGGGTTTGAAGATTTTGGTCTGCTGTCAGATTATTTTTGAGGTGCAAAATATCACCGTCAATGATTGCGGGATTGTGGTTTTTCAGGCTTGTATCAGAATCAGAAAAGCTATCAATGTCATATTCGGCAGCACAAACATTCCCGCCGGCTGCAAACAGCACAACGAGCGACACTAATCCTAATTTGCTTCTGACAGGTAATCCTTTCATACAACCTCAGTGTTAGCGACACCCTCATACTATTAATATACCCGTTTTTTCAAATTCTAAACCTCATTCGTATAGATGATTTATATTTCGTTACATTTAAACAAAAAACACCTTTCCAACTGATGGAAAGGTGTTTTTTATACTTTGTTTGTTAATTAAAACTGGTTTGAAACTTCAAAAGGAATTTCTTCGACTTTTGAGGTAATTTCGTCCAACTTTCCTCTTCTGAGCTCCGAGAAAGAGGCTTTGTTAGAATAAAAAGCTTTTTTCAAAAATTCATAAGCAACTTTGGGGTCGCATTTTTCACCGCAGGTGAACAAATCAACCGCAGCATAGCCAAGTTCCGGCCAGGTGTGAATAGCAAGGTGGCTTTCGGCAATAATAACAACACCGCTCACTCCGTGCGGGCTAAACATATGGAAACATTTTTGAACAATTGTTGCTCCACATTCAAGAGCTGCGTCAATCATAAGTTTTTCGATTTTTTCAGCATTGTTCAAAATATTAGGATCACATTCAAAAAACTCGGCAAGTACGTGGTGTCCGAGGTATTTCGGTGCGGAAATTTTTGTTTCAATGTTTTCAGCAGTGATAGATTTTGCCAATTCGGTGTCTCCTTTGCTACGTTTTAAAACGATTATGTGTAGATTTTACAATTAAAAACATAATACTATAAAAATCAAAAAAAATTTATTTTTGCCACTTTGTCTTAAACTTTCTAAATATTCTGACAGGCAATTTCTTTTTTTGTATATTATAATTACAGGATACAAGGACGTTTTAGACAAAAAAGCATTTATTAATATGTTAACTTTTTTTACAAAAATGTCCACCTGCGAACGGAGTAAGTCAAACTGATGAACAAAATTCTTGTTATTGATGACGATGAAGCAATAAATGAGCTTTTGAAGATAAATCTTGAACTTTTCGGCTATCCTGTTATTACAGCAAAAAACGGAATTGAGGGATTTGCCCTTGTGAAGCAGGAATTGCCGGATTTGGTCATTCTTGACGTTATGATGCCCGAGGTGGACGGTTTTACCGTGGCAAAAAGGATTCGCGAAAACCCTGAAACCAAAAATATTCCGATTCTTATGCTGACAGCACTTTCAATGGTGCAGGATAAGGTTAAAGGTTTTGATATCGGGGTGGATGATTACCTTGTAAAGCCTTTTGAAATGGAGGAACTGCGCGTAAGGGTCAGAGCGCTGTTAAAACGCGCTGACGCAATCCCGGAATCCCTTGCAACAAAGGAAATTTTGACAGTAGGCGACATCACGCTGCTTCCGGAGTCATATTCGGTAAAAATTCTCGACAAAACCGTAAAACTTACGCCTATTGAGTTTGATATTCTGAATTTGCTTGTTCAAAACCACGAAAACATGGTTTCTTCAGCGAAATTTCTTCAGGAAATCTGGGGATACGCGCCGGAAGACGATGTGGAAACAATCCGCGTGCACATACGCCATCTTCGCTCAAAAATTAAGAAAATTTCTAACGGAAAAGAATACATAGAAACGATTTACGGAGGCGGTTACAGGCTTTTGTCAAAAGGAAAAGAGCCTAAAAGCTAAAAACCGTACGGCTGGATTTCCATATTGCTATTATTATTTTTTGGATATTAAATTAAAATATAAATTGTTATTGAACATAAGATTAAAAAATGTATAAAAAAATTCTTTACCTCTTAATAATTTTTGTTGCGAGCCTTGTGCTTTTCAATTACCTTTCCGCACAAACAAAGTACAACATACGCCCGGGCGCGCTTTTGAACTCGGAATTTTTAATTAACCGCCAGACAACAGACCCCAAAAGGCTCTTTTTGAAGACCTGGAGAATAGTAAAATCAAAATACTACGACCCCACGCTCAACGGACAGGACTGGATGCGCTGGAACAGGCATTATATTGACAGAATCAAGACAAAAGAGGACGCTTATGTTGCTATAAACTCAATGCTGGCAAGCCTTGATGACCCTTATTCAAAATTTCTTGATGAAAAGGAATATCTTGAGCAGACGACCAACATTGACGCAAAAATCGTCGGAATCGGTGTGAATATTATTTCAACCTCGGGCAAAGTAATTATAATAAGCGTTGTCGAAGGCACTCCGGCTGCACAAAAAGGGCTCAAAGCCGGCGATATTATAATGAAAGTTGACGGCGCAAATGTAGCCGGAAAATCAGTCAGCGATGTGGCTTCCGTAATAAGAGGCGAAGAGGGCAAATCGGTCACTCTTGAAATTTTGAGAGGCAAAAACAAGCTCACAGCAGTAATTCCCCGCGAAGAAATCAAAATTAAAAACATAAAAGCCGAAGTTCTTGACCAGAACATCGGATACATACAGATTTCAAGCTTTATAAGCTCGGATTTGAGCACAGAATTTATTGAAGCGCTCACAAAAACCGAAAAATGCCCGGGTTTGATAATTGATTTAAGAGGGAATGCCGGCGGTTTAATGCCTAACGCGATTTTTATTGCGGACATGTTCCTGCCGGAGGGGCACATTGTCAGTATTGTTGACAGAAATCATCAGAAATCGGATATTGACGCCCAAACAAAGCCCTATGCAATCACAAAACCCGTGGTTCTGCTCATTGACGAAGCCAGCGCAAGCGCCTCGGAAATCCTGAGCGGCGCCCTAAAAGACAATAAAAAAGCGATTTTAGTCGGAAAACGCACTTACGGCAAAGGAATGATACAAAAAATCTACCCGCTGCCCAACGCAACCGGAATGAATCTCACAATCGCAAAATACCTCACGCCAAAGGGCTATGACATAAACAAATCAGGGATTGCGCCCGATTATGAGGTCGATTACACCGAATCTGATTTCATAAACGACAAAGATCCCCAGCTTGACGCGGCTAAAGATGTTTTGAAAAAGGTTCTGCGCTCCAAGTTTGAATTAGCGGCAAGGAATTGAGCTCCCTTTTTAATTCTGTATGCTGTTGTGCCAGAAGTAAGTCATTTAGGAATAAATTTGAAAAGCGGAACGGGCGTCGCCGCTGTTACTTCTCCCAAAATATATAATTATCTCCTAACTTTGAGCCTATTTCAAAAAATTAATCGTAATACTCAAACTGAATGTGGCTAATCTTAACCACATCGCCGTCCTTTATTCCCGCAGCCTTGAGCGCCTCATATACATTCATCGACGCCAGAATATTCTGAAAACGGTAAAGCTGGTCAATATTTCGCGTATCCGTCACGTTTGCAAGGCGAATAATCTTCCCGCCCTCTACGGTGTAAGTGTTTTTGTCGATTTTATAAACCGCGTATGAGCTGTCATCATTGTCAATAGCAGCCAAATCTTCTTCGATATCAATTTTGAACTCGGGTTTCGGGATTTCATCGACTTTTTGCATAACAAAATCCATAAAAGGCTTGATATTTTCTTTTGTAGCCGCAGAAATCATAAAAACATCAGGCGTAAATTCTTTAAATTTTTCCAAATAAGCCTGCCTGATTTCCTCATCCGCGGAGTCAATCTTGTTCAAAGCAACGATTTGATAAAGATTTCCGAGGCGTTCGGAGTGTTTTTTCAGCTCTTCATTGATTTTTTTGTAGTTTCCGACAGGGTCTTCCTGCGTAATATCCACAACATGAATCAAAAACCGGCACCGTTCAACATGGCGCAAAAACTCATGCCCCAAACCGGTTCCCTCGCTCGCTCCCTCAATCAATCCCGGAATATCAGCAACAACAAACCCATCCCCTGACGGCTTTTTGACCACACCGAGGTGAGGGACAAGCGTTGTGAAAGGATAATCGGCGATTTTCGGCTTTGCCTCGCTTATTACGCTAATCAATGTGGATTTTCCGGCATTAGGCATGCCAAGAAGCCCGACATCCGCAATCAATTTCAGCTCAAGCTCCAATTCACGCTCAATCCCCGGTTCTCCCGGCTCGCAAAACTGCGGTGCGCGTTTTTGTGCGGTTGCAAAGCGAGAATTTCCGCGTCCGCCGCGTCCGCCTTTTGCAACAAGAACTTTTTGCTCGTGATGGGTCAAATCAGCAATTGTTTTGTCATTTTCAGGGTCTTTAACAACGGTTCCCAGAGGAACTTTTATATACAAATCCTTTCCGCCATGCCCGTGCTGGGATTTCGGACGCCCGTTTTCACCGTTTTCAGCTTTAAAAATGGATTTGAACTTAAAATCCATAAGAGTTGTCATATTTTCATCCGCAACAAAATAGACATCGCCGCCGCGCCCGCCGTCACCGCCAGCCGGCCCGCCTTTATCGACATATTTTTCTCTGCGCCAGGCAACAGCGCCATTTCCGCCTTTTCCTGACAATATTTTAATTTTTGCTTTGTCTAAAAAAGTCATAGTTATTTAATATTAAGTCAAAAGCTAGTCAACGTAAAGAAAATCCTCATTTTCATCACGGTAATCTTCCCATACGGGGATTTTGTCCAAATCCGATTTTTCCTCGGAATTTTCGTCCGCTTTTTTGGATTTTTGGTTAGCTTTTTTAATCAAATTAGCAACATTCATCATAGCAAGAGAGTTCAAAGTCGCGTTGAGCTGGGCGCTGCGGTCAACGTAAGGCGAATTATTCATTTGCCCTTCCATAGCTTCACCGTCGCGTCTGGTATCAAAGTAATCAGTACCGTTACTTTGCCTGTCATCAGAAGTTTTAGCCGCAGTACCGGATATGTCGCCGCTTTTAAAATTAAAGCTGCCGCCAATTCCAAAAAATCCTGCTGAGCGATTATCGACCATTTTGCTCTCCTGTATCTCTCTTTTTGCTACCTAACATACAATTTTTATCGGGAGCATATTGCTTTAAAACCGGAAAAAAATTTTTTTGCTAGAATATTACCCTTATCTTAACCTATATTAACATTTATTTACATCCGCCGGTTAGAGTAGATTAAAAAATTCTCCGCCCATGCCCGTTTCAAAGCGTATTTTACAAGAAAAAGAGAATGATTATTAATTTTTTCAGCCTCGATTCGCTCCGCTGGAATAGGTCTGAAAAAATTAATAATCATTCTCTTAAATAAAAAAAACGGGCTTTTAAATATAAAAGCCCACCTGTCTGGAATTAAGAATAGTTGGAAGTATGAAAAAGATTTGATTATATTAAATGAAAAACAGAGGGCGCAAACAATTAGACAACCGGGTAAAATTCAGGAATATCAATATTGCCCGGTTAGGCAATATATTTTTTCAAAAAAATTTTAAAAAAAGTATTTGAAAAATTTTTTGTCTATGTTAATATAATTTTTGTCGAAACGACAAGTGAAAAATAAATACTTTGAGGGGAATTAGCTCAATTGCCCGGAAAAGCCCCAGCTTTTCAAACTTGAGATTATCACCTGCTTTGCAGGTGCGTAAAAATTAAATATCCTTCGGGGAATTAGCTCAATTGGTAGAGCACCTGCTTTGCACGCAGGGGGTTAGGAGTTCGAGTCTCCTATTCTCCACCATTAAAGAGAAAGCTTCAGGCTTTCTCTTTTTTAATGAAAGAAAGCTCTTTCTCAAAGAATTTTAGTAATTTGGATAATAATAAATATCCAATATTTGCTTCGGAGTTAAACTTGCATTAAATCCAACTGCCAGATTCACAAGTGACCCCATAGGCGGAAATGGAGTCAATGCCCACTTTATTGGAAAAATTAACGCTGTCATCGAAAATCCTCTTTTTGAAACGGGTTCTTTTATTTTATTACTATCTAGATTTTCAATTTCAAAATCGGTAATAAAAATTTCAGCCGGAATTCCCGCAAAACCTTTTGTAGTAATTATTTCCAATCTTGCTGTGGCAATAGTTCCTTTTTTTACTAATAATTTATTTTCATAATAAACATTATCATCAACAATAAATGTTAATTTTTGACCCTCGTAAGATTTATTCTTTTTTTGAGTTGTGATTTTTTCTGTTATCCTGAGCGGTATTTTTACAAAATCGGTATCCGAATAATCATATTCAAGGTTGGTTTTTGGTTTTTGAACCTCAATATCAGAAAGCTGTTCATCAATAAATGTGTCATTTTGTATAGAATAAGCATTAAGATTGACACTAAGGCAAAATGCAAAAAGCAATCCTAAAAATTTAGCTTTATTCATATTTTAATTCCTTTTTTGAACCTGATTTGATTTTTTCTTTTAATAAGGCTCGATTGCTTGAAGAGGTTAATAAAAAGTTTTGGTAATTTTTATTTGTTAAGTAAATATTATTTTTCAAATAATATGGATAATTGTAATAAATGTATTCATAGATTATTGCCTGTCTTTTAGAGGGACTGTTATGGAATAATATTTTATCTAAAAATCCGTTTGTTTGAGATTTATTTATATATGTAATCAACCCCAGCGGATTATAACCGGCTTTTACCATATAATCAACAGCCCGTTTGTCCGCAAAAATTTCATATTTTTTAGGAGCAGCTTTTATCTGGGCGGAAGCAATAAAGCCGCCCCATTCGCCGGAATAAGATTTAACCGCGCGGGATATTTGATGAGCTAAAAAAGCGGCTAATTCATCATCATTTTCTACATATTTAAAGTAATCTTCATAAAAAATAATCTGTCTTTTTGAAATTGTAGAATCATCCGGAGTTTTTTTGTATTCGCCTTTGTTATAAGTAAATACAATCTTTTTATCGATTTTATTTGAGTTTAAAAGGTTAATTCCTACTTCATTAATATGGTTTTGATAATTCAGCTCTTTATTTAGCAGGGAATTTTCAACTGCAAAAGCAGATGAAGATAAAAATAATGATATTTGTAATGCTATAATGATAAATTTGTTTAATTTCTTTTTTTCTTTTTCAATTTTCCGGGTATTTTGTTTCATAAATTATTCCTATATTTTTAATTACAACCTCAAAACAGCTTCAACTGCTCAGTATTGTCCTTTTCTTTGTAAGTTTTTTCAAACGTACTCATTTTGAGCAAATCGCTTTTGATTTTTTCAAGAAAAGGCGAAATTTCAAGATTTTCAGGCTTGCCCCGCCACATTCTTCTGGTTGCATGAGATAAAAACAGCCGGTTTTGCGCCCGTGTCATACCGACATACAAAAGCCTGCGCTCCTCTTCCAGCTCCTGAGACGTTTTTGCAAGAAATAACGGGAGAATCCCATCCTCAAGCCCGACAATAAAAACACATTTGTACTCCAGCCCCTTTGATGCATGTAAAGTCATCAGCGCAATCCTGTCCGCACGTTCATCAAGCGTGTCAGCCTCGCTCACAAGAGAAATCTGGTGAATAAAATCCATTCTATTCGTGAACTCCTGCGCGGTTTTTTGGAGATAGCGCAGAATATTGTCGTCAATTTCGTCCGCAAATTCCTTTGAAAGCTCCTCAAGCTGCTCTGCCAGCGGATTTTCATCATTGAGCTTCGACAAGAGCTTTTTCACCGGCTTTTTGTCGCACAGCATATCGTTTGACAACTTCACAAAAGGCATTCCCGAACGCCCAAAAGCCTCCAGAAGCGGCTCCAGCTGCGATGAAGTCCTGTAAAGCACGGCAAAATCCCCGAAAGAAAAATCACGCTCAAACCCGTCCGCCCTGTCCGAATCCAGAGAGAAAAAGCTGTTTCCGCCAATCATACTCTCGATTGTACTCACAACAAATTCCGCTTCTGCCTTGTCCGTAGGCGCCGTATGGATGGTTATTTTTTCATGAGGTTTATCATATCGGGAAATTACATTATAGGACTCAATCATCTGATTTGACGCGTCAACGATTGTGTTTGTTGAACGGTAGTTATTTTTCAGGTTCACAACAAGCGAATCCGGATAATCCTCGCTAAAACTGTTAAAAAAGCGCGAATCCCCGCCCCTGAATCCGTAAATTGCCTGATTAGGGTCGCCGATTGCACAAATCGAGCCGTCCTGCGGAACAAGGAGCCGAATAAGCCTGTATTGATTTTCGTCAATATCCTGATATTCATCGACAGATACAAATTTGAATTTTTTCCGGTAATCCTCTTTTATCTGCGGATTTTCCTCGAATAGCTTCACTGTAAGGCTTATCAAAGAATCAAAATCAATCATTTCTCCGGGTTTTAGCTCATCTTTGTAAAATGCTTTCTCCTGTTCTGAAATAACCTTAAAATCAGGGCTCAAACCGGCTTTTGAGGCATTTTCTTTCAATATTGAAAAACACAGCGAGTGAAAAGTGTGAATATTTATCAAATCAAAATCATCCGGAAGCAGCTTTTTCAGCCTGTCTTTCATTTCCTGAGCTGCACGCCTTGTAAACGTAATCGCAAGGCAGCCGGACGCCTCAACTGCTTTTTCCTTTATAAAATTGGCGATTCTTCTTGTCAAAACAGTTGTTTTTCCGGAACCGGGCCCTGCGACAATCAAAAGCCGCTTTGCATTATTTTTAACAGCAGCCTCCTGAAACTCGTCCAGAGCGTAAGTTTCAGGCTTTTTGTTATCTGGTTTTTCTATAGGCTCAAATTCAACAGTTTTACCCGTAATATAAGATTTTTCGGTCTTTGCGGGCAATGGTTCGGGGATTTCAATATCAAGTTTTAAGTTTGTGAAGTTTTTTTTTACCAGCTCGCCCTCTTCAAAAAGCTTTATAACGCCATATTCTCCGTCATAGCCGGCCTGCCTTATAACCTGCCCCTTTCTCAGGCGCTTAATCCCCTCGGCAAGCAGCGGTGAATGGATTTTTTCAATCTCATCAACCGGAACTTCGGTCAAAATCGAAAGCTCGGAACCGAGTTTTTGGATTAAATTTTCATAT
>URFH01000017.1 GCA_900547155.1 uncultured bacterium | reverse complement strand
CAAAACTCGGCGCAGAAGCTGTAATTTGCGAGAATTCCAGGGTTCATAATGCGGCATGTGAATGCGGGATTTGTGCCCGGATGGTTAATTCAAACAAATAAAAAGGAACAGTTGTTTTCTGCTCCTTTTTTATAATTTCTTATGCAATATTATTCAATTAAGCAGCGAATTTAGTTTCGCCTTTGATTTCAGAAATGAGGTATTGTGCTACCCATTCAAAGTTTTTATTGTTTTCGGCTACCTTCTTCAAAGAAGGGATAGATGCTTCGCCGATTCTGATTAAGCTCATTGCAACCACGCCTCTGACTGCGCCTTTTACTGTCTGGAGCTGTTCTACGAGAACAGGAACAGCAGCAGAACCGATATTTACGAGCATATTTTCTATTTCAGATTTGCTTTTGTTGTCTGCAGTTTCGAGTTGAGTTAAAAAATACTTAATTGAATCAGCGTGCATGATAAATCTCCATTACTTTTCTTATCTTGTTCACATTATAAAGCAAATTTTTATCAAAACCCGATTTCCTTATAAAATCTTTATATCGATGTAAAGATTATGTTAAAAGGCCCGTCCTGACTGAAATTGGCAACAAAAAAGGAGAACCGGAGTTCTCCTTTTTTAATATTGAATTACTTTTGATTAGTAAACAATAATCAATTCTTCGCCGGGGTTCAAGCTTGAATTGTTTGAGCAGTGAGGAACGATGAGGTAAACGATTTCGTCGCCGAGCTCGTAAACTACACCGAAAATACCGCTGGCAAGCAATTTAGTTTCATCAAAGATGCCTTTGAAGAGGGTAATAAAGCTTGTACCGAAGCTTTTCAGGCCTTCACCGGGGTGAAGAGTTAAAGTGTTCACGAAAGTATTGGAAAGGTTGTCACCGTAGTTTTCCAATCCGTTAGCCGCAACGTCAACCATAGAACCGCCGGTTCTGCCAGCTACGCCGACAACTCTGCCTGCTGCTGAAAGCGGAGCACCGAAGAGTCTTGCAACAAAGTTCGGGTTTTTAATCTTAGAAGCCTGAGCTTCGGAGATATTTTTCGGGAATTTGAGGCACTGGTCGCCGCTTACGATTTCTGTGAATTTAACTTTGATGTATCCGGGGTTTTTAACGCCGGGTCTTTGTACTTCAGTTACAACACCTTTAACTGTTGAGTTTTCAGGGAAATTTTGACCTGAAAGTGTAACAGCTTTAGTTGTTTTTGCAGTGAATTTGTCATTTACGTTAGAAACTTTAGCGCTCAGTCTTTCATCAAGTCTGATTGAAATGCAGGTGGGTGTGTATTTTGAGAGTTTAGCACCTGTTTTGCTGTTCTGGTAGTTGTAAATGTACTGTTGTCTTAAAGTTCCAACAATGTAAGCAACCTGTTCTTTTGAAAGGTATTCAGCAGAAGCTGCTTTTGCAGGATCCGGAACAGAATCTAACAATTGTGAAGCCATGACTTCTTTTGTAGGAGCAATTGCCCATTTCGGGATGTATTGCATTTTGTGCCCTTTTAAATCAGGAACAAGAAGGCTTCTGTCAGTCGGAACTTCAATCAAAGTAGCGATTGTAGCGAAAACTTCAGCTTTTGTTACAGGCTGGTCGGGACGGAAAGATTTGTCCGGATAGCCAATCATAACTTTTGCGTTTGTAGCTTTATCAATCCAGGCTTTAGCCCAGTATTTGGGGCAAATATCTGTGTAATTGCTGGATTTTGCGTCTTTTAATGCAAGACCTTCAGCAAGGATTACTGCCAGTTCAGAACGAAGAACGGGCATTTTGGGGTTGAACACTTTTTGGTCGGTATTGTCTTTTATGGTTGCGAGGATATCTTTTACCCAAGAATCAACCATTACGTTGTCTTTTCCTTTAACGCCTACCTGGTTTTCAGAGCGGTACATTTTTCCGCCTACTACATAAGCAGCGTCAGCTGAAACTGTAACCTGCTCGGCAGAACCAAACATAGTCGGGTGAGCATAGCTTTCGACCATGTTTTTTTCACCAGCAAAAGCAGATGTTACACCTAAACAGAGAGCCGCAAAAAGGATGATAACTCCATAAATCTTTTTCATATAATCTCTCCTTATGATTTATTGCTTAATAATTATATATTAATTAGCAAACATCGTCAAACATGAATCTGATACGGATTTCAATTGCTTTCACCGGCTCTATAACCGCTCCATGCGCTGATAAACGGCAGGAGTTTTTCGATTTTGAGTGTTTTTACGATAGGAAATCCCGCTAAAACGAGCGCGCCTGCCACTTCGTCGATATTTACTACCGCGTCGAGCATTCCGAGTTTTCTGTCAGGTACTTTGTTGTGCGGGTCGTTGATAAAGTTGGCAAGTTTTGCTGCACAGTGCATGCTGGCGAAGATTCCTGCGCCCATTGCTCCGATTTTGACCGGTTTTTTCTCTAAGACAGGGAAATTTTTAGAAAGTTTTTGTATTCCGCTAACGAAGAAAAGCGGAATTGTCGAATTTAAGAACTGAAAAACGCCCTCATCCGTTTTTTCTTTTTTTGAATTTTTTTTGTCGAACATCATACCGGTTAAAACGCCGCCCAGAATTGAGCCGGTAGTGAGCCCGAGCATTTCTTTTAAGCCAAAATTAACATTAAAAATTTGTGAAAGTTTTGAAACATCGAGTTTTTGTTTTTTTGCAAAAATTACCATAGGAATAGCTGCGCCGATGATTGAGCCGGCTGCGATTTTTAATTTTACCGACGGCTCGGGCTCGTCAGTGACTTTTCTTCTTCGCATTCTGAAATCGTGGATAAAGCTTTTTGTGCGGGCTTTTTCCTGAAATGATTTGAATACAAAGGGCTTATTATTACTGGTGGTTGTGACAGCTAACATAATTTTTACCGTTTATATGAATTATAACTTGAAAATAAAAAAAATTGCCCTTCGATTATGAAATTTTAAGAATATTCTACAAATTTAAAACATAATTGTTACAATAATAAAATTTTTTTGAAGACAACTTAATATTTTTTTTTTACATTATATAATAAATTAAGACTATTAAAAAACAATCCGTTTTTTGAGAAAGGAAACCGCGTATTAGATGAGAATTGCGATTTATCCGGGCAGTTTTGACCCGATAACAAAAGGACATCTGGATGTTCTGCATAAAGCAAGCCTGCTTTTTGACAAAGTTATTATTGCTGTGCTTCAGAATGACGCAAAAAAGGGCTTTCTTCCTACTGCTGACCGTGTTGCGCTTATCAAAGAATCTGTAAAAGACTACGAAAACGTTGAGGTTGACAGTTTTGACGGATTGACTATCGAATACGCAAAAGCAAAGGGCTCGAATGTCCTGATTAGGGGTTTGCGGGCGGTTTCGGATTTTGAATACGAAATGCAGCTTTCCCAGACCAACAACGCTCTTGCACCGGAGATTACCACTGTATTTTTGATTACAAAACCAAAATACAACTTCATTTCCTCAAGCACGGTTAAGGAAATCGCAAAAAATAACGGCGATATTTCAAAATTTGTGCCTCCATGTGTGGTAGAATATTTTCATAAAATATAAGAAAGGTAAAAAAAGTTATGACACAGTTAAGAATCAAAGACCTTTTAGGACGCGCTAACTTCGTACTGGACAAGGGTTTGCACCTTCTTCCGGGGTTTGTTCTTATAAAAAGTTCGGACATGGAAACGCTTCTTGACAGAATTGACGCATCTATCCCCGAGGACATCAAGGAAGCGGAATCCATCCTCCGCCGCCGCGAAGAAATCCAGATTGAGGCACAGCAGCGCGCAGAACGCATAATTATTGACGCAAGAAACGAAGCTGAAAAAATTCTTTCTGAATCCGAGCTTCTGAATCAGGTTCACAAAGAGGCTGAAAAAATTAAGGAACAGGTTCTCGCAGAATGTCAGGATTTGCGCGAAAAAACCATTGATGAAGCAAAAGCTATCAAAATTCAGGCAGAAGACGAAGCTCTCAGAACAAAAGAGGGTGCAGAAAACTATGCCGAGCAGATTTTGAACAATATTGATACTGATTTGTCGCAGCTTCAGCAGATTGTTCAAAACGGAAAAATGTATCTCGGAAAATTAAAACAGGCAAAAACAAATTATCCTCAAAACGCAATGGATTATTCCGCTCCCGCGCAGCAGGGCTATGAATCGGAATATATCCAGTAAAAAAAATGTCATAACTTTTTATAAAGACCGGCATGACCGGTCTTTTTTTTGTTTATATGGATGGATTAAATACATGTACAGGATGACCGCACGCAGAATTTGTTTTATAATTTGTATAAAAAATTAAAGGAGTTTTTTATGACAGCAATTTTTAGATTATTTACAATATTTGCATTAATTTGCGGAATTTTCGGATTTATAAACCTGAAATCCGAGGCAAGAGAAGCAATTGCCGTTCGTGCGCAGCATATTCTCGTGGATACCGAGCAGGAGGCGCAGCTTATCGAAAAACGGCTTGATAACGGGATAACTTTTGAATATCTGGCTCAAAAATATTCAAAATGCCCCTCCGGCAAGAACGGAGGCGATTTGGGCTACTTCAGGCGCGGACAAATGGTCAAAGAATTTGAGGACGCTGCATTTTCAATGGAGCCCGGCGATATTTCCCAACCCGTGCAAACCCAGTTCGGCTGGCATATCATAAAAGTTGTTGATAAAAAATAAATTACGCTTTTAACATGCCCAGTTTTCCCAGTAATACCGGTCTTCCGGGGCATATTTAAGCATTTCAAATTCAAAATACCCATCAGGACGGTATGGACGGCGCATGAGCTTCATCCCGGCTTCTTTGGGCGTTTTGTCGGCTTTGTACTGGTTGCATTCTTTGCAGCAGGTGACGATATTCTCCCAGATATCGGGCCCCAGACGTGATTTCGGGTAAACATGGTCAAGCGTGAGTTCATGGGCGGAGAATTTTCGTCCGCAGTACTGGCATGTGTAGTTGTCACGCGTAAAAATGTTTTCTCTGCTAAAAGGCAGCTCCAAATCTGGAACTGCCACTTCATAATTTAGCCTGATAATGCGAGGTATAATGGTATTGTCTATGTTGATGATGTCTTCAATGTTACTTATACTTTTTGCACATTGAGCTTTCCCCTTGAGAATCAAAACCAGCGCCCGCTTCCAGCTGCATACCCGGAGCGGATGATTATTCTGATCCAACAAGAGTACCCGTTTCATGTTTTTGCTCTTTCTTACTGTTACATTTGTAGTATAACATATTTTTATATAAAAATTAACCCTCATGGAGCGGGTTTCGGGGTGTTTATTAACATTTCTTAAAATTATTAAAACAAACAGGCAATTTTCATATAAAAAAATACTTTATATAAGAGTAAGGGATATCAAATTTAAAGGAAGACAAAAACATATCAACTTTTAGACCAGATAAACCGTAAAACGAACTCAATTTAAATTTTATCCATATACTCTCTCTCTTAATATCCTCGTGTTTATTTAATGCTTGCAACGATTTGTAAGCATTTTTTTTATGCTTTAATATAACCCGGGGGTAAGACCTAATCCCTCCACTGCACAACAGTTTTTGAAGAAACAGCAGAAAGGATGAACAGAGCGTTAATTAAAAAACCCCTAGCTGTACTAGGACTTTTAATAAGATTAATTGCTACGTTAATCTAAGGGTCGAAGCACTTGCTCTGATTGTTACCGCAATCGGGGCAAGTCCCCTTTCTTTCATTATAAATCATTTGCAGCAATTTTCAAGCGTTGAATCATTTCCACACAAACCTTGCACAGCAAAGCTCTTCACCGGATTCTTTTTCTCTGATGAGGTGAATTGTGGTGTTGGGGGTGATTGATTGTGATTGGGAAAGAATTTTTCCGCCCATTTTGATTTCTTTGCGGTATTTTATATCGATTACGGCGGGTGAGTGGTTCATTCTGAACTCATGAGGAAGCGATTCCAGCGCCCAGACGATATAATTTGCGTTGTTTGCGTGCTGGTTTACATCTACATCGTCGAATTTTACCTCAAATTCTTTTTCAAAACTGGTTTTTTCACTTTCAAGGGGCGGAATCTTCGCAAAATCAGGGTCTGAATCGCGCTTATCGTATTTGAACATATCAGGAAGCGCTTTTTCCATCGGGAGCATTCTTTTTGAACCCATATCAACAAGCGCCCAGAGGCTTGACGCAAAGCCGATTTTTTTCCCGTCAGGAAGATAAATTCCAAAATCTCTGTACGCATAAAGCCTGTGCGCACCGCGCGGTTCGGTTTTTATGATTACGGAATCGGTGTTTTTGACCGGTTCTGAGAGCTCAATATGATATTTGAGCACAAACCATGCAAGATTATTTGAAAACACAAAAGACGGCCCGAAACCGAGGTTTTCTGCGCTTACCGTCGCTGCGTCCTGCAAAAAATTCAGCAAAGACGATTCTTTTAGCTCATTTTTGAGGTTTTGTTCGTAATATTTTACCTCGTAAGCTTTTTCTAAAACTAAATCAGATACTTTCATATCAACCCTCTTTTTTGTACTTCGCTTTTTTGAACAGAAACACAAACGGCGTCAGCAGAAAAACCGCCGCTGCGTATATTTTAAAACAATCCATGAAAGCAAGCAAATTCGACTGCTGCTGAAGCTGCATGTAGACCATAAAATTGGCTTTTTCCCGTGCAACGAATTCTCCTGTATAAACGGCGATTCCGCTCTGGATTGCAGTGAGTTTTTCAACAAAAGCGGGGTTTGAATAGGTTAAATTTCTTATTAAATGCGTCTGATGAACCTGCCCCATCCGCTGAATCAACGTCGAAACGATAGAAGTTCCGATTGCGCCTCCCACGCTCTTTGCGAGGTTAAAAATTCCGGAAGCATTGGTCATCTGGCTGTTTTTAAGGGTCACAAAAGTGATTGTCATCAACGGAATCATCAAAAGACTGAAAGAAAACCCGCAAATTATGTTGGGGAAAATAATATTTCCCATCCCTATGCTCAAATTCATTGAACCGAACATAATATTCGACAGGGCAAGAAGAAGCATACCCGCAATGACCACATAACGCTGGTCAACCTTGTTTGAAAGAACTGCCACCGCCACAAGCCCCGCAAGAGAACCAAATCCCCTCGGACTAATCGCCAGCCCGCTCAAAGTTGCCGTATAACCCATTAAATGCTGCAAAAACAACGGCAAAATTGCCAGAGTTGAATACAAAACAGCGCCAACAACCGAATTAAGCGCGGTTCCGACGATGAAATTGCGGTCAAGAAAGACTTTCAAGTCAACAATCGGCACTTTTGTTGTTAATTCCCGCCAGATGAAGCCGATAAAACAGCTCAGGGACAGCGCTGTTGTCCACCGAACCCATTTTGAGCCGAACCAGTCGGATTTTTGTCCGTTGTCGAGCACAACCTGCAACGAAAACAACCACACAATCAAAAGTATAAATCCGATATAATCTACCTTTTGAACCTTGCCTTTTTTTGCGTAGGGCGGGTCTTCAATGAAGAGATTTCCGAGGATAACGGCGATTATGCCGACAGGAACGTTAATCAGAAAAATCCAGTGCCAGGAATATGTATCCGTAATCCAGCCTCCGAGCGTAGGGCCGATAATCGGAGCAAAAATCACCCCGAAACCAAATACTGACATCGCCACACCGCGTTCTTCGACGGGAAATTCCTCCATCATGACCGCCTGCCCGATTGGCATAATCGCCCCTCCGCCCAGACCTTGAATTACACGGGCAAAAATCAGCATTCCCATGCTCGACGCCATCCCGCAAAGGGCTGATGAGGCGGTAAAAAGGATTGTTGAGAGCAAAAGGAAATTTTTTCGCCCAAAAAGCGTTGAAAACCACGCTGTCGAGGGGATAATTACGCCGTTAGCTACAAGATAACTCGTCAAAACCCACGTTGATTCGTCCTGCGTGGCGGAAAAACTGCCGGCGATGTTGGGGAGGGCAACATTTGCGATTGAAGAATCCAGAACCACCATAAAAATGGTCAACATAACAGCGCCTGCGCTGTACCACGGGCTTCTTGAGGGTTTCCATTCTTCATGGGCTGCGGCGTTCATTTTACAAATACCTTTGGAATAACGGACATGCCGGGTTCAATATTGTATTTCGGGTCAATCGGCTCTGTGAAGATTATTTTCACAGGAACCCTCTGGACAACCTTTACATAGCTTCCGACGGCGTTTTCGGGCGGAAACATGCTCATTTTTGCGCCGGTGCTTGCCTGAATTGAATCGACTTTCCCTTTAAACTTTATGCCGGGGTACGCATCGACTTTGATTTCGACATTTTGGCCGGGTTTTATGTGTTCCAGCTGGGTTTCTTTGTAATTTGCGACAATCCAGCGTTCGTCAGGCACCAGCGAGAACATTGGCGAGCCCGTGTGAATATAAGCGCCCTCTTCAGCCGAGCGGTTCGTGATTTTTCCGTCTTCTGTCGCGTAAATCTTTGTATATGACAAATCAAGCTTTGCCTGCTCCATCAGGGCTTTTAATCTTTCCAAATCAGCGTCTGCAACGCGGTTTTTTCTTTTTGAAAAGACGTTTTCGCCTGCTCCTGTTAAATTTGCGCGGGATTGTTCGTATTTTGAGCGCGCGCGGTCGAGTTCCTGCTGAGAAACCGCGCCTTTTTTAAAAAGTCCCTCATATCTGTCCAAATCCTGCTTTGCCAGCGCCAAATCAATATCCGCAGCCGATTCTGTGGCTTTTGCGGACTTTTGGCGGTAGATTGCCATATCATAAGAGGCTTTTGCCTGTTCGTAGCGGACTTTGAAATCCCTGTCATCAATTTCGAGCAGCAAATCGCCTTTTTTTACATGCTGGTTGTCGTCGATGTAGAGTTTTGAGATTATTCCGGAGATTTTCGGGCTTACGCGTACAATGTGCGCCTCGACAAAGGCGTCATCCGTGGAAACAAACGATGAAAAATACCCCCATCCGACCCAAAACAGCACCGCAATCACCGCCAGAACCGGCAAAATATATATTTTTTTGAATTTTTTCTTTATTTTTGCACGCCTACGACCCCGTTTTTGAGGTTTTTCTCCGGGGGGTGGGGTTGTATTTTCTTCGTCTGGCATTTTTCCGTCCTTATATTTGCTGGGAGCAGGAATCCTCCAGATTCTCCCTTATTCGCTTCATTACAGAACGGCAGATGTCCAAATCCTCTTGAGAAATGCCTTTTTCGATTCTTTCCTGAAAACTTTTCTTGTAAGGCTCCATAAGTTCTACTTTTTCAAGCCCTGCGGGGGTTATATGGATTTTTATAATTCTTTTGTTGCCCGGGTCTTTTACCCTTTTGACATAACCCTGTTTTTCAAGAATATCAAGCATTCTGGTGATATTCGGACGGTCTTTGTTCAGCAAAAAAGCGAGCTGCCTCTGGTATAATCCGTCTTCGTTTGATAATACAAATAAAATGCCGAACTGTTCATAGGTTATGTCGGTTATTCCGACTGTTTTTAAAAGTTTTGACACGGCTATCCGGATGTACGAGTCCGTCTGGCCGAGTTCGTAGCAGATATTGTCGGTTATTTCTTTACTGGTTATTGCTATGTCGTCTAATTGTTTCAAATCGTCTTTACTATTATAAATTGTACAAACAAAATATGCGTCATTCCGAATTTATTTCGGAATCGCCGGATTGAAGTTAAAATTTCAATCCCTCGCGCCCCTGAAACGCGTTCAGGGTGACAAATATTTAGGAAATTTATATTCCAACTGTTATAATGATAACATTTTTTTAATAATGTGGCAAGAAAGGTTAAAAACAGGGGACATGAGGAAAATTGTAAGAAAAATTTTTGTTTGTTTCCTTGTTTTTGTACTGAATTTTAGCTGTTTTCCCGCATATTCAAAGCCTAAAAAAGTCTGCGCGGGCGTGAGCGATTACCGGCTTACTTACGTAAACATCGACTGGTGGGACAATTTTGATGACCCTTATTTAAAAGAATACGTTTTTAAGACCATTTCGCACAACCACGACCTCAAAATCGCCACTCTGAGGACAAAAGAATACTATCAGAACATGAAAATCACTTTCGCAAACGAGCTCCCGACCCTGAGTTTTATGGCGAATTATGTGAGAATCAGAACCCCGGGATTTGATTTTAACGGCCTAAATCTGGACAATACGAGCACAAATGTCTTTTCGCTCCCGCTCATTGCGAGTTATGAGGCGGATATTTTCCTGAAAAACCACGACAAAACAAAATCCGCAAAAAAAGAGGCCGAAGCTGTCCGCTATCAAGAGAAAAGCTCTTATATTTCACTTGCTTCGGCGGTTGGAACGACGTATATTAACATTTTGCGGCTTGATAAAACCATAAAACTGCAGGAGGAAATCGTAAAAGTCCGAAAACGCGTCTGGGAGCTAACTGAAGACCGTTATAAATTGGGGCTCGCCTCGACATTCGATACAACAGCGCGCAACCAGCAGCACACAATCGCCATAATCACTCTAAATGACCTGAAAAAGCAGCGTGCGCAGCTTCTGCACCAGCTTGCAGTACTTACCGGCGAATCTCCGTCTTGCGCATGCAGCTTTGTGCGCGGGGATTTGGACTCTTTTGAATACAAAAAGGAAATTCCTGCCGAAATAAGCTCAAAAGTTGTAATAAACCGCCCTGATTTGATGGAAACAGAGGCAAAACTGAAAAAAGCGAAGATTGATATCCGCGTTGCACGAAAAGAATTTCTTCCGACCATTCCGATTACCGGAATTGCCGGTTTTACGGCGCTAAAGCTCGACAGGCTCTTTGATTGGGACAGATTTCTGGCGCTTGTGGCGGCGAGTATTACCCAGAACCTGTTTATGGGCGGGCGAAAGATTGCTAATTTGAAAAAACAGAAGATAATTTATCAGGAACTCTTTGAAGAGTACAAACAACGTGATTTGCAGGCGATACAGGAGATTAACGACAGCCTTTGCGCAATAAAATACGACACAAAAACCGATATCGCCAACAATGAAAAGGTCGAGCTGGAGAAATACAATTACGGGCTTATAAATCTGCGCTACGAAAGCGGGATTACGTCGGATTTTGACAGAATTCAGTTTCTGGAAAATCTCATCTTGCTGGAAAAAGAAAAAGCCGACAGCAAAACCAGAAGATTAATAGATTATTTGAGCCTTTATAAGGCAGCAGGCGGGGCTCTGTAAGAAATTAAGCTTTTTTGTTGACAATCACGCCCGGAACGTCCGCAAGATTAACAAAAACTTTCATAGCGTCCTCGGGAGAAATAGTTCGCAGAATTTGGCCGGTTTGTGAGTCATAAATTTCAATCATCTGCTCTTTATTGAGCCGAAAATGGTATTTTGAAAAATCTTCGGCAATATTTGTGCGTTTTTTGTATCTGCCTTTTTTTTGAGGGGTTTCGGGCTGCTCTTCCTCTTCGTTTTCGTCATTATTTCCCGGCAAATACGCCATTCCGTTAAATCCCGCGTCACGGTCTTTTCTTGCTGTTTTTGCTTTTTTTGTTACGCCGTCAACATCCCTTATTTGTACATCATTGCCCAAACGGGCCAGCGCTTCTGCCTCTGAGGACATCGCAGAGGAGGTTTTGTTAATGTTCAGGCCGGTATTTGCTATTGAAAATCCGTCAACTCCCATAATTTACCTCCCTTAATGTATTTCGCATACTCTTTATATATGTTATAATAACATATATTAGCAATTTTTACAGTTAGGAAGTTTGATGAGTAATAATCTTGAGACCCTTTTGAACATTATCCTGCAAGCTCCCGCCTGGGTTAAGGAAGTAATCTATATTGACCTGAAAAAAGATATGGAAAGCCGTTTTGGTGCTGAATCTGTGAACAAAGAAGATGATATGTACACGATTTATGTGCCGGAAATCACCTTTAAGGGCAAAAAAGAGCTCGAAACCCACGAACACGGGCATGAAATGAATATTTATAAATATCTTGCGGCAGCAAATAACGCACAGAGAGTCGTGGATATAACCCTTAACAACTTCTGGACGCTGGAAGAATCATCAAGATATCTCGCTTATTGCATTAAAAACGAATATATCAAAGAGCCTGTTAATGCTGTTGTTGCGGCTTCTGTTTATTATCTGGGCAGCGAAATCCGCCTCGGCGAGTATGTAAAAAGGATTAATTTGATTGATGTAACGCAGCTTGATGACGCTCTCAGAAAGCAAAAAGAGCTCAATGCCGGCTCTTCATATCACAAACTCGGCGAAGTTCTTGTTGAAATGGGGCTCATTGTTAATGAAGATATCTTGAAAATTTTGCAAATCAAAGACGAAAGCAAAAAACGGTTCATGCTTTCTATGGATTTTGCCAAACCGCAGGGAAATCCGCAGGTTAATGTTAAAGAACTTCAGGAAAAAACCGATAAACTCGCAAAAGAAAACGCGATTTTGAAAGAAAAACTCCGCGCAATATTTAATATACAAAACAAATCTGCAAAATAATGAACAGACCGCTGCTTTTACTCAGACAAACGCGTGAAAACCTTACAGAAACCGAATTTTACGGCTTTATTGTGTTTTGCAGCGCAGAAAAAGAAATAAAAGCCTTTCCTGACCCTGCCGGCTACCCCTTTTTCCACCGCTCATGCGCAAAACCGCTTCAAGCAGCACTCGCTGATGAATTGGGTACAATCGGGTATTTTAATTTGACCGCGGAAGAAATCGCAATCTGCTGCGGCTCGCACACGGGGGAAAAAGTTCATACTGATTTGTTAAAAATGCTTTTGAAAAAGGGTGATTTGGGCGAAAATGATTTAAAATGTCCGATTATCCCGCCTTTGAACAATTTTGACGGGTTGAAAGAATTTTCTCCCCTGCATAATAACTGTTCGGGCAAACATACGCTTATGCTGCTGATTTGCAGGCAGATGGGCTGGGAAACCGGGAATTATCTTGATTTTGACCATCCTTTGCAGCTGAAAATGTATGAAAAAATAAAATCTCTCTGCGAGGAAAGCTCGGAACTCCCCAAAACGCTGGATGGCTGCACAGCTCCTAATTTTGCAACCTCTCTTGAGGGGCTTTGTAAGGGGTTTTTGAATCTTCATCGTTTACATCCGAAAATTACAGCTGCAATGCAGGCTCATCCTTATATTTGCGGCGGGAAAAACAGACTGGATACGCATTTAATGCAGCTTTCGCCTTATATCTGCGCAAAAGTCGGTGCCGGCGGGCTTTGTACGGTATTGAATACAAAAACCTGCGAAAGTTTCACGGTAAAGGTAATTGACGCCAATATGAAAGCAAGGACGCTGATTGTGCTCGAGATATTGAGGCAGAAAAACTGGATTGACGATAACTCCATAAATACAAATCTCCTTAATGAATTCTTTGATTCCGGTGTTTATACAGAAACCGGGCTCCGCGTGGGCGGATATGAGCCGCAATTCGATATTTTGGCTCATATTTGATTATTAACCGAAGGTTTTGAAAGTTTCTTCGATGTTTTTGTCGATAACTTTTTTAACAGAATCCATTTCTGTTTCGATAGCTTTTTGTTCATTTGTGAGCTGTTGAATTTGCATGTCATAGCGCTTTTCTATGCGTTCAAGGCGTTCTACGCTTGCGCTGTAATCAGCTTCTGCGACAGCATAGTCTTTTGAATCGACGCCCTGATAGATATTTTCACAGCCTTCAAGAGTAATATTTTGCCAGCCGGTTTCATTTTGTTTGCTGGGCTGCTGGAGGCGCCAGTTTCCGTTCAAAAGGTTCTTTTCAAAATAGTCAGCCTGCGTGCAGTTTTTTTCAATGACATAATCGCCGACTTCTTTGCCCTCAGGAAGCGGGTCGGGGAGCTCTGACACAACGATTCTTCCGTATTTGTCAATAACGCGCATATTCAGACCGCCGTCAGAAGCGGATTTTGTGCAAAGCTGGTATGAAAGACGCGGCAAATCATCGCTGATAGAGCCGTTTCCGTCTGCAGCGTAATAAAGATGCTGGATATTCATCCCGTTGCTCCACAGATAGGCTTCTGTATCCTGCTGGTCTGCGAGCTGCAATTTAGCCTGGGTCAGTTGCTGAACCTGAAATTCTATGTTATTTTTTCTTGCCGTTAGTGTTAAGAACCGGCCCTGTGATGCGCTGAGTCCCATTTTCTAAATACTCCTTTTGTATTATTTATATCGGCATTTTGTTTTTGAAACTTTAATGTTTGAAACACAACCTTTACAAATGTTTACATAATGAAAATTTTTCAGGAATCAAGCTATAAGCTGGTACAAGAATAAAAGGCGAAATTGGCTGGTTTTCCCCTACGGGCAGGCGTTTTTTCCTAAAGGGTAAGCCGTCACCCGCCCTGCGGGCACCCTCTCCCATCGGAGAGGGGAAATAATTATCCCGCGCATATCCTTCCTCCCGTCTTTCAAATTTTAATATCGTAACAATTTTTAAACTTTTATGTAAAAAAATAGCAAAAAAAATGTGCCTGTTTTTTTATTGTTATAAAATATAATAAATTATCTGAGTAAAGGTAGGCCGTTAACGGTTTGCGCCGGCAAATCAAGCGGGGCGGCGCCGGATTAGATACAAATGTGGAGGGAAAATGACGAATTTTCAAGAAAGCTACACAAAACTTGAAAAAGCTGTTCTAAAACGTATAGACATAAATGAACTGCCTAAAGAAATTCCTAATTTTAAAAACTCTTTTGAATCCAAAGACTCAATCATCAAAAAATGGCTGAGCGACTGGATTGTTTCAGGGTTTAAAAAAGGAAAACTTGAGGAAAATTCTCTCCTGCCTAAAAAAGCCGACCTTGCATATTACCTTGGCGTAAGCGTTGGAACCGTTCAAAACGCGATTCGCTGCGTTGAAGACAGCGGACTGGTCGAATCCAAACAAAGAATCGGCACGGTTATCAGAAATGCCTCCGCACAAAACCCGATTATTCGAAAATCCACCTCAAAACGCGAAAAAGTCATCACGGAAATAAAAAAATATATCGTCGAAAACGCTCTGAAAGCGGGCGATTCGCTTCCATCGGCACGCCAGCTTGCGACGATTACCGGCCATTCGACAAATACCGTAAGACTTGCGCTCGAAAACCTTTCTTCTAACGGAATTATCGAGGCAAAAATGTTCCGTACGAACGATGCAAACTGGACAATAAAAGAAATTCCGCAAATTGACCCTGAATTTGCCGCAGAAACGCTTTCTTCCGAAACTCTCGTTAAAAAAGTAGAAAAAGACCTTAAAGATTATATCAGCGCAAATCACAAGGTCGGCGACCGGCTGCCGGCTCATTTTGAGCTTTCGGAAATCCTGAAAGTAAGCATAAAAACTGTCCATGACGCGATGAAAGGCTTAATTGAAGAACGCATTCTCCTTGCGCGCCGCGGAAGATACGGAACAACAATTATCAGAATGCCCGGAGAAAATTTTCTCCAGCCCGAAAAAGAAATTTCGATTTTTGCAAAGGCTGAAGACGCGCAGTTTTACAGCTATCAAAAAATAGAGAACGAAATCAAAACTTTTATAAAAGATAATTTTGAAATCGGCGAAAAACTTCCGTCTATGGAAAATCTTGCACAAAAATTCGACGTCAGCAGCAATACAATAAGAAAAGCCCTGCAAAACCTCTCAAAACAAGGGTTTGTCCAGTTTTCAAGAGGAAGATACGGCGGAACTTTTGTGAGCGATATCCCTGAAGCCGAAGACGGGCAAGCTTTTAGATGGCTTGCCGTAAGCCCCGATTATACTGTTACTTACGACGAACAAAATAACTAATGACACCGGTTGCACCTGTATTTGCGAATATTTATAACAGCTTTCCATTGAAAGATATGAAATGGAAACGTACAAATTCGCAAAAAGCAGTAATTCCGCCTGACGCTTCCCAGCTCCAGTGGCTCGATGACCCAACTCTTTCTGCTGCCATTAATGAGCTTGCGCAGCTGGAGTTCAGCCAGACGGATATAAAATATTTGAACAATATAGCCGTGATTCTTCCTTTTAAGTCGGGAAAAGAGGCGTTTGAGTTTATAAAAAATTCAAATATAAGGATTTCTTTTGAAAAAACTTCTTCAAAACATATTCATGCCCAGTATGACTATGGAAAAAACCTGATTATGATTAATGATATGTACAAAAATAATCAGGATTTTCCGGTTATTCTTGCGATAGCCGAGGCGATTCTTCATGAATGCGGGCATGCAAAAGATAATGACGGCGACAGCTCGATTCAGGAGGAAATCTGCAACCTCGGAATGAATGCGACTGCGCACCGTGCTTTTGTAAAAAAATACGGGGATATTTTCAAAGAATCGGACGCTCTGATAATAAAAGACGGGGTAAGCGTCTATTCTACCCTTTATTTTGACCCTGATCCGGACAAAAAAGAGCTGGTACGCAGAATACGCTCAAAATACGGGTACCTCCCCGTGGGTGACATGCTGCATCCCCCGTCACCGCTGGCTTTTCGAATAAAGGACAAAAATTCGCTATGATATTTGTTATATGTCTTTTTTATTAAACATGACATCTGAAATATCTTTGTTATTTAGTGGATTCTACTCTAAAATACTAGAAATTCAGCTTTAAACGCGTATTTTTTTATAAAAAACCCTTTCGTAAGGCGTAAAAGACCGTGGCAAGGGTGTTTGCGGTAATTTATAATTTTGTTGTCAAGAAATAAAAAAATTATTATGCCAACTTTCAAACAAGCTTTCGGGTTTAACCTGAAATTGCTAAGAAAAAATAAAAATATCACGCAGGAAAAACTTTCTGAATTGATTGAACTGCACCCCAGACAGCTTTCTAAAATAGAAACCGGAAGTCATTTTCCATCTTGCAAAACTATTGAAAAATTGTGTTAGGCTCTGGATATTTCTCCGAAAGTTCTGTTTGATTTTTATTACGATACCGAGCTTTACATGACCGGAACGGATGGCTGCTACAAGGCGGTTCACTCGGGAAATGTGGTTTTTCTCCAGAATGTTTTGAGTAAAACCGTTGAAAAATTTACTGTTGAGGATATTGACTTTTATTCCTCGGCGAAAAATTACGGAAAACCCATCACTGTCAACCATTATGAAAATAACAAACTTCTTCGCACGGTTATGTACAAACCGGACGGCACTTCTGAAACAATAAAAGATTTTACTGACAACGAGTACAGCGAAAACATGAATTTTATGATGGAAAAATGCCGCCAGTATGCGCATGACAAGGAATATTCAAAATTTGTAAAAACTGCTTTGCTCGCGCTCGAAGATCCGCAGGCGCTTGAACAGCTTTCGTTTTTGATTGAGGGCATGAAACTTTCAAGAAAAAAATAGCCAAGAATTTCGATTTCTGACATAATAGTTTTATGAATTCAGGTCTTCAAATCAACATAGCGCATTTGTATCCCAAATTGCTTAATATTTACGGCGATTGGGGCAATGTTCTGACAATAAAAAAACGCTGCGAATGGCGCGGAATCGCTGTAAATATCGATTCTATCGACCTTAACGATACTATTGATTGCAAAAAATATGATTTTTACTTTCTGGGCGGCGGTCAGGACAAACAACAGATTGCTGTGTCACAGGAATTGCAAAAACATAAGGCAACGTTGCTCGAAGCGCGTGATAATATGGCGGTTTTTCTGGCAATCTGCGGCGGATATCAGCTGCTCGGGCATTATTATCAGCCGCACAATGCCCAAAAACTCGCCGGAATAAGCCTTCTGGACGCATATACGGTCGCCGGAAGCACCAGATTCATAGGAAACGTAACCGCAAAATGCGAATTTGTTGTGCCGGAAACGCTTGTCGGGTTTGAAAATCACAGCGGGCTTACTTATCTTGAAAATGAAACCGTTCCTCTTGCAAAAATAACCACCGGCAACGGAAACAACGGAAAAGACAAAACCGAGGGCGCCAGATTCTGCAATGTATTCGGAACCTATCTTCACGGCTCTTTTTTGCCTAAAAATGTGCATTTTGCGGATTATTTGATTTCTCTTGCGCTCGAAAAACGCTACAAAGAGAAAATTGAGCTTTCTCCGCTGGACGACGAAATAGAGGCGAAAACGCATGAAGCTCTGGTTGACAAAAAGTATTGAGAATTGTTAAATGTTACCGGAATATATAAAAAAGATATTGGAAAAAGAAATTTTTCTGCTACAATGATGGTATCTAATGGAATTGCCGTCCGATGAATTATAAAAATGCAAAAATATTTGTTCTGGTTTTTTTCGCTGTTGCCGTGTTTGGTGTATTTTCGGCTGCATTTGCCTCGGATTACAAGTACAAAATACTTGACCCGAAATACAACAGCTCTATTGAAAATTACGAATATGACGAAATTAACGAAGTTCTGGTTGAAAAAACGCCCGAAAAGCAATCCCATCCTTTGAGAAAAACAGCTCTTGCGATTTTGTTGATAGGTATTCCGGTTCTCGGGATTTACCGCATTGTCAGAGTGTTTCAAAAAGCCGAGCAGGCGGATGATAATGCGGATTTTAATGTCACAAATGAAATTTTTGCTGTTGATAAGTTCAAAAAATTGAATAAAAAGCTCAAAAATACCGCAGGCACGGTTGTGCAGAAACTTGATGTTGTTAAAACAAAAGTCGATGATAAAATCCTTGCTGAACGGCTCGAGCGGGTAAAAACAACTACAGTTCCGATTACACAAACCGTGAAAAAGCCGATTGTGCAAAAGAAAGCCGATGATTATCTCAACGCGACAATGCAAAAAATGAAAAACCCGCTTCTTATCACAAATGCAAAACTCGCGAATAACAAGGGTTTGTGCCTTGTTGAATTTAAGAAAAAATACTCGCTAATCGGCTACATAAATGACGAAATTTTTATGCTAAACAAATTCGATTCTTTAAAATCCTCCGAAATCCGCTCAAGATTGTCCGAAACCGTTGATAATAAAGACCGCTACATTGTTCGCCTGGGCGAATACAAGGCTCTTGTGGAAGTCAGCGACAAAAAAATGGAATTGCTGCTTGAGTTATAATAAAGCTATGAAAAAAGCTTTAGTTTTTTGTTTTATTGTTTTATTTTTCTGTGGATGTGCCCGCAAAGCGGATGAACGCACGGTTTTGCGGTTTAGTGCATGGGGCTCGCAAAGCGAAATCGCAATTTTGCGCCCGCTGATTGCCGATTTTGAACGGAAAAACCCCGAAATCCGCGTAGAATTTATGCACATCCCACAGAATTATTTTCAAAAACTCCACCTCCTTTTTGCGTCGAGGCTGGAGCCCGATGTTGTTTTTTTGAACAATTTTTATTCGCAAAAATACATAAAAGCCGGACTTCTGGAGGATTTGACGCCGTATTTTTCAAAAGAAATCTCAAACAGGGTATTTTTTGAAAAAGCCATTGAGGCTTCGACCTATAATGGCAGGCTTTACGTGGTTCCGCGCGATGTTTCGCAGATGGTGGTTTATTATAACAAAGATATTTTCAGAAAAAACGGGCTTTCGTCCCCGAAAAACGACTGGAGCAGGTTGGAATTTTTGAAAACCGCTCAAAAGCTCTCCAAAGACGGAATTTGGGGCGTCGGGTTTGAAAAAGAGCCTGTTTTCTGGCTGCCTTTTGTTTTTTCCGACGGCGGGAATATTCTGGGCGAAAATGCACCCGATTTGGACCTTGCTGCACGGGAGGCGATTCAATTTTATGCTGATTTGCCCTATAAATACAACGCAGCACCGAAAAAATCCGACAGCGCAAGCCTTACAATGGCACAAATGTTTTTGCAAAAGCGCCTTGCAATGATTATCAGCGGGCGGTGGCTCGTGCCGAAGTTCAGGGAGAGTGCGGATTTTGACTGGGATATTGTGCCGGTTCCTGCGGGGAAAATCGGGTCAATAAGCAATGTTGATTCGTCCGGATACGCTGTTTCGGCGTCATCAAAGCATAAAAACGAGGCGGTTTTGTTCATAAAGTTCCTTAATTCACCGGATTCCGTTGCTGAACTCACAAAAAGCGGCCTAATCGTGCCGGCGCGTCGCGATATTGCTTATTCTTCAACATTTCTGGGCGGAAAACCCTCTAATGCAGCGGCATATTTGAAAGCTGTTGAAACAGGACGGGTTACGCCTGTGAATGAGAATTACCAGAAAATTACTGACAGCTTAAATACCCTGCTCGAGCCCGTTTTCAGCGGTCAGAAAAGGTTCTAGCATTTCTTTTACCGTTTCAAGCGGCAGCCCGACGATATTTGTAAATGAACCTTTGACCTCTGTCACAAATCCCTCCTCCAGCTCCTGAATCCCGTAGGAACCGGCTTTGTCGAGCGGATTTTTTGTTTCAATATAGTTTTTAATCTGTTCTTCCGTCAAATCGCTAAAGGTCACAAAGCTTGTCGTGGAGCGGGTTGTGTGTTTTTGGGTTTTTACATCAAAAATGCTCACAGAGGTCACGACTCTGTGGGTTTTTCCGCTCAAATCTTTCAACATTCTGAGCGCGTCGTCTTTATCTTCGGGTTTTCCGAGGATTTTTCCGTCCAGAACAACGACCGTATCTGCGCTAAGGATAAGGGAATCCTCCGGCACGCTTTTAGCGAGGGAGAGCGCCTTGTTCAGGGCAATATTTTCAATAATTTTTTCGCTGAAAACATCCGTATCGATTTTTTCATCATAATCAGGGCTGAGGGAATCGAATCCGTGACAAATTTCTTTCAGCAGTTCACGCCGTCTGGGCGATTGTGAAGCCAGTATAATTTTTTTCATAAAGCTATTTTATAATAAACAAGCTTTTTGTATTATGCAGTTGCGAATCTTGAACCTCTGTAGTAAACAGATTTTGTGTTGAGCGCTGCGCAGAAGTTCTGAAGTTTGTTTTGCAAAATCATCATATTTTTGTGCATATTTGAAAAATCTGACATTGCGTCGAGCATTTTTTCAGGTTCGACAAGGCTTGCGATGTCTGCGTTGTCAACTTTTTCATCTGCATATTTTTTAACTAACAACTGATCGATGTAATCTCTGGGTCCTACTGCCATAATAAATTCTCCCTTTAAATTTGATTCCCTTTATATCCCTGTATTTATATAAAGGATTTTTTTTCGGAAAAATTGCCTTTTTAAGCAAAAAAAACATTTTGTGCGTAATATTTCTTAATAATATTAATGAAAAAAGGAGGGATTTATCTTTGGAGTGACTATGGGGGAGGCTTCAAAAAACGATGAATCAAGTATTTAATGCTGAATTGCCGGAGGAATCGGAACGGAAAAGATAAACCCATCCTTTTTTCATCAACCGCCAATTTTCTTCATGAACTTTTGTGAAGAATTCAAAAAACAGGGTTGAAAAGCTCAAAAAATGAGTAATAATGAGAATAAGATTATTGTTACCATCTTAAACAGTTAGAAAAGCTCCTATCCGGCTTTTCTATTTTTTTATGGTAAAAGAGGCGATTTGTTTGGGTCTTATGTTTTGTTTTTTTGCAGCGCGGAAAATCAAACGCGTATTGTATGAAAAATCACCGCTGATTTCGTCGTCAAAAGTGTATTTTAGCTTGATTGGCTCTGATTCTCCAAGCGCTCTGAGCGGTGATTTTTTTGAAAAAAGCTTCTTCGTGTAAATAATTTCAGAACTGCTGTTATAATCTGCCTCAACAGTCAAATAAAGTGGCTGAATGTTGTTGTGTGAAAGATTTTTTATAACAAATTCAATGTAAACCGTTTTTTTGTCATTAAAAATGTGGCTTTTTATGCGTGTCTTTTTCAGTTCAATATCAATTTCGCCCGGCTGCACCAGATAGCGCTCTTTGAAATTCTTCAACATTTTCAGCTTGTGCGCATAAAGGGCAACAGAGGTCTTGTCGCCTTCATTTTCGTAATATTTCAGCGCGTCGAGGAGGATTTTTTCGTAAATATCGTAATTAATCAACCCCGGGTCGGAATTATAGACTTTTTTTATGTATTTATAAGATTTTAAAGGGTCAATATCCTTGTAAAGGATTGCCAGCTTGTAATTTGTCACCGGTGAATCCTTGATTTCACGCGCCTTTTCAAGGCTTTGAATCGCCGCGGTAAGCTTTTTTTTCTCCATATTTTTCACGGCAAGGTCATCGTATGTATCGAGAATTCTGCTTTCTGCAAGCTTTTCACGCTTTTTTCGGCCCGAAAATTCATATAGCGCCCGGGCTTTTTCATAATTTACCATAGCAACTTCAAAATCGCCAAAATCCGCATACATGTCGCCCATTACCACGTAAAAATCGCCTTTTGCCGCATGTACGGGCATTTTTTTCACTACGGTTATTTGTTTTATCACGTTTTCTGCGTCTTTGAACCTTTTTTGCTTCAAATAAAAATAAGCAAGGTCAAAATACGTGCTGTGAATGCCGTAGGGGGATTTTGCCATCGCGTCTTTAAAATGTTTTTCAGAGGATTCGTAATGCCCGAGGATATTGTAAAAATTGCCGAGCTTTGAGTTCAGCGTGTAGTCCGAGGGGTCTTCGCGGAGCTGTTTTTCGTAGCGGGCTATCATTTCAATCAAAACTTCGCGCTCATTTCGCACGGTTTGGGCTTTTGGCTGGTTGTTGTAGTTTACTTTAGCCCTGTGCCCGATTGTGAAAACCGTTACTGCAACGAGCAAAACAGCAATCACTATTGACAGAATGAAAGTTATAAAATATTCAAGAAAATTTTTCTTATTCATACAATTCCTGCATGGAAACATTTTCCACGCCCTCAATCGTTTTCAGCTCGTTATGCATGTATTGAAGCGGGCTGCGGTCGAGAATGCACGCCGTAAAATCAAAGCGGATTTTGTCTTCTGGCGAAGTTTTTTCGCTAATCTCATGAACGGTTTTGAATTTTGTCATAAGATTGTCATAAATCTGGTCGGCGAGGGCTGTTTGGCAGTAAAAACTTACTTTGATTCTGCGCGGAGTTTTTGGATTTCTGTGGATGTATTCTTTTTCAAAAATCCTGATTAAAACAAGCACGCCGACAGAAAGAATTGTCGCAAAAACCGCTAATGTCCGGAAACTGCACCCGCATGCCATCCCGATACTTGCCGTAATCCATAATGTTGCGGCAGTTGTGAGCCCGTAAATCGAATATCCATGCCTCAAAACAGTTCCGCCGCCGATAAAACCGATACCGGTCAAAATCTGGGCCGCGATTCTCGCCGGATCTGCCTGCGGGCTGTGGGCATAAACGGGAAATGCATGGATTGAAAGCAAAGTGAACACGCAAGAGCCCAAACAAACAAGAATATGCGTTCTTAAACCCGCCCATTTGTTCGTCATTTCGCGCTCAAGACCGATTGCAAACCCCAGAACGATTGCAAGCAGTATATCAAGCAGCATGCTCTTGTCCATCAAAAAATCCATAACCGCTGTTTCATCCATATAAAATTCCTGTTTTATCTCATCTTACTCTTAGGGTCAAGTATATCCCTAATTGTATCACCTATGAGGTTAAATGATAAGACCGCAACAAAAATTAAAAATCCGGGGGTCAAAAGCCACGGGCGGTAGATTATGTTTACATATTCCTGCGCTTCTTTGAGCATATTGCCCCAGCTTGCGTCGGGCTGCTGGATTCCGAGCCCCAAAAAGCTCAATCCCGATTCAGCAAGGATATAAGAAGGCACGCTCAGGGTCATTGCCACGATTACATAGCTCAAAGTCTGCGGAAGCAAGTGTTTTATGATAATTCTTCTTTTTGACGCGCCAATCGACTCGGCTGCCTGAACAAATTCCTGTTTTTTTATGGAAAGAACCATCCCTCTGACCACCCTTGAAAATCCCGCCCAGCCTATGAGCGCAAGAATCACAACAATGAGCGAAAATCTCTGAATACTGGTCATATTCGCCGGCAAAATCGCCGCAAGGATAATTAAAAGGTAAAAACTCGGAATTGACATTATTGCCTCGGAAATTCTCATCATAATGTTGTCGACCGCACCTCCAATGTAGCCGGAAATTCCGCCGTAGAGCATTCCGAGGGGAAATGAGATAAAAAGCGCCAAAAATCCAATTGTGAGCGAAATTCTTCCCCCAAAAAGTATTCTCGAGAGGATATCGCGCCCGTTTATGTCCGTTCCGAGCAAAAAAAGCCGCCCGTCCGGCTCTACCGTCACAAGATGGCGTTCCATCGGTATCAGCCCCAAAAACTTATATTTTTCGCCTTTTGAAAAGAATTTTAAGTAAAATTTCTTGCTGCGGTCGAGTTTGTAGGTTATTTTGAACTCTTCGGGGTCGAAAGTCCGCACATAATTGTAGGTGTAGGGCTTTGAAAGCCTGCCTTTTTCATCAATTGTAAAAACCGGCGACGGCGGCGCGTAGGCTCTGTGGCGGTCGGAGAATTCTTTTGAATAAGGTGCAAGAAAATCCGCCAGAAATATCCCCACATACAGCAAAATCAGCACAACGAGCGCAATTGTCGAATATTTATCCCTTAAAATTTGAGCTAAAATACTGTCTTTTTTCATCAGCTCACACTTACCCTCGGGTCAACCAGTTTAAGCAGGATATCGGCAATCAAATTGCCCAGAACCAGCATTATCGTACCCATCATCAACGACGCCATAACAAGGTTTATGTCAGATTTCATTACAGCCTCAAGAATCAACCGCCCGAGCCCCGGATACTGAAAAACATACTCGGTCAGCGCCGCGCCGCTCAACAAAGCCGCAAATTCAAACCCCAGAAGCGTAACCATCGGGTTAATTGCGTTTCTCAGGGCGTGTTTGTAAATAACTTTGTTCTCCGAAAGCCCCTTTGCGCGTGCAAATTTGATGTAATCCGCCCCGAGAACATCCAGAAGGTTGCCTCTCATCTGCCTTTGCAGCCCCGAAAGCGAAACCGTAAACAATACAATAACAGGCAGCACAAGATGATGGGCAATATCAAGGAATTTCCCCCACGGCGTCAAAGTCGAATAATTATACCCCGTAAGCCCGCCTGTCGGGAACCAGCCGGTTTTTACGGCAAAAATCAAGAGCAAAAGCGCAAAGAAAAACGACGGAATCGCCATTCCGATACTTGTCAAAACCGTCAGAAGCCTGTCTATGGGTTGTTTCCAGTGCAAAGCCGCATAAATCCCCACAGGAATCCCCACCATCCATGTCAAAAGGATGACAACGGTCGTCAAAAGCAGGGTATTCGGGATTCTTTCCATAAGTTTTGTGCTGACTTTTTCACCTGTCACGCTCACGCCCAAATCGCCTCTTAAAAAGCTTTTCAGCCACAAAATATACTGCACGGGCAGCGGTTTATCCAGCCCGAGCCTTTGTTCCTCGGCTTTTAGGGTTTCTTGTGAAATTGAAGGGTTTATTCTAAGCTCCGCAAGCGGGTCAACAGGGCTCAATCGTATAATGAAAAAGCTCATCACCGACACGATAAACAGCAGCGGAATCGCCTGCAGCAGTCGTTTTATTATATAAATCAAAATTTGCATATAATAATTTTACTAGACTTGCAGCGAATTGCAATTATTCTTTTATATAGGGCGAAAGATTATTCCGGATTCGTCACTTCGGCAGTGGTTTTTGCCGGCGCAAGGCTGTTTTGTGATTTCGGGTTAGCGCAAAACTTTTAAAATCTTCTCCCTCGCAACATCGGAAACCAATTTCACCCGAAAATCCCCGTCAGGCAGGATAAACCGGATTTTTGAGTCGTCCGCTTTCTTGTCCAGCGTCATTGCCTCAATAAATTCCCCTGAGTCAAACTCCGGCAAATCCACATCCAGCCCGTATTTGTCAATCAGCTCAAAAACCGCATTTTTGTAGTCTTCATCGACCATTTTGAGCTCAACTCCGAGCTTTGCCGCCATTTTCATCCCCGCAGCAACAGCTTCGCCATGTGTAAATCGGGTATAATTGGATAAAGTTTCGATTGCATGCGCAAATGTATGCCCGAAATTCAAAATCGCCCGCAGCCCCTTTTCGCGCTCATCCTGCGCCACCACAGCAGCTTTCAGCGTGCAGCAAATATTTATCAGCTGTGCCGTTGTTGACGGTTCAAGTTCGATTATTTCCTTGTAATTTGCATGCAGAAAATCAAAAAACCGATAATTTAGCGGGCAAGCGCAGGATTTTTCGATAAAAGCATACTTCAAAACCTCGCCCAGCCCCGTTTTCAGCTGGCGTTCATCAAGCGTTTTCAAAAGCGAAATATCCGCAAGCACAAATTTGGGCTGATAAAATGCACCGATAAGATTTTTGCCTTTTTCATGGTTAATAGCCACTTTCCCGCCCACCGACGAATCAACCTGCGCAAGGAGCGTGGTCGGAATCTGCACAAAATCCACTCCGCGCAAATAAACCGAAGCAGCAAAGCCCGTAATATCCCCGACAACCCCGCCGCCAAAGGCAATCATACAATCACGGCGTTCGATTTTATGCTCTATCGCCGCGTCGAGAATTTTCTTCAACGAATCAAAGTTTTTGTATTCTTCGCCGTCTTTCAGCACGACAAAATGCGCATTTTCACCCAAATTCAGGGCATTCGGGTACAGTTTCAAAATCGTTTCATTGGTTACAACGAGAAATTTTTTCGCATTTGTGTGTTTTTTCAAAAGCGTCCCGAGTTCGTTAAGAATTCCGCTTCCGATGATTATGTCATAGCTGAAACCCGCTTTGGGCGCGATTTTTACCGTTAATTTATCTGTTTGCATAATATAAATCTCTTAATTCTTTTACAATATCATCCTGCGTGCGGTTTTCGGTGTCAATCACGAAATCAGCGGATTGATACATCGGCTCGCGGCGTTTTAAAAGCATTTTCAGCTTTTTTTTCGGGTCTTCATCGTAGAGCATGGGGCGGTCTTTTGTATGTTTTACTCGTTCAAAAAGCGTATCGGCAGTGGCTTTTAGATAAAAAACAATTCCGCTTTCTTTGAGCGCATCTATATTTTCAATACTCTCCACGCAGCCGCCGCCTGTTGAAATCACCTGATTTTCACGGGCACAAAACCGTTTAATCGTTCCGCTTTCGAGCTCCCTGAACGAGCTTTCGCCGTAATCGATAAAAATTTCAGGAATGGTCATCTGCGCGGTTTTTTCGATTTGCTCGTCAGTGTCAACGAACTCAAATCCCTCCATTGCGTCCGCAAGAAGCTTGCCTATCGTGCTTTTCCCGCACCCCATCATGCCCACCAGAATAATATTTTTATTTTTCAATACAATTTGCCTCCATAAACTTCCTACGCAGCCGAGGAGACCCTGAAACGAGTTCAGGGTGACAAAAAACGCCCGTCATTCCGAACTTGTTTCGGAATCGCCATATTGAAGTCCATATATCAAAATCCTGCGACCCTGAATCAAGTTCAGGGTGACAATTTGAGGGAAATGAATCGAAATTTGCCCCCATTTAGTTTCCGCCTTTTCTGCTGTTCAGGTATTGCAAATAATTTTCGTAATTCGCACGAATTTCTTGCACGGAATCGCCTCCGAATTTCTCCAAAAACGCCTCTGCAAGCACAATTGCCGTCATTGCCTCTGCAACAATCCCGCATGCAGGCACCGCGCAGGTGTCCGAGCGCTCAAAATGCGCTTCAAACGGCTGATTCGTCTTTATATCAACGGATTTCAGCGGTTTTTTCATCGTCGGAATCGCTTTCATCGACGCTCTGACCACGAGGGTTTCGCCGTTTGTCATGCCGCCTTCAATTCCGCCGGCATTGTTGGTTTTTCTTGAATATTCACCGTTTTCAAAGAAAACTTCGTCATGGGTTTCGCTTCCCCGCGCTGCGGCAACGTCTTTTCCCATGCCGATTTCGACCGCTTTCACCGCCTGAATGCTCATAACCGCACCCGCAAGCTTGGCGTCGAGCCGCCTGTCCCACTGAACAAAAGAACCCAGCCCCACGGGCAAATTTCTGAAAACTATTTCAACGCAGCCGCCCAGCGTGTCGCCAATTTGGGCTGCTTCATCAATTTCTTTTCGCATTAATCCGGCTGCTTCGCTGTCAGCGCAGCGTACGTCGGAATTTTCCGCAGCAGTTTTCATTGTTTCAAAATCCGCGCCCCCGGCGGCTTTTATTTTGCCGATTCTGACGACATGCGAGAAACCGTCAATTCCGAATTCCTTTAAAATGCTTTTTGCAACGGCTCCGACAGCGACACGTGCCGCGGTTTCGCGTGCACTGGAGCGTTCCAGCACATTTCTCACGTCTTCGTGCCCGTATTTCATTGCACCGGCAAAATCCGCATGCCCCGGGCGGATACGGGTTATTTCTTTGCTCTCAACAAGCAGCCTGTTGTCCAAATCGCTCATATCAACGGGATGGACGGACATTGGAATTTGCCAGTTTTCCCAGTCTTTGTTTTTGATTTCGAGCGAAATGGGCGCGCCTGTTGTGATTCCGAACCTCACACCCGAATTTATTTCCGCTTTGTCGGTTTCAATTTGCATTCTTCCGCCGCGGCCGTAGCCGATTTGGCGGCGCGCAAGTTCGTTGTCGATATATTCTTTTATGAGCGGCACACCCGCAGGAACGCCGTCAATTATAGCGTTCAGGTATTTCCCATGCGATTCGCCGGAGGTTAAAAATCTGAACATTACTTCTCCAATAGTCATTTTTCTTTGATTATCCCAAATTTTTCGGGTTAAATCAATATTAATATTTTTTGCAGCCTGAAAATGGCGGGAAAAATGGGATTTTGGCATAAACTCGTTGCGGTTATGGCGCTTTGAGTTTAAAATGAAGAAAAAACAACGGAGTTGGCAATGAAAATTTTGGTTTTAGGCGGTGCGGGTTACATTGGCTCGCATACGGTTAGAGAGCTTTTAAAATACGGCTATGAAGTTGTCGTGGCCGATAATCTGCAAACCGGTCACAGGGAATCAATTCCGGATTGTGTAAAATTTTATGAGGGCGATATCAGGGACAAAGGATTTTTGGATAATCTTTTTGAAACGGAGAAAATCGCCGCTGTTATTCACTTTGCGGCGAATGCGCTGGTTGGCGAAAGCATGGTTGACCCTCTAAAATACTATGATAACAACGTTTACGGCACAATGGTGCTTTTAAAATCAATGGTTGCGCACAAAATAGACAAAATCGTTTTTTCTTCGAGCTCTGCAACATACGGCGAGCCCAAAAACCTGCCTATTCTTGAATCAGACCCGACAGAGCCGACAAATACTTACGGGGAATCCAAGCTCGCCATGGAAAAAATGATAAAATGGGTATCAAAAATTCACGGGCTGAAATTCGTTGCACTGCGCTATTTTAACGCATGCGGCGCCCATCCTGACGGGAAAATTGGCGAACATCATGAAATTGAAACCCATATTATGCCGCTTGTTATCCAAACAGCCCTCGGGCAGCGCGATTTTGTAAGCATTTTGGGCACGGATTACCCGACTGATGACGGAACCTGCGTTCGTGATTACATTCATGTCATGGATTTAGCAAGGGCGCACATTCTGGCGCTGAAGTATCTGGAAAAAGGCAATGAAAGCGATGTTTTTAACCTCGGAAACGGCAGCGGCTACAGCGTAAAGGAAATTATTGACGCTGTGAAGCGAGTTTCAGGCAAAGATTTTACGGTAAAAACCGAACCCCGCCGCCCCGGCGACCCCGCAAGGCTTGTTGCTTCCGCTCAAAAGGCAAAAAATATACTCGGCTGGGAACCGGAGTTTAAGGATTTGGACGAAATCATCAAAACCGCATGGAACTGGCATAAAAATCATCCACGCGGTTATCAATCCTGACCTTTACCGCGGAATTTGATTCCTGCGCCGCAAGTAGCAGCCAGCACAAGAACGCTCAGGATAAACGCCCGTTTTTCACCTTTTACGGGTTTTCCGTCTTTATCGTGGATTTGTTTGAAGAATCCATCTTCATAGCTTATGTAAAATTTGTCGCCTGTTTTCGGGTCTTTGAGCGTTGTTGAGGTCAGCTGGTTATCTTTGTCGTATACGTTTATGAATTTTAGTGTTTTGTTGTCGCGTTTTCTTGTGATTTCGCCGAAAACGCTGGTATGATTGTTTTCTTTGTATCTTGTATGGCTGTATTTATAATCCGGAGTTTCTTTTGAAATGCTGTCTTTTGTTGAGCTCAGGACAAATGTTTTTTCATCAATTCTCGAAAAGCTATCTTCGTCATTTAGAAACTCTTCAAGGCATTCGTTTTTAAAATTTCTCAAATCTGCGTAACGAATGTCGGATTCAGTGCAGGAATTTAATGTTGTCAACGCCGCCAGAGCCATCATTGCGGGTACAAGCCGGCTTGTTTGTGCTGCTGTTTCCGGCATTTGTGGCTGCGGACTGTTTTTTTTGTTGTTTTTTGCACTGAAATTTATTTTGTTGTTATTAATGTAAAATTGATTCGTGATAGTGTTTATTTTCATGCTTCGTGCTCCTGTGTATTGATTATAATACCTGAACAAAAAATTTTTTGCTATTTTTTTGTTATTGGCGGGAACCGCTTCGTTTTTCCCACCCTACAAATTCCAGCATAGTAGGGTGGGAATAGCGCAGCGGTTCCCACCGGCACAAAGCATTGCAAAAAAAACGGAACAAAAAGTCCCGTTTTTTTAATTCTTCACTCCGGCTCCGCTGCTCCTGTGGAGTTTTCTGCGAAAACTCTTACGTCGCTGATATTAAGCTACGCCCTCCCTGACTTGACCTGCGTCAAGTCCATACGGGCTCCACTCCGGCTCCGCACTCTATGAACAACCGGAATATCCGCAGTTCAGACAGATAAAGCAGCCCTCGCCGTAGCCGAGAACAGCGCCGCATTCGGGGCATTTGTGTTCTTCGCCCTGATGCTGCTCTTCAACAGCGTCGATTGCTTTGATTTCGGGCATTTTTTTGTCGTCTTTTTTCTCAAGGTTCATCGGCTGGAACTGTCTTGAGTTGTTGCGGTAAACAGTTATGCCTTTGAGGTTGTTTTCGTAAGCAAGCAGGTAAGAATCAGCAACATCCTGTCTTGAAGCGTTTTCTTCAAAGTTTACGGTTTTAGAAACCGCATTGTCGGTATGGAGCTGGAATGCTGCCTGCATTTTTACGTGCCAGTAAGGCGAAACATCGTGCGCAGCAACGAAAATTCTCTTTGCTTCGTCCGGAACATTGTCGCAATGAGCGAGTGTGCCGTCGATTGAGATTTTTGTCATCAATTCATCGGAGTAGAATCCGTGTTCTTTTGCATAAGCCTCAAAAATCGGGTTTACTTCAATTAATTTTGTGCCGTCCATTACGTCACGGATGAAAACAAGCCCGAACAAAGGTTCTACGCCGCCTGAAGCGCTTGCAATCATTGAGATTGTACCGGTAGGAGCGATACAGGTTGTTGTGGCGTTTCTGATACCGACTTTTGCGATTTGTTCGTCAAGTTCAGCCCACATTTCGTCCGTAATCATTCCGGCTGATTTGCCTTTGTATTTTTTGGTCAGCCAGTTTTGACCGTCGTAAATGCTTCCTTTAAAGTTGTTAAATCTGCCTCTGGTTTGAGCAAATTCAATGGATTTTACTTTTGAATGGTAATCAATAAACTCCATAACCTGCGCAGCGAGCTTTGTTCCCTCTTCGGAGTTGTATCCAATGCCCAGCTGCATAAGCATATCAGCCCATCCCATTACGCCGAGCCCGATTTTACGGTTGTTTTGAACCATTTCGGAAATTTGCGGGAGCGGATAGTTGTTGATGGCGATTACGTTGTCGAGGAAATGGATTGCCATTTTCGTAACTTCGGCCAGTTTGTCCCAATCAACGCTTAAATTGCCTTTTTCGCCTTTGAGCATTAAACCGAGGTTGATAGAGCCGAGGTTGCAGGCTTCGTAAGGCAAAAGCGGAACTTCACCGCAGGGGTTTGTTGATTCAATGTCGCCGATTAACGGGGTCGGGTTGTCATAGTTCATTTTGTCAATGAAAATGATACCGGGTTCGCCGTTTCTCCATGCTCCGTCAACGATAAGGTCAAATACTGCCTTTGCGCTAAGCTTTCCGACTGCCTGTTTTGTTCTCGGGTGGATTAATTCGTAATCAGTGCCCGCTTTTAAGGCTTCCATGAACTTATCTGTAATGGCTACAGAGATGTTGAAGTTGTTCAATTTGAAATTATCTGATTTGCAATTGATAAAATCAAGGATATCGGGGTGGTCAACGCGCAGAATGCCCATGTTTGCGCCGCGTCTTGTGCCGCCCTGCTTAACTGCTTCGGTTGCTGCGTTGAAAACTTCCATAAAGCTTACCGGCCCTGAAGAAACGCCCATTGTAGAGCGGACTACATCGTTTTTGGGTCTTAATCTTGAGAAAGAGAACCCTGTTCCGCCGCCTGATTTGTGAATAAGGGCGGTATTTTTAACTGTTTCAAAAATTCCCTCGAGCGAATCCTCAACAGGAAGCACGAAGCATGCCGCAAGCTGTCCGAGTTCGCGTCCTGCGTTCATCAGGGTAGGCGAATTGGGCATAAAATAGCGGTTTGTTATAAAATCGTAGAATTTTTTAGTTGTTTTTTGAATTTCTTCATCGCTTGCGCCGAATTGCTTGTCAGCATTGGCAAGAGTCGATGCAACTCTTAAGAATAAGTCTTTTGCTGTTTCGGTAGGTTTTCCGTCTTTATCCCTTTTAAGGTATCTTTTTTCAAGAACTTTGAGGGCGTTTTCGGACAAACACAATTTTTCTTCCATGTCGATACTCACTAGATATTCTCCCCATTAAAATATTAATCGATTTATACCATTGTATAATAAAAGAGTTTTTTGGAACAATTTTTAATTAAAAATAGTTACAATTTTTATATTAAGTTGTTGGGGCGTGCAAAAGACTGGATTTTAATTTTTCTAGCTCGATTCGCTTTAGCTCATAGGCGTCGAAAAATTAAAATCCAGTCTTTTGCACTTTGCGAGAATAAAGCATAATAAATTACACCACATAAGGACTCCCAAAGTAAAAAGTAATTAATATTTAATTTTCGACGCCTATGAGCGGAGCGAATCGAGCTAGAAAATTGAATATTACTTACTTTTTACGCCTCCACCCCCATCCCCCACCTGAAAAAACATTATCAACCCGGCTAATATAAAAAACCTTTAAATTATATAGTATAATCTTATAAAACAATTAAAAATCCAAAAGAGGGGCAGAAATGAGGAAAATTTTAATCTTTTTAGTGCTGTTTTTCGCAGGTCTTGGCGTTTTTGCGCAGGACTATTCGACTTTTAAACTCGACAACGGGCAGATTGTCATAATTAAAGAAGTCCATGACAACCCGATTGTAACCATCGACACATGGATAAAAACAGGCTCAATCAATGAAACCGATAAAAACAACGGTGTTGCGCACTTTCTGGAACATCTTTTCTTCAAAGGAACCCAAAAACACCCTACAGGCGAGTTTGACCGCCTGCTTGAATCAAAAGGCGCAATCACAAATGCCGCAACCAGCAAGGATTTTACCCATTATTACATAACAATCCCCTCCAGAGATTTTTCAATGGCAATGGATTTGCACTCTGACATGCTTCTGCACCCGCAAATCCCCAGAAAAGAGCTTGAAAAGGAAAGAAAAGTCGTTCTTGAAGAAATCGCAAAAAACAACGACCGTCCCGAAACAAAACTCTTTGAAAACCTCAATAAAGAATTTTACACAATCCACCCCTACAAACGTCAGGTTATCGGAACAAAAAATATCATCGAAACCATTACCAGAGAAGAAATTCTCGACTTTTACAACACATGGTACAAACCCTCTAACATGGTTACGGTAATTGTCGGCGATGTTGACACGCAGGAGGCGCTTGCGGCGGTGAAAAAGGAATTCGCGCTCAAAGAACCCGCAAAAACGCGCAATTCCCACTACAAAATCGACAAACCCCGCACAAAACAGTCCGAAATTATCGCAAAAGACAAAGTAAAATCAGGCTACATGCTCATCGGATGGCGCGGAGTGAACTCTGACGAACTGAAAGATATGTATGCGCTTGATGTTCTGGGCATTTTGCTCGGCGACGGGCGTTCTTCAAGGCTTTATCAGTCAGTTAAAGAACAAAAACAGCTCGCATACAGCGTTGCAGCGGGGCATTCGACCATGCGTGATGACAGTTTGTTTTTAATAAACGCTAATTTCACCCCGAAAAACCTCGAAAAGCTCAAAAAAGCTATTTTTTACGAAATTGAAAAAATCCGCTGCGGAACCATTGATGAACAAGAAATTTTGACCGCAAAAAACATCATTGAACGCGATACTTTCTACGCGCGCGAATCCGGCGCAAATATCGCCAATGAGCTCGGTTATACGACCATAGTTTATGATAATCCGGGATTTTATGACACTTATATTGAAAATATTAAAAAAGTGAACGCATCTGACCTCGTGCGTGTTGCAAAAAAATATTTGAACCCTGATTTTGCGGTGATTTCAGTGGTTTTGCCCGAGGATTATGAAGAAAATACAAAACAAATCAGCAACGTAACAACAAAAGAACCAAAGCTCGTAAAAACAGATAAAAACGTTTCAAAATACGAACTTCCGAACGGCGCAACCGTCCTGATTAACAAAAATCCGCTCAATGATATCGTTGCATTTCAGATTTTTGCAAAAGGCGGAACTTTTGTTGAGAAAAAACCGGGAATCGCGTCCATGACGGCGTCGGGCATGCTAAAAGGCACAAAAAAATATTCATATCTTGACCTTTCGCAGACAATGGAGCAAAACGGCATAAAAATTTCGCCATCTGCCGGCGCAGATTACTTCACGGTTTCGGTTAAAACTACGAAAAACGACCTCCCGCTCACTTTTGAGCTCCTTGACGAGATGGTGAACCATGCTTCGTTTGATGTTCAGGAAATTGAAAAAATAAAACGGGAAAAACTCCAATCCATCCGCCAAATGCGCGACAATCCGTCCTCGCTGGCTTTTGAGGAGTTCAAAACCGCAATGTGGAAAGATACTCCATACGGCGTGACCGGAATTGTGATGGAAAAAACGCTTCCGACCATAAATAAAGCGGATATTATGGAATATTACGAAAATATTTTTTACCCGCAAAACCTTGTGATTTCCGTAAACGGAAATGTTGACGAAAAAGAAATTCTCAATTACTTTTCCAAAATTTTCAACGGCTGCAACGGTGAAAAATTTGATTTTAAAGCCCAAAATCATCGTTTCAAACCCTTTAACAAAACACAAACCGTAAAAGTGCCCAAAGATTCCGAGGCGTCATGGCTTGTTATGGGATGGCTCGCTGACGGCGTAAGCAACAAAAAAGACCTCGCTGTTTTGCAGGTTATTGACGCTCTTCTGGGCTCGGGCATGAGCTCCAGACTTTTCAACCATCTGCGCGATGAACAGGGACTTGCTTACCAGATTGGGTCAAGCTACTCCGGAAATGTAAATAAAGGCGTTTTTGCGGTCTATATCGGCACAAATCCCGCCACCGCGGCGCATTCTAAAAAAGAACTTTTGAGAGAAATTGATGTTCTTAAAAAAGAATTCGTGTCCGACAAGGAGCTTCGCGAGGCAAAGGACAAAATCATGGGCAATTTCATCCTTGCGCAGGAAACCAACGCTGAAAAAGCCGCTACGCTGGGCGTTTTTGAGGCTTCGGGGCGCGGATTTGAGTATATTAATGAATTTCCGTCATTAATCGAATCTGTTAGCGCAAGCGATGTTATAAGGATTGCAAATAAGTACTTTGACGCGCCTTATATGTTCGTGATTGTGGCTCCTGATAAGGTTTTGAGCGATTTTTAGGGCAAATTTCCGCACCGGTTTTGCATGAAATTGTAAATTTCTTTTAATATTTCTAAAGAAATGCAACTTTTTGTCGATATGAAATATGAAAGGATTATAAATGACAGAGCCAAACAATATTTCAAACGACAGGAAAATTATCGTTCCATATCGCCCCGAATCGCAGGAAACCGGCGCGGCCGGCGAAAAATCAGCAAAAGGGAACATCTGGGGCGCAAATTTAATCCCTGATTACAACTTCGGGATTTCTTTTTCAAACAAAAAGGAGCTACCCGCCGAAAAATCTAAAAAACTTAACCTTGAATTTTCGTTTTTGAAACAAACATGGGGCGAATTTTATCCTGAAATAAGCGATGAATTCATAGTCAAGACAATGGACATTGCAAAAGAACTAAATTGTGACGCAGAGGATTTGCTTGCGATTTTTAGCTATGAATCCAAGATGGAACCGGCTGCCGGCACCGGTTTTGGCGGAATTTGCCAGTTGTCGGAAGCCTCTTTGAAAAATACAATAAAATTTTCAAAAGAAAAGTTCAAAGAAAACTCAAAACTGGATGAAAATGTTGACAGTCTTGAAAAATTTAGGAAATTGACCAGAGAAGAGCAACTGGATTACGCAAAAGACTACATTTTGCTCTGCAAAGAGGGCGCCGGCTTGAAAAATGACCGCAAATTGTCCGCAGGCGAATTATACGGGCTGTTTTTCCTCCCGGGACGTGTGAAAAACGGCGTTTTGTGCAATTCAACAGACATCATGCCCCAATTCTACAAATCTGCAAAACATTTCGATTTAAACAACGACAATTCAATTACTACGGACGATTTAAAGCAGTGCATTGAGGCTGAAAAAGAAATGTGTTACAAAAAAACTATAAAATAATATTTAAAAGTCTTTTTTATTTAAAAATCCGGCAAAAATCAAGATTTTATAAGCCTTTTTAATAAGAACTATTCCTATTTAGCATGTTTAAGTTATAATAAAATCATGTGGAACAGAAATATGAAAGGCTGAAACTATGAACATGATTTCTATTAAAAATAATGTTTTTTATATGGGCTTGAAAGACCCTGACAGAACGATTTTTGACCAGCTCGTTCCCCTGCCGCAGGGCACAAGCTACAATTCGTATTTTGTCAAAGGAAGCGAAAAAACAGCGCTAATTGACACAATGTACCCGAAAATGATTAACGAATTTATGGATAATCTCAAAAAAGCGGGCATTGAAAAACTTGATTACATCATCAGCAACCATGCCGAGCAGGACCACTCGGGCGCAATCCCTGTTCTTGTCGAAAAATACCCTGACGCAAAAATCGTTACCAACGCAAAATGCAAAGAAAACATCATGAACATGCTCCACGTTGATGAAAGCAAATTTATTGTTATAAATGACGGAGATGAGCTTTCTCTGGGCGACAAAACCGCAAAATTCATGATTTCGCCATGGGTGCACTGGCCTGATACAATGTTTACTTACTTAAAAGAGGACAATATGCTCTTCACATGCGATTTTCTGGGTGCTCACTATACGCAGTATGACCTGTTTGCTGACTGCACACCGTCGCTTGAAGAGGCTGCAAAACGCTATTACGCAGAAATCATCATGCCTTTTAGAAATTTTGCAAAAAAATACACTGCAAAAGTCCGTGAGCTCAATCCTGAAATCATTCTTCCGAGCCACGGCCCGATTTACAACAAACCCGATTTCATTTTGAACCTTTATGAAGAATGGACATCGGATAATGTTAAAAACAAGGTGGTTATCCCCTATGTTTCAATGTATGACAGCACAAAAATCCTCGTTGAGCGCCTCCAGAGCGCATTAATCAGAGCAGGAGTGGAAACAAAGACTTTTGACCTGATAAACAGCGACGAGGGCGAGCTGGCAATGGAAATTGTCGATTGTGCGACGGTCGTTCTCGGCAGCTCAATGGTTCTTGCCGGCCCGCACCCGGGAGTTGTTTCTGCGGCGTATATTGTCAACGCTCTTCGTCCGAAACTCAGACATTACTCAATAATCGGCTCCTACGGCTGGGGCGGAAACCTCACGGGCGTTCTTGAGGGGATGTTTACGGTGGTTAAGCCTGAAAAAATCGATTATGTAATCGTCAAAGGGCTGCCTACAGAAGAAGATTTAGCCAGAATCGATAAACTCGCTCAGGAAATCGTTGAAAAGCATAAATCTCTTTAATTTAAGACAAAAAAGGCCGGATATCCGGTCTTTTTTTGTGCAAAACTCCCCGCACAATCCCCCAAAAACTCCAAAAATCCACAACCCGCAAAGCAAACACAGGAGAAATGTATTTTTCTGACCTATTCCAGCGAAGCGAATCGAGGCAGAAAAATACATTTCTCCTGTGTTTGCGCCCAATCAACCCCTTAAACTGACTTACAATCCCAAAAAACCGCCTACTGCGCATTGACAGGGAGCCTTGACGGGCGCGGAACCGGAGGCGCTGCGGGCGTCGAGGCTGCCGGAGCAGATTGCTGGTTTTTGTGCTGGTCAAGGAAAGTGTTGTTGAAAGATACAGGATTTTGAAGATTTTTGTTTGCCGTATTATTCTCTTCTGTTGTAACAGGCGCCTGCATTTCTGGCACAACAACTTCCGGAGCGTCTTCGCGCTCTTCGTCTTCGGGTTTAACCGTAGATTTCCCAAATCCGCCCTTTTTCAACTCAACTTCAGGATAATCGAACTTGGAGGCCCCGAATTTTTTCGTGAGTACATTCATTGTGTCTTTCCATATAGCCGCAGGAATCGTTCCGCCGTAAATTCCGTACATTTTTGAGTTGTCGTCGTTTCCGACCCAGATTCCTGTTACGATATCCGGCGTGTAACCGTAAAAAGAGGCGTCTTTGTTGTCATCGGTTGTACCTGTTTTTGCTGCAGCGGGTTTTCCGATATTTGCTGCGCGGCCGGTGCCGTTTTCGATTACGGTTTGCAGCATTGCTGTCAAAACAGCCGCCGTATTCAGGTTAAGAACCTTCATAACGCGCGTTTTCGGGGCTTCGTATATGATTTTTCCTCTTGAAGTTTCGACGCGTTCGATTGCATAAGGCTTAACTTTAAAGCCGCCGTTCGCAAAAGCCCCGTAAGCAACGGTCATTTCGTAAAGTTTTACGCCGTTTGAGCCCAGAGCAATGGTCATGTCGTATTCAAGCGGTGTTGTAATGCCAAGAGAACGCGCAATCCCTATTACGGAGCGAACTCCGACCTCTTGAATAAGCCTTGCCGCCATAACGTTAGAAGAAAGCATTAAGCCTGCAAATAATGGCATTTGTCCTCTGTATCTGTTGCCGTAGTTATGCGGTTTCCAGCCATTGATGTTTACGGGGGTGTCAGCGAGGTAATCGTTCGGGCCCCAGCCCTTTTCGATTGCCGCTGCATATACAAACGGCTTGAATGCCGATCCCGGAGGTCTTATTGCCTGCGTAATGCGGTCATATTGGCTTTTTCCATAGTTTTTCCCGCCTACGTAAACATAAATTTCACCTGTAATGGGCGAGAATGAAAATACTGCCGCATTGGATTTTCCGCCTGTGCCGAGTTTTGCCGTTACCGAATCCACAGCTGCTTTTTGCGCCTCATAATTCAATGTTGTAACGACTTTATAACCGCCCTGCGAGATTTCTGTTTCATCAAAACCCAGTTCTTCAAGCTCATTCATCGCGTAGTCAACAAAATACGGTGCTCTGTTGAGCGAATAAACATTGGGGTTCGGGTTCAGGGTCAGTTTTTCTTCAATAGCTTTATCGTACTCCTGACGGGTGATGTAGCGCATTTTGAACATCCTCAAAAGCACCTGATTGCGTCGTTCAATCGCGAGTTTTTTGTTGTTATACGGCGAATAAACCGACGGTGCCTGCGGAAGCCCCGCAATCAGCGCTGCTTCGGCAAGAGTAAGGTCTTTTAGCGGTTTATTGAAATAAATCTGCGATGCACCCGCAACTCCGTACGCTCCGGAGCCGAGATAAACGTTATTTAAGTACATTTCAAGGATTTTGTCCTTGGAAATCGTTTTTTCTATTCTTGCGGCAACGATAAATTCCTTTATTTTACGGTCAAAAGTCTTTTCGTTGTTCAAAAACAGGATTCTTGCGAGCTGCTGGGTGATGGTGCTCGCGCCCTGTTTAAAACTGCCCGACGCGAGGTTCACAAGCGTTGAACGCAGCAATCCGACCGGATCATAGCCGTGGTGATGGTAGAAATTTTTATCTTCGGTTGCAATAATCGCCTGTTTTATGCTGTCCGGAACATCTTTTATATCAACTTTTTCAAAACGATACGCGGTAAAAGTTTTTATGGGTTCGCCGTCAGCAGAATAGAATTTTGTTACGATATTTGGTTTAAAATCATCAAGATTTTTTATCGGCGGCAATGAGCTCAAATAAAGGTTCACGCCTATAAACAAAGCGAGTAATGCAGAAATCGACATTACAAAAAAAGATTTAATTTTTGAATTTTTCTTCGGATTTCTGATTTTTTTCGGTGCTTCAAATTCTGACATCGCATATCTCTTCAATCTAGCGGATTTTTTCCGTTTTTTCCGCAATAGTCAGATTATATTCTAGCAAATAATAAATAAAAATACAAAAAACGGAGAATTTATGCAGCTATCTTGAAATAAATAACAATCTTTGTCATAATATGTTTATAAATTGCTATGAATGAGGTATATTATGAACATATCTTTAACCCCAACATTAGAAAAATTTGTCCAGGAAAAAGTTGCTTCCGGCTTATACAATTCGGTAAGCGAAGTAATTAGGGAAGCGTTAAGACTTATGGCGTCAAAGGACGCTATTGCCAGAGAAAGGCTTGTTCTTTTGAACAATGATATTGAAGAAGGTTTGAAGGACACAGTTATTCATGACGGGCATTACGTTATGGAAAAATTGATTAAAAAGTATGAATAATTTATTGCTTGAGATTACAGAAAAAGCATATAGAGATATTGAGTCCATAACAGATTATATTGCTGTTGATAATAAAGAGGCCGCAAGAAAAATGGCCGTAATTTTTTATAAAACCTTTTCCTCGTTGCGTGAATACCCTGCACTGGGGACAACTAGAGCGGATTTAACGGAGCTTGATGTTAGATTTTGGGTTGTAAAAAAGAATTATTTAATAGTTTATAATGTTGTTGGTGCTACGGTTAGAATTTTGAGGGTTTTGACGGCTTATCAGGACATCTGCGAGCTCATATAGTGTGTGCTTTCGACCACAGGGCCAGATTTGGCTCTCTATGCCATCAAAAGAACTACTCCTAAAGTTTATTGCGATAAAACTCAACTTAATAGTATAATTGTTTCACGAACAGGAGTTTTGATGAGCGAAAGCAGTAAAACAGACGTAATCGTAGTCGGCGCGGGCCCTGCAGGAGTCAGCGCGGCAATAACCGTTGCACGCGGCGGGAAAAAAGTTGTCCTCGTCGAAAGAGGCAATTTTTCCGGCGCAAAAAACGTCTATGGCGGCGTAATCTACTCCCACGCCGCAAAAGAAATCTTCCCTAACTTCAAAGAAGCGCCAATCGAGCGTTTTGTGAACAATAAAAGCTTTATGCTCCTGTCTGAGTACGACAGCACAACGATTTCTTACAAAAATTCGCTCGATGAAGAAGGCTCATTCATTGCACTGAGGGCAAAATGGGATAAATGGTGCGTTGAGCAGGCAAAAAAAGAGGGCGTGTATTTTGCGCCGGAAACAACCGTCAGAAATTTAATCGTCGAAAATGGCGCTGTTGTGGGGATTGAAACTGATTTGGAAAGGTTTTATGCGGATATTGTGATTCTCGCCGATGGCGTAAATTCGCTTCTTTCCGAGCAAATCGGGCTAAAATCCAAACCAAAGGCAAAACAAGTCGTTCTTGCCGTAAAAGAGGTTATAAAACTTCCTCAAAACGTGATAGAACAGCGATTCGGGCTGATTGACGGCAAAGGCGCGGAGTTCAAAATTGCTGGCGGCCCGCTGGCAGGGCTTTTTGCAATGGGATTGATGTTCACGAATAAAGACTCCGTGGCAATCGGCATAGGTGCGTCGCTTGACGACCTGAAATCGAAAAAAATCGCGCCATACGAGCTTCTTGAGGACTTAAAACACCATCCGTCAATTGCTCCGTACCTGAAAGACGGCGAATTGATTGAATATTCAGCACATTTGATTCCCGAGGGCGGCTTTGACACTTTGCCGAAGCTCTACTCGGATGGCGTAATGGTTACGGGCGACGCTGCAGCGCTTGTTAATAACGTGCATTTTGAGGGAACCAATCTTGCAATGTTCAGCGGGAAATTTGCCGGCGAAACAGCGCTTGAAGCAATAGAAAAGAACGATTTTTCGTCAAATATGCTTTGTCTTTACGAAAAGAAATTGAAAAACAGCTTTGTGATGAAAGATTTGAAGACCTACAAGGATGTTGTAAAGCTTGTTTCGGCGCGCACAGACTCATTTTTGGGCTATTATCCGCAAAAAGTAAACGAATTTTTCGAAATCTTCACATCTGCAAACGGAATAGAGAAAAAAGGGCAGTTTGTTAAATTTACAAAGAATTTCTTCTGCAAAAGAAGCCTTGCGGAGCTGTTTAACGACGCAGTGACGGGTATAAAACTTATTTTCGGGGTGCTGAAATGACAGAACACAATTTGGACGGAAAATTATTCAAAGATACATTCAAAACCTCGGATTTTAGCCATCTTGCGCCCGAGAAAGAACAATGCTTGCAATGTTTGGAAAAGGTGTGTACAATTATATGTCCGGCAAGGGTTTATAATTACAACGAATCACAAAAAAAGCTCACAGTAAGCTACGAAAAATGCCTGGAATGCGGCGCCTGCCGGATTGCCTGCAAATACATAAAATGGAAATATCCCGAGGGCGGAAAAGGCGTGGTTTACAAAAATAGCTGAAAATAGCGAAAAGGAGAGAGGTATGAAAGAAGAATACAGCGAAAATTACCGCCGCTGGTACGACAAAGACCCTGTTTTGTCCAAATCCATGCGCACCCTGCGCGAATCTGACGACGAAACCCAGATTAAAGTCGCGCTGAATCTTATTAAAATTATCATTGAGCACAATATCTCTGAAAATACCTATTCTGCTGTGGAAGACATCATGTCCGCTGTTGAAGACGGCACAATAGAAAAAGGCAAAAGCAGATGGTATGATATTGACAGCACGGTCAGAACAGCAATAAACATGCTGGAAAACAGCCCCGAAGTCGTTCAAAAATCCGTTGCAAAAGAAATGGCGCAAATGGTTATCGACTCGATTACAAAAGAAGAAGACGAAGACGACGGGGAAGAAGAAGTTTAGCCTTTAAATGAACAAAATTTGGGATATAAAAAAGACGCGTGAGGTTCCGGAGGAACTTATTGAACTATGCGGCAGCAGAATTACTGCCGAACTGCTTGTGCAGCGCGGAATTGATACTGTTGCGAAAGCAAAGGACTTCCTAAATCCCGACAAAATGAAAATCTCAAAACCCGACGCCTTTGTTGACATGAAAAAATCCGTCGAAAGAATCGCAAGAGCGATTACAGATGGCGAAAAAATCGTTGTTTATGGTGATTTTGACTGTGACGGGGTTACTTCTGTTGCACTTTTGCTTAAAACATTGACCTATCTGGGCGCGAATGTTTCTTATTACGTTCCGACGCGTGAGTTTGAAACCCACGGGCTCAACACAAAAGCGCTGGTCAAGCTGATTTCCAAAGAAAAAGCAAAACTCTTCATTACCGTCGACTGCGGAATCAGCAACGCAGAAGAAGTCAGGTTTTTGAACAGTTTTAAGGCTGAAATAATAATTACCGACCACCACGAGGCTCCGGAAACCATTCCTGACGCGTTTTCCATCTTAAATCCCAAGGCGCCGGGTGCGCTGGACGAAAATTTGCCGCTTGATGTGATTGAATCGCTGAATTACCTTGCGGGCGTGGGCGTTGCGTTCAAACTGGCGTGCGCTTTGCTGGAGTTTTATGAAAAATACGATTTTGTGCAGGAACTTCTGCCGCTTGTTGCTGTTGGTTCAATTGCCGATGTTGTGCCGCTTCTGGGGGAAAACCGTGCATTCACTGCGTCGGGTTTAAAACTCATCAGCGCTGGAAAAAATGCGGGAATCCAAAAATTATTAAAAATCGCAGGCTACAATGCCGAAAATGTGAACTCGGAGAACGTTGCGTTCGGTATTGCGCCGAGAATCAATGCCGCAGGGCGTTTGGATACGGTCGAAAGTGCTTTAAATCTTTTATTATGCGAAAATGACGCGCAGCTGGAGGTTTACGCGCAAACCCTCGACAATTACAACAAAATCCGCCAGAACCTCTCCGACACGATTTTTGAAGAGGCTGTTGAGCAAATGCAGAACGAACCGCCCTCAAATTCAATAATTTTGTACAAAGAGGACTGGCATGTCGGGATTATCGGGATAGTAGCGTCGCGCCTTGTGGAGAATTTTTACAAGCCTGTTTTTTTGATGACAAAAGACGAAAATACAGGCTGGATAAGGTGTTCGGCGAGAAGTGTGCCGGGTGTGCATGTTCAGAAGATTCTTGAAGAAAACAGCAGCCTTTTTGAGGGGTTCGGGGGGCATTCTATGGCTGCGGGGCTTTATTTTGACCCGAAAAAGACCCCTTTTAATACCGTAAAATCCGTAATCGCATCCGCAATCGACACAATCGCCGCACAAAACCCGCTAAAACCCGTTGTGAACGTAGATATGGAGCTTGCTGCGGGGGATTTGAACCTTGATTTGGTCAATGAACTCGAAAAACTTCAGCCTTTCGGCGCTCATAACGAAAATCCGGTCTTTGCCGTGAAAAACCTCACGCTAAAGCAGTTTAACGTCATGGGCTCAAGCCAGAATCACCTGAAAATCTTCTGTACGGATGATTCCGGCAGGGAATTTGAATGCGTGCGATGGAAACATTCAAAACTGAACATCCCGACAGGCTCAAAAATCGACCTCGCTTTCTACCCGAAATTGAATAATTTCAACGGCGCAACGACTTTGCAGCTTGATATTCAGGATATAAAATCCGAGGCAATGCAGCTGCAGGAGCCGGCGCTGAAAATCCTTGACCACCGCAAGAAAACAGGGATTTTTGACCAGATTTGCGATTATCTTTTGACAACAAAATTAAAAACCGCTGTTTTTAGTGAAAATAAAGCTGTTACCGAAGCACTTTCACGCTACAAAGTAATGGGCGAACGGCTTTGCGACAGAATCAACATTCCGGTTTGCGCACAGGTCATGTTTTTTGATTATCCGCCCTCAAAAGAGGTTCTTGCCTTGATTTGTGCAAAATCGCAGGCGAAAGTTCTGCATTTTATGAATTTTGAGAATAAAAAAATTGATGAAGAGGCTCTTTTGAAGAAAATTTCGGGCATGCTGAAATTCGCGTCGAACAACCGTGACGGGCGTGTTAGTTTAAACGAAATTTCCGGATTTCTGGGCATAACCCCCGAGGCTGCCGAGCTTTGCGTTGATATGTTTGAGGCGCTGGGGATGATTGAGGTTTTTGAGCGCGAAAATGATATGCTGAAACTGAAATTCAATGAAGCGCTCGGGTATTCAAAAATCAAAGAATCAGAGCTTTTTGATGCGCTCGAGGCTGAGCTGGCTAAAATCTACGAATTTCGTGAGTTTCTTGGCTCCTGCAATCTTGATGAGTTAAATATTTAAGGAATTTATATAAATCAAAATTCTGCGACCCTGAAACAAGTTCAGGGTGACAAAAATGCCCGTCATTCCAAACTAGTTTCAGCCTCTGCCAAAAAGTGCCTGAAAAGAGTTCAGCGTGACATTTTTATTTTTGCTAAAATTGTAATACTAATTCTTTTCTGGTACATTCCTAGTGGGGAAGTATTAATACTTTACGAGGTTGAAAATGAAATTTACAATTGAAGAAATTGTCCGTGCAACAGGCGCCGAAGTCTTAAAATGCGTGAACCGCTCAGGCATGTTCAGGATTTCTACGGATACAAGGACTATTGAATATACTGATTTGTTTTTGCCGCTGTCGGGTGAGAACTTTGACGGGCATGATTTTATAAATAAAGCGGTCGAAAACGGCGCAAGAGGCTTTTTTACTGCGAAAAAAGAGCTCAGCCATCCCGACGCAAAGATAATTTTATACGTAAAAGACCCGCTAAAATCTTATTTGCGGCTTGCGAGGTACTGCCGCAGAAAATATAACCCCGTAACCATCGCAATTACGGGAAGTTCGGGCAAAACTACGACAAAAGAAATGATGGCGTCGGTCATGGAGCAGGGTTTTAGGACACATAAGTCAAAACTCAATCATAACAACGAAATCGGCATGTGCCAGACCATTCTTTCGATGGCGGAAAACACTGAAGTGCTTGTTCTTGAGATGGGAATGCGCGCAAGGGGCGAAATTGAGCTTTTGTCAAAGTACGCTGAGCCCGATATCGGCGTAATCGTAAACACCGGAACCGCGCACATCGGCAGGCTCGGTTCTGTTGAGAATATTGCCCGGGCAAAATGCGAAATCGGTTCATATCTGCATGACGAGGGCGTTTTGATTGCGCATGACAGCGAATTAATCAGAAAATTCAATATTTTTAAGGGCAAAACGATTTATACGGGGCTGGATTCGCCATATCTTGAAATCATTGACGAAAAAATCGATTCCTCGGTCTTTTCTTACAAGGGCAGGGAATACACCCTGAACGTCGAGGGCGAATACAACATTCAAGACGCGCTTTTTGTCATCGAAACCGCAATGCAGTTCGGCATGACGCACGAAAAAATTGCAAACGGGCTGAAAAACTATTCTCCAATCGGCCAGAGATGGGAAATTCAGGCCATAAAGGGCTTAAAAATCATAAATGACAGCTACAACGCAAACCCTGACTCAATGAAAGCCGCAATAAAAGCCTTTTTAAGCCTTTATTCCGGCAAAAAGGCTCTTGTGCTCGGCGATATGGGCGAACTCGGCGAAAATGAGGTAAAATATCACGAACAGGTCGGCGAATTTGTAAAAAAACTTTCGGAAAAAGAAAAAGTTACATTAATTACCGTTGGCGAACTTGCCCGTCATATCGGGGAAAAGGCTGAATTGGATTTTGTAAATTTTTCAAAAAATGAAGACGCTGCAAAATATATATTGGAAAATCTCTCTGAGAGTACTACAATACTATTTAAAGCTTCACGTTCAATGAAGTTTGAGCAGATAATTGAGGAGTTAAAGAAATAATGATTTTAGTTCCCGTCGCGGCTTTGATAGCATTTGTACTTTCATTGCTTCTGGGCGTTGCGTATATAGATTTTTTGAAGAAAAAAACAATGAGCCAGTACATTCTGGACGAAGCGCCCGACCGCCACAAGGAAAAAAGCGGAACACCTACGACGGGGGGCTTTTTTATTGTTCTTTCTTCGTTGATTGCTGCGGTTGTGGCGCTTTTTATGGCGGAAAAAACCTCTACGGGCGCTTTTTTGCTGCTGATAACCTTTGTTTTCTATATGTTCGCAGGAATGCAGGATGATATCCAAAAAATCGAAAAACACCAGAACAAAGGGCTTTCGGCGCGCGGAAAACTGTTTTTGCAAATTGCGATTGCGATACTTCCGGTGCTTTTTGTGACAATAAGCGGCAGAACTTTCATCACTTTCGGCGATTATACCCTGAATCTGGGCTGGTTTTACCCGATTTTTGGGATATTTGTCATAACGGGCGTTTCTAACGCGGTCAATCTGACGGACGGCCTCGACGGGCTTGCTGCTTCTAACATGGTTATTTCGCTTATGGCGCTGGTTTTTATAAATTTGATTATGGGAAACATCGATTTGGCGATAATTTGCGCGGCAATCGCCGGGGCATGCCTCGGATTCCTTTATTTTAACAAATATCCGGCAAAAGTTTTTATGGGTGATACGGGTTCGCTCGCTCTGGGCGGGGTTCTGGGCACAATTGGCGTAATGGGCAAGTTTGAACTGTGGCTAATCCCCATCGGAATCATATTTATGTGCGAAACTCTTTCCGTCATCCTTCAGGTAACAAGCTATAAATTAACCGGCAAAAGAATTTTCAAAATGTCGCCGATTCATCATCATTTTGAGCTTTGCGGTTGGGGCGAAAAGAAAATTGTGTTCGTATTTTCCTTGATTACGTTCATATTTTGCGCCGGCGCGGTGCTTTTGTTCCGGCATTTGAACGGTTAATCAAAAAAATATGAAAAATCGGGGAATCCGGTAGATTTAGAGGCAGAAAATGAAAAGAAAATGGTTTGATAAAAAAGTTTTAATATTGGGGCTTTCAAAAAGCGGCACAGCTGCGGCAAAATACCTTGCGTCAAAAGGCGCGGAGTGCTTTATCACGGAAAAAAAAGAAGCTGATGAAAAAATGAAAGAAACCGCTGCCGAACTCGAAAAACTCGGGATAAAAACCGAATTTGGCGCTCACAGCGAGGAATTTCTCGACGGCGCCTACACCGCGGTCACAAGCCCCGGAATTCCGCCGCATTCAGAGATTTTTCAACGGCTGAAAGAGAAAAATATTCCCGTGATAAGCGAAGTTGAGCTTGCATACCTTGAAACAGACACGCCTTTTGTCGCAATCACCGGCACAAACGGCAAAACCACGACAACAATGCTTACTTCCGCGATTCTTGAAACAGAATTGAAAGCACCTGCTTGCGGAAACATTGGTGTTCCGCCATGCTCGCTTCTGGACGAAAAAAATGACTATTTTGTTTGCGAAATGAGCTCTTTTCAGATTGAAACAAGCAACGGATTCCGTCCGCAAATCGCTGTTTGGATGAATTTTACGCCTGACCACATTGATTGGCATGGCGGGCTTGAAAATTATTTCAAAGCGAAAGCTAAGCTCTTTGCGCCCGAGAAAAAACCTGCGTTTGCAATTTTTAGTGCGCTGGATGAGCGGGTTTTTGAGTTCGGGCAAAATTATGCCGGAGAAAAGTTCTTTTTCGGAAAAGAAATGGAGAAAAATTGCGCTTACATAAAAGAAAACGCGATTTTCTTCAAAAGAGCAGCCGGAAGCGACGAAAAAATCATTGATTTAAACGAAATCCAGCTCGTGGGAAACCACAATTACCAGAACGTTATGGCTTCTGCGATTGTTGCAAAAATCATCGGAATCAGCAGTGAAAATATCAAAAACGCAATAAAAAACTTTGCTCCGCCCGAGCACAGATGTGAATTTAGCGGAGAAATTAACGGAAAACTGGTTTATAACGACTCAAAAGCCACAAATCCGGAGGCGTCAATATTTGCACTGAAATCTTTTGAGGGAAAAACAGTAACTTTGATTGCCGGAGGACGCGATAAAAACACGGATTTGACCGAAATGTGCAATGTAATGAAAGAAACGGTGAACGATGTTGTGCTTCTCGGCGAGGCAGCGGCACGGTTTGAAGAAGAATTTCGCAAAAACGGCTTCAATAACATTCACAATGCGAATAGCTTTGAAAATGCGGTTGATATAGCGTTTTCTCTGCCGAATCAGGTGATTTTGCTCTCGCCTGCATGCGCAAGTTTCGACATGTTCTCGGGATATGAGGAACGGGGAAAGGTTTTCAAGGAATATGCCTTATCAAAGCAACAGACAGTCTAAAAGATACATAGTTCCGCCTGATTACGTCCTGTCGCCGCCTGACAAGACGCTGATTATCGTGGTTGCGTTCCTTGTTGTTATCGGATTGATGGCAATTTTCAGCGCCGGCGCGCCAAAATGTATGGAAGAAGGCACAAATCCGGCTTCTTTTGCTTTGAAACAACTCGGATATATGATTGTCGGCATTTTCGGCATGAAATATTTCATGAAATTGGATTATAAAAAACTCAAAGACTGGGCGGTTCCGTTTGCATGGTTTGTTATCATAATGCTTGCTCTGGTTGACTTTACGCCGCTCGGTGTAATCGTAAACGGCGCAAAACGCTGGATAATGCTCGGCCCGCTTCAGTTTCAGCCGTCTGAAATGACCAAATTGGCGGTTATTATGCTTTTATCGAACGCATTTTACCGCGACGGCCGGATTTTTAGCAGCTCAAAAATAATGCGCTATTTTATGCCCATTTTGCTGATGGTTTTCCTTGTTTATAAGCAGCCGAACCTCAGTATGGTTATTTTGCTTTTGATAATTTCAACGGTAATGTATTTGAGCGTTTCCGGCTCAATAAAACAGATGATAACCTTTGCGCTTGCGGGTATCGGGGCTGCGTTTGCCGGAATTTTGCTTTTCGGGCAAAAACTGCTTCATGGATACCAGATGCAGCGTATCCAAATCTGGCTGAACCCCCAATCCGACCCGTACGGCGCGGGATATAACATTATTCAGTCGCTTCTTGCGTTTGCTGCCGGCGGTTTTTGGGGCGTCGGATATGGAAGTTCAAAACAAAAACTCGCGTGGCTTCCCGAGGGGCATACGGACTTTATTTTTGCGGTAATAGCAGAAGAACTGGGCTTTTTGGGCTGTTTTTTCATAATCGGACTCTTCTGGACGTTCATCCACAGGGGAATAATCATCTCCTCGCGTGCGGGTGATATGTTCGGAAAGCTTATGGCAATAGGGATTACGCTTTCAATCGGATTTCAGGCTTTCATAAACATGAGCGTTTCCAGCTCGCTCATCCCCGCAACCGGCGTGCCGCTTCCTTTTATAAGCTATGGCGGAACTTCGCTGATTGTGTCGATGTGCATGGTCGGAATCCTTTTGAATATTTCAAAAAAACGAATTAAAAAGATTAAGGTGTATGGAAATGAGCGAATCTAACCGTCAAAAAACCGTTTTTATCACAGGTGGCGGCACCGGAGGGCATATTTATCCGGCAATCGCGGTTGCAAACGCCCTGCGTGAAGCCGGCTGTAAAATATATTACGTGGGCAACCCGAAAAACCTTGAAAAAGAAATTGCGCAAAAAGAGGGATTTGATTTTCTTGAGGTTGATATTTCAGGAATGCCGCGCAGAGCGGATTTTGGCGTTTTTAAATGGATGTGGAAGCTTTTTGTCGCCACCTCGAAAGCTCTGGGCTATATTTTGAAATACAAGCCCGATATGGTTTTCGGAACGGGCGGATATGTCAGCGCACCGGCGCTTTTTGCCTCGGTTTTAACAAAAACCCCTTTTGCAACCCATGATTGCGACGCAGCACCGGGGATTGTTTCAAAAACTGTTGCGCCTTTTGCAAAATTTGTTTCTCTTGCTTTTGAGGGGTCGAAAAACTGCGTGAAATCGCGAAAAGCCGTATGTTTTGGCAACCCGATAAGGAAAGAATTTTCACAAATTGACAAAATCGCAGCCAGAGGGGAGCTGAATCTTCTCAACAAGCCCACTTTACTGGTTATGGGCGGTTCTCAGGGCGCAAAAACGCTCAATAAAGCCCTTATTTACACGCTGGAAGACCTTTTTAAAGAATTTGACATCCAAATTATTCACCAGACGGGCAGAAAAAATTACGACGAAACCCTAGAAATGCTGGAAAAAATTTACCCCGCCTACAAAGAAAATAACAATTACATTCTGCGCCCGTATTTTGACAGGATGTTTACGCCGCTGATTGCTGCTGATATTGCGTTTACAAGGGCGGGTTCTTTGAGTATTTCAGAGCTCTGCGCGGCCGGAGCGGCTTCAATTCTGGTGCCTTATCCTTATGCGGCTGCTGATCATCAGCGCAAAAACGCACGGGAGATGGAAAAACACCATGCTGCGATTTACCTTGAGGACAGGGACTGCAATAGTGCAAATCTTTATAAAATTTTAAGAGATTTGTTTAATAGCCCGACTGAAATTACTCTTTTGCAGGAAAAAGCAAAATCCCTTGCAAAGCCTTATGCAACAAGGGAAATCACGGCTGAAATTCTTAATATTATAAATTGTTAAGGGATTGAAACAATCGTATAAAGTGATATAATGAAATTAAGGGAAAGTATTTTTGAAAGGATATTAAAATGCGTTTAGGTGCAATTACAAACGGAATTCATCCATGCCAGCCTTTGAGATTTGGAAAAGCGGAGCAGTCAAAACCTAAAACTCCCGCACAATACGAAAAGGAAATCGCTGTTCTTCAAAAAAAATATGAAACAGCTTGCATGTTCGCAGCGCAGCCTCAGGCTGTTGACCAGTTTGTGAAAAGCGCTAAAAAAGCTTAGTTTTTATCCATAAAATATATTAATTATCCGCATGTTTTTGGGCATGCGGATTTTTTAGCCTTTTTGAACTCCCGAAGACCTTTTTAATTATCACCCTTTTTAGAGTAAATTCTAAAATTCAAATAGCCCGTTAAGGTAACCGTTTCTGGTAATGTTTTTTGGTAGTTTTCACCGTAATAATGCAACATAAGATGTTAATTATCGTAAATTAGATTTGAGGACAAATCTAATCCAAAATTTGCTTATTAAGGAGGGAAAGATGACAATTAACAAACTAACGCTTGCAACAGCCTTAACAATCGGGCTTATGGCGAGCACAATTAATTCGGGGATTGCAAGTAATGTCGATATTTCCGCAATAGATATGGCAAGACTTGCTGCTTGTCCGATTTCAGGCTGCCAGGCCGACGTAACACCGGACAATGCAGTCTGCCCGACTTGCAATTTACCCAAATGCGACTGCGGCTGCCAGCCGGCTGCCCCTGTTTGCGGATGTGAACCCGCACCTTGCTGCGAACCTGATCCTTGCGGATGTACAGGTGCTGCTGCGCCATGCGGATGTGACCCTTGCTGCGAACCGGGACCCTGCTGCGAACCCGCACCGTCAATTTCTGCTACCGTATTGCCAAAATGCGACGGCAAATACGAATCAAAACAGACTTATGCGTACCCTGCGTCAATTTATTCTGACAGCCAGCGCGTAGGTACTACTGAAAACAACGTAATTATCGGCGAAGGGCTCGGATGCGGCTGCAGCCTCTGCCCTACACCGGGTGTACCTGTTGCTGCGGCTCCTGAATGCGGATGTCCCTGCGGCGGCGGTGTTACCGGAGCGGCTGTTCCGATGACTATGCCGGTTTTGGGCCCTTCGCTTGAATCTATTACCGGATGTGCAGCTCCTGTTGTACCTTCTTGCGGCTGCTCTGCTCCGGTTGACCCGGGCTGCGCTTCTTGCGGAACTCCGGAGCCTTGCGGAATCGAAATGTCCACATGCTCCTGCACAGATGTAATCAACAGAACAATTGTTCCTTACAATGCACCTATCACAGGCGCTGCAGCTCCTGCACCTTTAGCAAGCTCTTTCGATGATGTTCCTACAGGGTACTGGGCTAACTGCGAAATCAACAAACTCGCTGAAAACAAAGTTGTTGCAGGCTATCCTGACAGAACTTTCAAACCGAACCTGCCTGTATCGCGTGCAGAACTTGCAAGCATGGTTGTAAACGGATTTAACCTCCGTTCACAAGAATCCTGCCCTGCAAAAGTGTTCAAAGATGTACCGAAATCACACTGGGCAAACCAGGCTATCAACGTAGCTACTTCTAACGGCATAATGGCGGGATATCCGAACAACATGTTCAAACCCAACGAACCTGTTTCAAGAGCGGAAGCTATGGCTACATTGGCTAAAGGCATTCCGTGCGAAATGGACAACTGCAAAGCTGAACAAATCCTCAGCAAATTCTGCGACGGAAACAAAGTTCCTGAATGGGCAAAAATCCCTGTTGCTAAAACAATCGAAACAGGCGCACTTAAAGACGCGCCCAACCCGAACGAAATTCAGGCTTACAAAGACGCAAGCCGTGCTGACGTAGCCAATATGCTCGAACAGGTAAGAATTTCTATGGGCTATTCAAACAAAGACGTAGCTTCTGCTGACTGCGGCTGCACAGGCGGTGCTGCATTTATGGCTCAGGACGAAGTTGTTCAGCTTCCTACATTGAAATTGAAGTTCAACGACGAAATCAATGCTAAACACGCTAACGTTAATCAGGTATTCTCAGCTAAAACCTGCGAAGCATGCTGCATTAACGGTCAAAACTTCCCGGCAGGCTCTACTGTTTACGGTAAAGTAACCGAAGTTCAAAGACCGTCCAACAACTGCGGCGGCGCAATCAAGCTTTCCTTTGAAAAAATCAAAAACGGAAGCTGCGTGGCTGATTTGCCGCAGCAAGTATTGACTGCTCAGGTTGAAAAGGCTAAAAAACCGAACGTATTTGCAAGAATCATCGAAGCTCCGTTCACATGGGCCGGAAGTATCGTTGGTACGACTGCAAGAACCGTTGGTGGTGCTGTAATGGCTCTTGGTAACGCTGTTGAACGCGTTGGCGACGATACAGGGCTTGTTTTCGGACAAACTCTGCAAGGACAGCTCCCTGCTGCCGGCAGAAGCCTCTTTGACGGTGTAAAAACAATCGTTAAAGCTCCTATCGACACAGCAAGAACAGCTTTGTCAGGCACAGCAGGCCTTTTCCAGACAACAATGGACGAAGTTGCTTACGTTGTTGACCCCAAAGGCAACAAAGTTGCTCAGGTCAATCCCAGAGAGCACATCTCCGTTGCTTTCGGAAACCACACTTGCTCTGCTTGCAACAAGTAGTTTGTTTTCTTCATAAGAACCGGAAAAGCGCGTTATTTGACGCGCTTTTCTTTTTGTTAGCGCAGGAATTCATTAGCAAAAAACGCCCGTCATTCCGAACTAGTTTCGGAATCGCCATATTGAAGTCCGTATATCAAAATCCTGCGGCCCTGAATCAAGTTCAGGGTGACAAAAATTGCCCGTCATTCCGAACTTGTTTCGGAATCGCCATATTGAAGTCTGTATACCAAAATCTTGCGACCCTGAATCAAGTTCAGGGTGACAAAAATTGCCCGTCATTCCGAACTTGTTTCGG
>URFH01000016.1 GCA_900547155.1 uncultured bacterium | reverse complement strand
CGGAGAGGGAAAACTACAACCCCAAGAATCTCCCCCCCCATGATAAACCGCACCCACTATATGACAGGGCTGCGCCCCTAAGCAACCACGCCCAATGTGAGAAAACTGCATGAATCTCCCGCCCAATATTAAAAAAAAGCCGGAACTGTTGGTTCCGGCGGTTAATGTTTACGATATAAAAATTTAGGCGTTTATTAGCTGCCTTGCAAATTTTAAAGAATCCTCGGTAATATCGCCTGCAGCGAGCATTGCAATGGCTTTTACGCGGTTTTCTTCGTCCAGCGTGTAAACTTTTACGCGGGTGCGGTCTTCCTGGCTTTTGGAAACGTAAAAATGCCTGTCTGACTTGGCTGCAATGATTGGCTGGTGCGTGATTGAGATTATCTGGTGGGATTTTGCAAGTGCGGCAATCTCTTCTGCGACCGCCTGACAGGCTTTTCCGGAAATTCCCGTGTCAATTTCATCAAAAATAATTGTGTTTATGTTGTCTGTGTGGGCGAAAATGGTCTTAATTGCAAGCATTACGCGGGAAATCTCCCCGCCTGACGCAATTTTTGCAAGCGGCCTGGGCGCTTCTGAAATGTTGGTGGAAATTAAAAATTCAACGTTGTTTGCCCCGTTTGCGTTGAAATCACAGGGTTTCACGTCGATTTCAAAGCGAACTTTCGGCATATCAAGTTTTTCAAGCTCTGCACTCAAAATTTCACCGAGCTCTGCGGCAATATTTTTTCTGGAAATTGTTAATTTTTCGCTTATAGCGGTCATTTCGCGCAATAAAGCGCTTTTTTCAGCCTCAAGCCGCTGAATTTCATCTTCTGAAAACTCAACAGCATTAAGCTCTTTAACAAATCCATCGTAAGTTTCAAGAACTTTTTCCAGAGTGTTTCCGTATTTGCGCTTGATTTTTTCAAGCGTGTCCAAACGCTCCTGAATCCCGTTCAATCGCGCCTCATCAAGCTCCATATTGTCCGCATAATCCCTTAGCCTTGAGGAAATATCCCTCAAAATCTCCTGACAGTTGATTAATTCGGACTCGATTTCCGAAAGATTTGTGTCGAATTCGCCGGCTTTGCTGATATTTGTTTTGATTTTGCCTAAAACCGGCACAATTCCTGCATCATCACCGTACAGGCTCCAGTAGGAGGAATAAGTGTATTCTTTAAGCTTTTCGGCGTTTGCAAGCACCTGCAGCTCATTTTCAAGCTGCTCGTCCTCTGAAATGTCCTCAATATGCGCGTCTTCAATCTCATTTATCTGAAATTTCAGAAATTCAACCTGCTGTTCGCTTAATTCTGTTTTGTTTTTGGCTTCTTCCAGCCTTTTTAGGACATTGTTGCAGCGGGTGTAAATTTCTTTGTAGCTGTTAAGCGTTGCCAAATGCTCATTTCCGCCGTAATTGTCCAAAAGCCGTATGTGGTGCTTTGGCTGGATATAAGTGTAGGTCATGTGCTGGGAATGAATGTCGATAAGCTGTTCGCGGATTTGTTTCATGACATCCTGTGAAACCATTACGCCGTTAATGCGCGAACGCGAGCCTGATTCGGTGATTTCTCTTGAAATAACAAGCTCTTCGCCCATCATCTCAATCCCCTGCTCCTCAAAAAGCTCTTTTGAAAAATCTTTTTCAGTTTTGAGCGTTAATTCAATGATTGCACGGGTTTTCCCCGTTTTTATGACCTCTTTGCTCGCTCTTGCGCCGAATGCGAGGTCAATTGCGTTGATTATGATACTTTTCCCTGCGCCGGTTTCGCCCGTGATGACGTTAAAGCCTTTGTCAAACGCAATTTCAAGCTCATCAATCAATATAAAATCTTTTATACAAAGCGTCTTAATCATACTAAGCGCGCGGCGCGACCCCCCATTGTAATTTTTCTCTCAAAACGCTGTAAAAACCATTGTTTTCCCGCTTCAATACAACAAGTTTAGCAGTTTTTCTGCTTTTTTCAATAGTTACTGTCTGATTTTGCCTGATATCTATTGTTTTCTGCCCGTCAGCAGAGAGTTTCATCCCCGTGCAGCTTTCGCAGCTTGAAATTTCTATTTTTTCATTCGACGGAACAACAAGCGGGCGCGCTGTAAGCGTATGCGGGCAAATCGGGACGATTACAATGGCCTCCATGCCCGGATAAATCACCGGGCCGCCCGCAGAAAGCGTGTATGCGGTTGAGCCTGTGGGCGTAGCTATGATTATTCCGTCTGCAAGGTAGTCGCACACGGGTTTTCCGTTTATTGAAAGATATAACCGTGAAGTTCTTGAAAAAGAATCGCCTTTTATCACAATATCGTTGAGTGCGGTCGCTTTTTCGCCGGAAGCTTCCAGCATCATCCTTTTTTGCACCGTATATTCGCCGTTGATAAGCTTTTTTACCGCTGTTTTTATTTCTGCGGGTTTTGCCTGCGCAAGAAAGCCCAGACGCCCGAGATTTATGCCGAATACAGGCGTTTCAGGGTATAGCCTTGCCGCCTTTAATAGCGTGCCGTCGCCGCCGACTGTTATTACAAAATCAGCGTCGATTTTCTTATCGGAGGGAATTACTGTAGAGCTCAAATTGTTTGTGCAAAGCTCTTCTTGAAGTAATTTTGCGGTGGTTAAGGATTCCCGCACATCTTCATTATAGATGATGGCGATTTTTTGGAAAGAAATCTTTTCATAAGGCGTTTTTTCTGACATATCCATATGAAAATTATACAATAAATTCTGTAATCCAGCTTATTTTTTACATTTTTCGTATGCTGCATCCAGCGAGCCGCAGCAGGCTTTTTCATAAGCGTTGGCGACCCCTTCTGCTTCCATAAGTTCATAAGCATGGTCGCCTGCATTGATAGCGTGCATAGCGAGTTTCGGATTCTTCATAAAAACATCCATGTCGGCTTTGAAATTTACCGTAGAAGTTTTGCTGATTTGTGATTTTCCGGCAATAGCTTTGGGGTCATTGTCGAGCGAAGTTTCCTGTTTCGGTGCAGCAGCCTTTTCTTCAATAGTCGGAGGAGTTTTGTCATCCCCTTTCTTGAAGTTCGGAGCATAGCCTTGCGACATTGCGCCGATGTTTAAATTGTTGTTGAGTTCTGCCATTTATTTGCTCTCCATTATTATTTTGTCGTTGTGCGGGCTTTTTGGGCCCATCTCGTGTTTTCGGCTATTAATTTATTTTAATTAATTCCTGTTGCATGCTTTAAAACACGAACTAAAAATTTTTTGCTAGTTAATTTAAAAAATATATATTAATTTTTTAAAATTTTATACTCATTTTTTCTGAAAGTCAATAATATTAAGGAAAAAAAGAATAAGTGTATAGTATATACTTTCTTAATATTTCGTTACAAATGGCCGTTTGTAACAATATTTTAATAATTGAGTATTAATCCTAAAGTTAAGCTTTCAAATGCCGATAAAAATAATATAAAGGCAGTGTGAATGAAATGAGCATAAATAAAGCAGAACTAATAACCCAAATCCTCGCCCAGTCTTCACTTACGGGCGAGGATTTGAATAAATTAAAACAGGAGCTCCACACAAAATCGCTTGCGGAGCTCTCAACTATGCTCTCAAACGCTGCTCCTGAGGAGGTTACATTCAAAAATTTTGTTGAACTGCCAAAAGAACAGGAAAAATATGACGGAAATATCTGGCAATCCTCAATTGTAAATAACTATGGTGATTATCTCTCTTTTTCTGCTTCCTCAGCGAAAAATCCTGCTCCGGCGAAAAAAATTACCCCCGCAGAAGAACGCGCAGCCCGGGAATTCACCAAAGAATACCTGACCACCGCCACCGAATCCGCAATGAACCTGAAAAATACCTACGCCCAAAACTACTCTTTCCTCGATAGAATGTGGTCGGGCCTCAAAAATACTGCCAACCTCCTCGACACCTCCCCCGACGGAAAAGCCATAACCACCAACAAAGAACTCGTGGCTTTCCTCGATGAAGAATATAACTCCGCACAAATCCTTAAAAACTCAAAACAAAAAGGCGCTTTCGAATTCCAATTCCTCAAAACCAGAGGCATTGAATTCAACCCCGCCAACGTCCTAAACTTTAAAAAACAATCAGAATCATTCCTCCAACTCTCCGTACTTAAAGATAAATCCGATACCCTCAACAACGATTTCAAAGAACTCCAAAATATCTATAAAAAAGAACAAGCCCTCCAAAAACTCAAAAATATGGGCCAAAATATTCCCGCCTCTGCCTATCCCTCCACAAACTTTGAAACAAAATTTCTCCAAACTATTGATAACTACTGCAATGGCAACGAAAACCTCAAAAAACAACTAATCTCCCAAATCTCAAATGACGCCGGCTCAAAATCCCAGCTTCCCCCTAAAAAAGATATCCTAAACTACCTCCAAAACCTCAACAACCAAACAAAACATTCCCTGAATCAGCAACTCAACGGAAAATCCTACAACCAACATAAAAATGAATACGAAGCCGCTCACAAACTAGCTTTCGGCTCCTCAAATACCGAAGAATTTACAAAATCCTGGCTCGAAAATCAACAAAATGGCGCTCTCGGCGTGAAATTCGCCCTCACTATCGCTGCCACGGCCCTCTCCGGAGGTGTTGTCAACCCTACAGCTACAACCCTCATAAAAACTGCCCAAATCGCTAAAAATACAGTCTACGGGCTCGCTGCCTCTACCACACTCGACTACGCAGGCGCCCTCTCGTCGCAATCAGGATTAACCAAAGAAAAAAATGAACAAATCCTCACAACAGCTAAAAATGCAATCCCATACGCTTTCTTCGGCGCTTTCGTGTCAGGCCCACTCGGCTCAAAAATAACCTCCGCACTCAAATCCTCCCCCTCAACCCCCCAAATCCTCCAAAAAGCTTTCAACACAAGCGCTCAAACGACCGGATTCGCCTCCGAAATCACTGCTGATGCGCTCTTTGAACTGGCAATATCTGACGGCGAGCTGTTAAATATCCTCCAAAATAACGCAACGGGCGAATCTCAAGCCCGCCTCTTTAATAAATTCGGCTCAATGCTGACAGGCGGCCGCGCAAACGCCGCCGCCAAAGCTGCATTACGTAATGCAGGGCTCGAAAACGCAAAAATTCGCCAAACCGCCGGCAACAAGTACGAATTAATAACTCCCGACGGAAAAAATTACATCGCCGACTCCCCCGAATCCCTGCTGGGCGGTATCTTTGCCAAAGTCGGTGCCGGTCTGGAAACCTCTGCTTCCAAGGTCAAAAAGAAACCTGCAAATCCATTTTTAGGTGATAAAATCCATGAAAATGACCAAATAAATACGATAAAAACTCCGGATACGGGCATTCCCGCCTTTAAGGGCGCTTCTAAGAGCAGCGACGTGCCGTTTGTTTTGAAAGAGGCAGTTTCACTAACTCCGGATGAGTTTAAATCTGCTTTAAAATCTTTGCAGTTTACGGATGAGGAAATTAAATCAATAGACCTTAATGATAAAGAGGCTTCTTCGATAGTTTCCGCTTTTAAACTTATTTCTGAAAATAAAATGCCCGAGGATTGGGACTTTTCTGACGCAGAATTCAGGTCAGAGTTTAGTGAATTACTAAAAAATCCTAATTCTGATGAAGCAAAAACTTTTAAGTATGTAAATAAAGAAAATCTTGAATATTTGGACAAATATATAAAATCTGATTGTGATTTTGAGCAAAAAATGCGTTTTATTTCCGATTGTATGTCATATGGTAATGGAAATATCAAAGCTGTTTTTGAAAAACTTCCGATTCTTTCAAAAATGTCGCCTGATGGAAAATTAAGCGCTGAAAATTTAAAAGATTTGGCGTGGGTATACGCTGATGACTTGGCCAAAATCACTCCTCAATGCATTGAAATTGTCCGTAAAATCAATGAACAGGTGCCGGAACAATTTATGATTAAAGTTTCAGATTTGAGCTATTTGCGAAATACTTCAGGTGAAAATGTTCAAAATTACGTTAAAGAGGCTAACCGTGCTTCAAAATTCCCTGTTGAATTTTCTTCAACCGGTGATTTGGCGGAAGCCGGCGCCAAAATGAAAGCTGTTTCTGACATGCTGGAACGTTATCCGATGGATTTGAAGCTTGAATCGGGGGAAAAAGTTTCATCTTACTATCTTGTAAATATAGCCAATAGAAAAGACCTTTCTGACGTCCAAAAATTCGTAAATACGCTCACTCCTGCTGCTAAAGATGAAGGGTTAAGGCATTTGGCTGAGGGTGATTCTCCGGCAGCGGTTGAAATTGCAGGGATTTACAATACAATTAAGGCTCCTGACTATGGTCGGTGTGCTTTTGACTCAAGAATGATTAAAGAGCTTGGTATAACCGACTATGCAGGGCTGAATGATTTGATAAAATCAATGAAAGGTACAAATTTGCTTGAGTACTCGCACACTTGCAAAGAGTACCTGACTGTAAAAAATGGTGATTACAAAGGCGCAGCTGAATTTTTTGAAAAACTGAAAAAACACCACAAAAATGGCATAGACGCTTATTATTTGCTCGGTGCTTCTGTCCGGAATGAGAATTTCTCATATAAAACTGCCATAGAAGTTCTTGATTATGTTGAAAAAAACAATATCAGCCTCTCAAAACATAACGCAACTGTGCTTTTAAGAGATAAAAACGGTATTGAGCATTTAAAAATGCTTGAATATTTTGATTCAAAGGGCTTTAAAATTGAATCCTCACTGACTAATTATATTGCAGATTCTTCTGTAACGAAATTTGATGAATTTAAAGCCAAATTAGATTTGTTGTGTGAAAATGCAGAGTCAAAAGAAGCCTATTCTCATTTAAAAGCCGCTTCTAATCCGCTGACGATTGAAGAATTTAAGGCAGTGCTTAAAAAACATCCTCTTTCCGACTCCCCTGCTGCCACTGTTCAGGCGCTTGGTTCCTGTACGCAGGAAAATAAGCATATTGCATTGAAATTGTTGCTGGACCCTGAAATTAAGGATTCTCCGTCAAAAATCTGGCCTGTTATAAATTGCTGTAGTAAAGAGAACAGTGCTTTTGCTGAAAAATTACTCTTCGGCAGTGAATATGATGTGCCTAAAGCATATGTTGTTGATATTTTATCAACAACAACTAAAGATAACACTAAATTTGCCGAAAAACTCTGTGGTGATAAGGATTATCCAAAAGATAAAATAGCTGCAGCTTTACGTAATGTGAATAATGATAGCATGCCTCTTTGTGAAACGGTTCTGGAAACTAACGGGCTGAATAAGGGATGTTTGCCCGATATTTTAAGCTCTCTGGTTCTTAAGGAAGGCATAAACCACGGAAAAACCGATACAAATAAGGTAAAACGCTACACAAACCTTTTGCAGAGCCCGAAATCCTCGCCTTTTGTCGTAAAACTGCTTAATGAGGGTGTGGATATTGATACTGCGGCATTTTTGTCAAAAACCCGGCAAAAACTCGAAAATGAAAAGAACACAACCCAAAACAACCCTGCGAAAAAGTCTGCTTCTGCAAATATGTCTTTCGAGCAGCAAGACGCGTTCAAAACGCTGGAATCAAACGGTTTCAATGAAAAAGAGGCTGCCTCTGTAATAAAAGCGGCTTCTTCTGACGGGGTAGTGGATTTAGCGCTGCAATCAAAGGCAATTGAGCTCGCAAAATCGGGAATTGCGAAGAACAAAATCGGCGATATAATAAATTCTGCGAAAATAACAGGGGATTACAACCCGAAAATCGTTGATGATTTCGTTAATTTGCAAAATATGGGGCTAAATCCGCTTCTTGAGAAAAATCTTGCTATTTTGAACAATATTTCGGGCGCTGATGTTGCAGTAAAATTCAATTCCAAGCTTAAAAAACAGCTAAAAGGTATGATTCAGGGGCTTTCTCCTGAAATGCAAAGCACGCTTCGCGAAAAAGGCTTTGATTTGGATGCGATAAGTTCAAAACTCGACTCAAAAATCGTCAAAGAAACAGGAAATGTGCCCCAAAAAGTAAAAGTTAGCTCAGGATTGCGCTCAAAACAGAATATCAAAGGCTTTGAACGAATTATCATCGACAAATACAACCCGGATGAGAAAATCTGGCGAAATGAAGCCGCTACAAAACAATGGGCACAGGAAAAATATGATTCAATCAAAAACGGTGATTATCAGTCAAGAACCTATGCTCAAGCTAACGAACACAGAGATAAAATGCTCAAAGAATGGTTCGATTTTATGGACAATGAGCCGGAACTCAAGGACAACACCTGCGCAAAAATCGTTGTTGCTGACTTTATAACAAAAGATTTGCTTCCCGAAAACGCGGATATCCCGCCGCAGCTTGATAAAGGGCTTGTAAAAGAAATTCTTGCCTCAGCAGCTGACAACAGCCGCAATGTGTCCTTCTCCAGCCTTTATTCGCAGAGAATCAGGGAAAAAGCTATGTCCGGCAGCAATGTAGAAGAAGTCGAAGTCGATGGAATCAAAGGAAAATGGTTCACCGTTCCCCAGACCGACTCGAGTTCGCCGTCCTACAAAGCGAATGTCGATAAAGTCAAGGCTTTTTCCGACGGAACAAACTGGTGCATAAGGACTTTTAATGCAGGACCCTATGTAACTCAGGGCGCAATGCACTTTTTTGTTGATGAAAACGGCTTAACTCAGGTATGCGTTAGAGAAAACGCACCCGGCAGTGTATATGAAATACAAAAACGCCAGCAAAACGCTACTGTTCCGATTCCTTATATAAATGTAATCAGCGATTACATGTCCAGAAATGGTTTGACTGCTCAATCCGGCTGTCAGAAAGGCATAGATAACGCATTAAGTGCAAAACCCGAATATGATCGCCTGAGAACAGAATATCGTAATGCTGAAGCCCAAAAGGACTATAAATCCATACTTGAATCTATGGGAATAACAGTTAAACCGCTTGAAGATGGCACTATGTCAATATCACACTACAATCCCAATGTTGGTAGATTCACTCTTTCTGAATTGGGCGTAAAAGAAAGCGAACTCCTCTCTAATGTGTCAAAAATCGAGGGCGATGCCGATTTTAAAAACTCAAACGCAACTTCATTGCCGAATCTGAAAGAAGTCGGCGGAAAATTCATCTTTGATGAGTCGAATCTTTCCGATGTGCGCTCCCTTAGGGCGATTAACGGTTATAAAATCGACTGGGGCGTTGAAGATTTTCAGCAAAAAATGCAGAACCTCGATATTCTCAATGATGAAGCCGGCCTTGACTATGTGCTGGCGCAGTGGAAAGCGGATTTGGATTCCATTGATAAAATAAAAACCCTTGAAGAATACAATACGCTTATGCCGACCGTAAGGGAAAAATATAACGCAATTCAGGAAAAAATCTTTGATTTGCAGTTCAATGGTGCGCCGGAAAACCGTGCTAAGGCCGCAAAAATCTTTGAAGAAAAATTTATGCCGGTTATTGAATACAGTACAGAGGTTTTTGCAAGGGTAGACAACAGAAAAGATATCAAAGGTTCGTACAATCTTTGATTTGAATGTAAAACTTTGTAAATAATCCTGAAATTCTCTGGTAAATAATCTTATTCAGGAGTTTTTACCCTGCATATTAAAAATTAGGAATTTGTAAATGAACCCTGTAAGATTTCATAGTCAGAATATAAGTGCAATGAAAAAAGCCCTGTTCGCCCCGAACAACAAATACGCTGAATTCAGAACAACAACGCCAAAAGGCTCTGTTGTCCAATATGTAAACCTCGGCGGCGGAAAAGCCAAAAAACAAATCCTGAAAAGCAACGGAACAATAATAATTTCTGAGTTATCCGCAACGAATAATCCGCATAAAATCGGCAGCGCCTTAAATGTCAGAGAACTTTATCCTGAAAGCATTATTACAACAACGTTTAAAGAAGACGGCTCAAGAAAAATCCTTGCAGTTGGCTTTGATAAAGGGCTTGCCTCTTATGATTCGGGGCTGGATTTAGTAAAAATCAACTCCAATCCTGTAGAATCACCGCAAGGCAAAGAAATTTTCCGAAATATGCTCAAACTCTTCCGCTCTTTTGTGAAAAAATAAGATTATCCGCGAGGATCCGTGATATAGCCGTTGATTGCCGAAACAGCTGCCGTGGCCGGCGAACAAAGGTAAATGAACCCTTTTGTGTTGCCCATTCTTCCCTGAAAATTCCTGTTCTGGGTGGCAAGGCAAACCTCTCCGTCGCCGAGAGTTCCGGCATGAACGCCAACACAGGGCCCGCAGCCCGGGCCGAGGATTTGGCCTCCGGATTCTACAAAAATTTTCAACAAACCTTCATCCATTGCCTGCAAATAAACCTGTTTTGACGCCGGAACCACAATCAGGCGTACATCTGGATTTACTTTTTTCCCTTTCAGGATTTCCGCAGCAATCCTCAAGTCCTCAATTCGTCCGTTTGTGCATGTTCCGATGAAAACCTGATTAATTTTTACGTCTTTTAAGGCTTTTGCTGGTTTTGTATTATCGACTGTGTGCGGGCATGATACTGTTGGCTCCAGTTTTGACGCGTCAATCTTTATAATTCGCTCATAAACCGCGTCTTCATCCGGTTTAATTTCCGTAAATTTATCGCCGCGGCCCTGTTTTTCAAGATATTCTCTGGTTTTTTCATCAGAAACAAACAATCCCGCCTTTGCTCCCGCCTCAACGGCCATATTCGCGAGTGTAAAGCGGTCAGCCATTGACATGTTTTCGACTGTAGAACCGCAAAACTCCAGTGCTCTGTAAGTCGCTCCATCTGCGCCGATTTCGCCGATTAGATGCAAAATAAGGTCTTTTGCGTAAACACCTTTTTGAAATTCGCCGTTTACTTCGATTTTGAAGGTAGATGGGACTTTAAGCCAGGTTTTTCCGAGCGCCATTGCGACAGCTACATCGGTTGAGCCCATGCCGGTTGCAAAAGCGCCCAGTGCGCCGGACGTGCAGGTGTGTGAATCAGCGCCTACAAGGATTTCGCCGGGATTTACAAAAGATTCTACGAGCCTCTGGTGGCAAACGCCGGCTCCTGTGTCTGAGAGCACTGCTCCTGTTTCTTTTGCGAATTCCCTGAGCACAAGATGCGTGTTAGAAAGCTCTTTTCTGGGGCTTGGAGAAGCATGGTCGATAAAAAGTATGCTTCTTTGCGGGTTTGCCAGCGTTTTTTTGCCCAGTTTTTTGAATTCCTGAACCATTAATGGCCCTGTTCCGTCCTGAACAGCCGCTACATCGACTTTTGCTATGCAAAGCTCGCCGGCTTTAACTTTTTTTCCTGCATGTTGTGAAATAATTTTTTCTGCAATTGTTTGTCCCATTTTTGCCCCGTCTTTTTTATATTTACTGAATTTATCTTACCAAATTTGTGATTTTCCTGCCATTTGTAAAGATATGTAAAATATATACGTTGTATATGTTTAGAAAGTGTTAAATCCGGGCATTATATACATGTAGCCAATTCTCTTTATACTTTCTCTTCCACTCCTTTTCTCCATGATGAAAAATTCGAGCCGCCCCGTAAGGCGGCTTTTCATTATTTTATCTGTAATTCGTGAATTGAAGCGGCAGGTTGTAGCTTTCTGTGTTTTCTTTGAGGAGTTTTATGACTTCTTGCAAATCATCGCGGCTTTTTCCTGAAACTCTCACCTGTTCGCCCTGGATTGAAGCTTGAACTTTTATTTTTGAATTTTTAATGTCCGCAACGATTTTTTTCGCAATTTCCTGTGAAAGACCTTTTTTGAGGTTGAAAACCTGCCTGATATTGCCGCCCAGCGCGTTTTCTGCCGGCTGCGGGTCAAGAATTTTTATGTCGAGGTTTCTTTTTACCAGCTTTGACTGGAGGATGTCGAGAATATTTCTCAATTTCATATCATCTGATGTTGTGATTGTGATACTTTTGTCAGCGTCCAGCTCAATGTTTGAGTTTGTGTTCTTCAGGTCGAAGCGGGAATTTATATCACGCATAGTCTGGTCAACCGCGTTTAAAAGCTCCTGCTTATCGAACTCGGATACTACGTCGAAACTGCTGTCTTTTGCCATATTTTACCTCCGTAAATAAACTTTTGCTTATTATACCAGAAAATCCTCAAATTTGCGCAAGAAAAAAGAGGGGGTAATAAATTCTCAAAAATAAAAAGAGCCCGAAATTTTCGGACTCTTTTTATTCATTATAGAAGTTAAATGACTAATTAAGCTTTTTTGCTGCCTGTGAAGTGAGTTACGAGCATTGCTGCAGCACCTACAGCAAGACCGATTCCGCCGTAAAGCATTGCTTTGGATTTTTTAGCAGCTTTAGTTAATTTTGAAACTAATTTTTCTGCTTCGTCTGCGCGTTTTTCGCCTTCTTTTACAGTAAACCAGCTTTTGAATTTGTTAACAAGAGCATTTTCAGATTTTGAAAGGTCTTTTGTTGTTTTAAGTTCTTCAGCTGCTGTTTTTGCTTCGTTCATCAAGGGAGTTTTTTCAGTGATGACTTTTTGTGCAGCTTCTACTGCTTTTTTGTCGTCGCCCTGTAATGATTCAAGAGCTGTTTTTTTGAGATCTTTAGCTCTTTGTTCAAGCTGTTCATTGCTGAATTTCTTGTCATTTGGCAATTTGTCATATTCTTTGAATGCATTATCTTTATCCGTTGTTGCTGTCTCAACAGCTTTTTTTGCCTTGTTGAATTTGTCTTCAGCAACATCTGCTAATTTGTTGCCATCTTTGTCTGACAATTTTTTCAAATCAGCTTCTGCTTTTTTGAAGTTTTCTTCAGCTGCTCTTAAGTTTTCTCTTGCTTTAACATCATTACTTAAATCTTTCAGGCCTGCTTCATATGTTTCTTTTGCAGTGCCGTCTACTTTTTTAAGAAAGCCATCAAGTTCTTTTTCAGCTTTTTTAATCTCTTTTTGTGCTGATTTTTCCTGATCAGCAACTGCAGCTCTTACGAAAGAGTCTTCGTTTAATTTAGTTCCAAAATATCCGCCAGCTGCACCTGCGCCTGTAAGAACTACTGTTGCGGCTGCTGCTGCGGGCATAGCACTTTTCTTTTGTACCTGGTCATTCTGTCCGAATGAAATTGCTTGAATAGCCATTTAGTTTTAACCTCCACTTTTTAAGATTTTTTATATAATATTAGTAACTTTCACCTTTGTATTTCGTTAAAGAACCGAACAAGATTTTTGTTGCGCATTTTGGGAAAAATTTTTGTAAATTTTAACAATTTGTTACATTGATTACACTTTCCCGAACAAAATTTCATTGATTTTGAACATTCTAAACCGAATTTCGTTATTAATTCAGATACAGTTTTATTGATTATACAACACAATTTGATTTTTGAACATATAATAATCAAAATGTATTGTAAATTAACTTATCGGACATTATAATTAGTGAACCAGATTAATTACGGAGGCAAAACACCATGAATAAAAAGATTTTATCAGCAGCACTTATCGCAGCAATGGCATGCAGCAATGCAGGAGTATTTGCCGCTGCAAATTATCAGGTACAACAGGCAGCAAATCCTTATTCTACATATACACAGCAGCCGTCGTATAATACACAGACATTGAAAGGTAAAGTCGTGATGATTCCTGCCGGAGTCAGCATTCCTGCCATGACAAACATGGTTTTGAGCTCGGAATCGCTTTCTCTCGGTCAGAGCGTATCTGTTCCTGTTTGTAACAACTTTTATTACAGCAATTCTCTGGTTGCGCCGTCGGGCAGCAGCATAAACGGTACTGTTGTACAGGTAAAAAAAGCCGGCAGAGCAGGAATAAACGGACAACTCATGATTAAATTCACAAATATCATTACTCCTTACGGCCAAATGATACCTATTTCCGGTCATATCAAAACCGATGACGGCACAGGGCTTCTTGTCGGAGGCACAAAAGCTGACAGCGCAAAAGAATATGCTAAAGATGTTGCTGTTGGTGCGGGCGCCGGTGCAGTCGGAGGCGTTGTCATGGGTGCACTTTCCGGCGGAAAGGTCGGCAAAGGCGCTGCATACGGAACAGCAGTCGGTGCGGGTGTAGGTCTGGCAAAATCGCTCTGGGATAAGGGTGTTGATGTCGAAATCCCCGCAGGAAGCCAGATTGATATTGTTGTTGACCAGCCTGTGACAGTTACGGTTCAACAATAGTACATGCAATATAAGTTAATCAGGCAATTTGTTTTGTGATAAATTTTTTGCTAGACTTATTACGAAGTCAGAAATAAAATGTTTATAAATTCTTATTTATAAACGAGATTTGGGGAAAAAATGACACTACTCGGCGATAAAAATATATATGAGGAAGAAGAACTGCGGGAGGAATACGTTGTTCCCTCCATATATCAAGAAGACACAAATGACGAATTGCCTTTAAAATCCTGTGTTTTTATTTCAGCGCTTTTGCACCCGACGGTGGCGGGTCTAGCATGGCTTGTTGTCTTTGTGCTGGCGTTATTGGGTGTGAATCTTGAACTTTTTCACAAACCTGCGCAGCCGCCGAAAGATATTGAGTTTGTGCTTGTAAATAAAGAGGCGGAACCGATTAATAAAAATACACCCTACAGAGCTGACATGAACTCCAGAGCAGGCGGAATCCATGACCCAAAACGCCCTGTGTCCATGCCCACTCCGTCAGCGGCACCTGCAAAACAACAGCAAAAAGCCGCTCCTGCGAAGCCTGCACCGAAAAAACAGCCGGCTCCGCAGCAAAAACCTAAACAGGCACCCAAAAAACAGGAATTTAAAATGCCATGGGAGAACAAACCGGTTCAAAAACAGGCACCTGCCCCGAAAGCAACAACGCCTAAGGCTCTTGCACCGGCTCCGCGACCTGCACTAAAACCGACTTCGCCCAAACCAACGGCCAAACCTCAGGGCAATTTCAATATTCCCATACCAAAAACCGCAGCACCTAAGCTCGCTGGTACTCCGGGCGGCCCTGTAACCGGCTCAAGAGCAGGTTCAGGCTCAAAATCCGGAAGCGGAACTTCTGCGCCGTCACCAAGCTTTGCACCAAGCGGAAGCAGCTCAGGCGGAAGGTTCTCTTCCTCCGGAAGCAGCGGAAGCAGGGGTAATGTCGGCAATCCCGGCCCCGGAAACCCCAAAGGCGCACCGGGTATTGACGCAGTTAAAGAACCGGATTTCGGCCCGTACATGAGAGAGCTGCAAAGACGCATAAAAATGAACTGGGAACCGCCAAAAGGCAACGAAAGTAAGAGAGTAGTACTTTTGTTCAGAATCGGGCGCGATGGAAGGCTCCTTTCCAACAAAGTTCTCAAATCGTCGGGACTGGCGGTTGCAGATAACGCCGCAAAAGCCGCAGTTGAGCTGACCGCACCGTTCAAACCGCTCCCTCCGGAATACAAAGGCAGCAGTGTCGATATCCAGTTTACATTTGATTACAATGTCTTTGGCGCAACAAGTTATTACTAAGAAATATTATAGAAAAGAGGATTAAAACTATGGATTTACTTTTAAAAGCGATGATTGAAGATATCTGGATTGTTGCCCCGATTCTTCTGTGCTCCTTTTTGACGCTCGGCGTTGTTATCAACAGATTGTACTACTACAACAAGAACAAACGCGACGTTGTACTGTTCATTCCGAAGCTCCAGAAGGAACTTGCAAGAAACAACCTTGATTCTGCCCAAAATTTGAGCGTTCAGCTCGGCGGTATTGTCGGAGAGGTTTCTGAAGAAGCTGTAAGAATTTTTTCAGAACAAAAATCGGGTTTTTCACGTTCATTTGACATTGCTGCAGCGCTTGCTACCAGAAAATTGGAAACTCACCTTACAATTCTCGGTACAATCGGCGGTGTTTGCCCGTTCTTAGGTTTGTTCGGTACAGTTGTAAGAATTCTTTATACTTTTCAGGATTTGGCATTGCAGGGCAACCAGTCTGCCGCTGTTGCAACAGGTATTGCGTCAGCGTTGATTGCTACGGCTTTAGGTCTTGGCGTTGCGATTGTTGCGGTTATTTTCTACAACTATTTCCAGTCAATCGTTAAAAGATTTGAAGATGATTTCCAGTTAATCAAGCTGCTCTTCCTGAGCTTTGTTGATAACAACGACGAAGTCACCCTCGCAGGGAACCAAACCAACATTGCATTATAGAAAGCAAAGAAATGGCTATTAAAAAATCAAAAGGTTCATTATTCACAGAAATCAACATAACTCCGCTCACAGATATCTTTCTGGTGCTGCTGATTATCATGATGGTTATCGCTCCGACGTTTCAGTCTATTGATAACAACATAAAAGTGCCCGAAATCAACAGCGGAATAGCGGTTGAGCAGAAAAATGCGACTGTTTCGGTGACCAAAGACGGCTCGTTCTTCGTAAATGGAACAAAAGTTCAACCGGAGCAGATTGCTTCCGAGCTTACGAAGATAAAAGACGGCCTTGAGAAGAAAGAAGTCGTCGTAAAAGCTGACAAAGACGCCAGAAGCAAGGAAATAATGAAGGTCATGCAGGCTGCTCAGGCTGCTGAATATGAAAAACTCATTGTTGCGGGTGAACCGTTGAGCAAAAAAGAACAAAATGCTCTTCAAAATCCTGAAAACAGTGAAGAAAACCAGAATAATGATGAATACAGAGGTACTCTCGGCGAGATTCCGTCCGAAGAGTAATCAACAGAGGTAAAAAACGTGGCTAGAGAACGTAACGAATTTAATGATATTAATATTACTCCGCTGACAGATATCTTTCTTGTTCTGTTAATCATTATGATGGTAATAGCGCCTTTGCTCGACCAACAGGGCTTGAACCTCGCTGTTCCTAACAATGTTGAGGTCGAAGATGTCAAAGACAGCAAGCTTATTTCTATCACAGTGACAAACGATGACAAATACCTTATTGACGATTCGGAAGTTTCGGCGGCGCAGCTTATTCCCGTAATAAAAGACAAGTCAAAAGAACTTCCCGACGGGCTTTTAATCCTCGCCCAGCCCGAAGCATCGCATGGCGCGCTCGTGAAATTGATGGATGAAGCAAGAAATGCCGGCGTAACGAGCATATCTATTGCGGAATCATAACAATTTGCCTAAAAAAAGCCTTAAAAGTAAAATGAAACTATGGAAATGAAAAATTTATTAATCATTTTTATAGTTTCTTTTTTATGTGTCATATATTCTATAAACCACCTGAGTTTTAAGTATATTGACCATAGAATTGACAGGTACGTTATTGAGCAAAAATTCGATACGTACGACACAAACGTGATAAATCAGGCGCTTTCCCGGCAAAATGTCAGGTTGGCAGATGAAAATACCCGGCTTCTTATGATTTTGACGGTTTCTTTTGCGGTACTTGTGCTCATGCTTGCTGTTCAAAGCTGGGTGAAATACATTTTTCTGATTTTTTTCATGCTGGCATATTTTGCTGCGTACAAACTGCTTTTTGACCATTATATTTTTGTCAGCCTTGCCGGCCCTCTCGGAGCAATGATTTTCACCCCGTTTTTTGCCGGAACCTACCGCAGAATTTTCCTTGAACGTAAAAATAACAAAATAGAAAAAATTCTGGGCAAATATATCTCAAAAGACATAAAAAATAAAATCCTGAAAAACGGTACAAATGCAGAACTCGGCGGAAAAAAGGCGGAAATTTCGATTATGTTCGCAGATATAAGGGGGTTTACCTCACTTTCGGAAACCCACAGCGCGGAGGAGGTTTCCAGCCTGCTGAATGAGTATTTTTCCCTGATTGAGCCGGTAATAAACAAATACAACGGCGTAATCAATAAATTTATCGGTGATGCCGTGCTTGTAATCTTCGGTGAGCCGATTCAGGATAAAAACCATGCCAGAAATGCGGTTTTATGCGCTTATGAGCTGAATAAAAAGGTTAAAAGCATACAGGAAAAATGGATAAGCGAAGGAAAACCCAAAATTGACATCGGCATAGGCGTAAATACCGGAGAAGCCTTTGTCGGCAACGTTGGAACCGCTGACAGGTTTGAATATACCGTGATTGGCGACGCTGTCAATATTGCAAGCAGAATAGAGGATTATAACAAAATTTACAAAACCCATATTCTAATCAGTCAGTTCACTTACGCAAAAATTTCTCATATTGTTGATGTAATAAAGATTCGCGAGGTTTCTATCAAGGGCAAGGCAAAAAAAATCAACATATATGAGGTTTTGAGAGTTACTGAACAATAAAAAAAGCGCTTAATGCGCTTTTTTTAATCTGTAATGCTTCTTCTGCCGCCGGCTCCGCTGCCGTTTCCGTTATTTGCCGCTGCAATGTCGGCATCATTGCCTGTATAGAACCTCGGGCCGGTTTTTTTGTTTCCGCTGCCGTTTCCGTTTCCATTTGCGTCAGTATTGTCGTTATTTCCGTTTCCGTTGCCTGTTTTGCCGCTTTGTGCGCCGTCGCCTGTTCTTTGTCCGTTTCCGGCGCCTGTTGCGCCATTGTCTGCACCGTTATTATTGCCATTGTTCCCGTCATTTGCATTGACTGATTGGTCTGTAGTATTACTGTTTACTGTTCTCCGGCTGTTTTCGCTGCCTGCTGTGCTTTCTTCTGCACCATTGTTATTTCCGTTGTTATCTGTGTCTTGATTTTTAGCTACAGTGAGCTCTAATCCTGCATTAGGATTGCCGTATAATCCATAGGGGTTTCCGTTTCCATACAAGCCGTTCATTCCGCCGAGTCCACCCGGAATATTGCCCAGACCGGCACCGTTGAGCACTGCATAAGCGCCCTGAGTGCTGCCTGTGTAACCGATATCGCCGCTCCACATTGAATTTAATCCGTAATTCCAGACGCGCATGTCGTTGAAACCAACGCCGCCGCAGCCATTGAACGCCCAGGAGTCCTGTCCGCCCCAAAAGCCGCCGCCGAAGCCGAACAATCCGCCTAATGTAAACATTGAGGAGATTCCGCCCATAAATCCGTTCATAAATCCTTGCAGATTGCCCCAGAAATTGCCTTTTTTCTTTCCGCCTGCTGCTTGAGCCTGCGGATTATTAAGTTCGTTAGCAACAAGCAAAATATCTTGTTGAGTGAACCCTGAGCCTGACAATTCGCTCGAAAGTTCATCGCCGTTTGCAAGTTTTCCATCGCCGTTGTCTTTTATCGAAATGCTTTTGTCGCCTTTCGTAAGAAGCCAGCCGGTATCTGTGATTTTTACGTTAATCGTGCTCATCTCTGTCCTCAATTTTTTATTTCTTACTTATATAAACGTTATATACTTTCAGAAATTGCCATTGAAAGACAAAATATTAAGAAATATTACAAAAAACTTTACAAATTAATCATCATTAAGCGAAAGAACAGCCATAAACGCTTCTTGCGGAACCTCTACTCGCCCTATGGCTTTCATACGCTTTTTACCTTTTTTCTGTTTTTCGAGCAGTTTGCGTTTTCGCGAGATGTCGCCGCCGTAACACTTGTCCAAAACGCTTTTTCTAAGCGCTTTTATGTTCGTTCTTGCAATGATTCTTCCGCCGTAGGCAGCTTGAATCGGAACTTCAAACATCTGGCGCGGAATAATGTCTTTTAGCTTTGCTGTAAGCTTTTGGCCGATATAAAATGCGTTATCTTTATGCACAATCGCGCTCAGCGCGTCAACAACCTCTCCCGCAAGCATAATATCGAGTTTTACAAGGTCAGAGCGCTTGTATTCTTTGAACTCGTAGTCCATGCTTGCATATCCTTTTGTTCTGGACTTTAATTGGTCGTAAAAATCAACAATAACTTCGCTCAACGGGATTTCGTATTCCAAATCAACGCGAATTTTGTCAATATAGTGCATATTTATGAAAATACCACGTTTTGACTGCGCCAAATCCATCAAAGTGCCCGTATAATCGTTTGGAGCGATGATATTGACCTTTACATAAGGCTCTTCAATAAAATCTCTGTACTGTGCGGCGGGCAGATTTGCGGGGTTGTCGATTTCGACCACTTCGCCGTTTGTTTTGTGGACTCTGTAAACAACTGACGGCGCTGTTGTGACGATTGAAAGGTCGTATTCGCGCTCCAGCCTTTCCTGCGCAATCTCCATATGCAGCATTCCTAAAAATCCGCACCTGAAGCCGAATCCGAGCGCCGATGAGGTTTCAGGCTCGAACGTAATCGATGAATCGTTGAGTTTTAGCTTTTCAAGCGCCTCTTTTAGGTCTTGATAATCGTCATTATCGACCGGATACATGCCGGAAAATACCATCGGCAGGGCTTCTTTGTACCCCGGGAGCGGTTCTGCGGCAGGCATTTCTGCAAGTGTGACAGTATCGCCCACAAAACGCGTTAATTCTTTTATAGAACCCGCCATATAGCCTACATCACCGGTTTTCAGCTCCTGAACCGGCACGCGTTTCGGGTTTAAATAACCCAGCTCAACGATTTCATACTCTTTTCCTGACGCCATGAATTTTACTTTGTCGCCGAGCCTTATATTTCCGTCAATTACCTTAAAAAAGCACAATGTACCGAGATAAGGGTCATACGCGCTGTCAAAAACCAGCGCTCTGAGCGGTTTATCGGAAGTATCCTGCGGCGGGGGTACGAAATTCACCACTGCTTCAAGAACTTTGTCAATGCCTTCGCCGGTTTTTGCGCTTACGGGGATTGCCATTGAGGCGTCAATGCCGAGAACTTCTTCAATTTCTTCTTTTACGCGCTCAACATCCGCTGACGGAAGGTCAATTTTGTTGATAACCGGAATAATTTCAAGATTTTGTTCAATTGCGAGGTAAACATTGGACAAAGTCTGCGCTTCTACACCCTGAGTTGCGTCAACAATCAACAGCGCACCCTCGCAGGCCGCAAGCGAACGCGAAACTTCATAAGAAAAGTCCACATGACCCGGTGTATCAATGAGATTCAGGATATAATCCTTGCCATCTTCTGCTTTGTAATTCATTCTCGCCGCATTAAGCTTAATTGTAATGCCCCGCTCACGCTCAATGTCCATTGTGTCCATTAGCTGGTCTTGCATGTCGCGTTCAGCAATGGTTCCGGTGGCTTCAAGAAGCCTGTCGGCAAGTGTTGATTTTCCGTGGTCAATATGCGCGATTATACAAAAATTGCGTACGTTATCAATAGTTTTCATACGATTTAGTATAGCTCAAAAAGAGTTTTTATCAAGTTTGCCGGTGGCGTGCAGGGAACAGGCTGGAAACAGGCAGGATTACTCTTTGGAGTGACTATGGGGGAGGCTTCCAAGAACAAGAAAACCATCAAAAAGCCCCGCAAGCCGGAGGAATCGGAACGGAAAAGAGTAATCCTGCCTGTTTCCCTTTGTATGCGTAAATATTAGTTAGGCGGGGTGGCTTTACTAATTTTTATGTTTTTACGAAAATAAACCATGTACGGAGATGACGAAAAGAGGTATCTATGAAAAAATCACTCAAAGATTTAGGCGATATCAAGGGCAAAAGAGCTCTTGTCCGCGTAGATGTTAACGTTCCTATGGACGAAAACAAAAATGTTACTGATGACACAAGAATTCAGGCTATTTTGCCGACTGTAAAATTCTTGAAAGATAAAGGCGCAAAAATCATCCTTATGGCTCACCTCGGCAGACCCAAAGGCGAATGGAAAGCCGAAGAATTCTCCCTCGAGCCCGTTGCTAAATATCTTGGCAAAGTTCTCGGCGAAGATGTTCTTTTTGTTAAATCACCTGTCGGCCAGGGCGCTGATAAAGAGCTTGAAGCCTTAAAAGACGGTCAGGTTGCTTTGCTTGAAAACATCAGATTCTACAAAGCTGAAGAAGCAAAAGACGATGACATGACTTTTGCAAATGAACTTGCAAAACTCGGCGATTTCTATGTAAATGACGCTTTCGGCGCTGCTCACAGAAACCACACTTCAACAGCAAAACTCGCAAAAGTTTTAAAACCCGCAGTTTCCGGCCTTTTGATGGAAAAAGAACTCAGATGTCTTTCTCAGGCGCTCGATAATCCTGTAAGACCTTTCACTGCTGTTGTTGGCGGCGCTAAAGTTTCTTCAAAAATCGGCGTTCTTGAAAACTTAATTGACAAAGTTGACAATCTGATTATCGGCGGCGGCATGGCTTATACATTTGTAAAAGCTAACGGCGGAAAAATCGGAAATTCAATCTGCGAAGACGACCAGATGGACGTTGCAAAAGCAATCGAAAAGAAAGCTGCTGACAAGGGCGTTAAAATCATCATGGCTACTGACGTTTTGGTTACTGATGACTTCTCCGGCAACGGCACAAACAAAGTCGTCAACGTAAACGAAATTCCTGACGGCTTTGAAGGCGTAGACGCAGGCCCGGAAACCCAAAAAGCGTTCGCTGACGTAATTAAAAACTCAAAAACAATCCTCATGAACGGCCCTGTGGGTGCATTTGAAAACCCTGCTTTCGCAGAAGGCACAAAAGCTGTTCTGAAAGCGATTGTAGAAGCAACAAAAGACGGCGCTATCTCAGTTATCGGCGGCGGCGATTCGGTTTCTGCGGCTAAAAAATTCTGCAATGCTGAAGATTTCACCCATGTTTCTACCGGCGGCGGAGCTTCCCTCGAATTTATCGAAGGAAAAGTTCTTCCCGGCGTAGCCGCACTGGATGACTAATTAATATTTGAATTAATCCTGAAAAGCTCCCCCCAAGGGAGCTTTTTTAGGCTCAAAAGGTATATTTTATTTTGTGTATATTAATGTAAAAATGTTGCCTGTACATGCTAATGTTATTATGATAACATTAGTACACTAACGATATATCATGAAATATAGAGGTTTTACATGGATAAAAAGAAGCTGTGGATAGGTATAATTCTTGCGGTAATGATTGTTCCTATCGTGTTCAATAAAGTTATGACTGTAATCGGCGCAAAAATGGCTGCAGAAGCGGCAAAAAGACCGCAAATCGTTCAGGTTGCCGAGGTTAAAGGCGAAGATATCTACCAGAAAACCGAATCCGTGGGCAGAATCGAAGCAAAATACTCTGTTGACGTCGTCGCCCGTATAAACGGGTGGCTCCAGAAGCGTTATTTCAAAGAGGGCGATTATGTCAAAAAAGGGCAAACGCTTTTCCTTATCCAGCCTAATGAATATGCAATTGCAGTCCAGCAGGCGCAGGCAACCGTGAATCAGAATCAGGCTGCGCTTGTTAATTCAGAAAAAGAGCTTAAACGTGCGCAGGAACTCGTTAAAAACGATTTTGTAAGCAAATCCTACTATGATCAGGCGCTGGCAACACGCGACCAGAACAAAGCTGCGCTCGAAGCAGCCCGGGCAAACCTTGCAAATGCAAAATTAAACCTCAGCTACACGCGGATTGCCTCTCCTGTTGACGGGAAAATCGGTAAAATCCTTATTACAGAAGGAAACCTCGTCAATGCCCAGTCCGGAACGCTTGCTAAAATCGTCAGCACCAGCCCGATTTACGGAATTTTTACTTTAAAGAGCGAAGATTACCTGAAATTCAAAAAAGGCGACAATTCTGACAAAGATTTTTCAAACATGGATGTAAAAATCAAACTTTCCGACGGAAGCGAGTATAAAGAAACCGGAAAACTCGAGTTTGTAAACAACGAAGTTGACCCGACCGCGGGAACTATTACCCTGAGGGCAACTTTCCAGAATAAAGACCATTTGCTTGTGCCGGGTGACTTTATCAACGTAACAGCAACCTCAAAAGCGCCGCGCCATGTGCTGCTCGTGCCTCAGGTGGCTGTTTCTGACAGTACTGCCGGATATTATGTCTGGGTTATTGATAAAGACGGGCTTGCACAGCAAAAAAGCATAAAAATCGGCAATGCAATCAACACGGACTGGGAAGTTCTTGAAGGATTGCAGGAGGGTGAAAAGGTTATTTCGACCGGCGTCCAAAAACTTCGCCCGGGCGTGCCCGTAAAAGTTGAAGAAACTCCATCAAATGCCCAAAATTCACAAACTGAAAACAACAACAATGAGAAAGATAATAAATAATGATCGAACAGAACAACAACGGACACAAAGATAAGAAAAATCTATATTTCTTTATCCAGAAGCCCAGATTTGCGATAGTAATTTCAATATTTATTACTTTGCTGGGTATAATCTCGATTATGGGGCTGCAGCTTGAGAAATATCCTGATATTACTCCGCCGCAGATTGCCGTTTCAGCGTCGTATCCCGGCGCAAGTGCCGATGTTGTTGAATCCTCGGTCGCTGCGGTTGTTGAATCGCAGGTAAACGGCGTTGAGGATATGCTTTATATGATTTCGACTAGCTCGGATGAGTCATACAAGCTCCAGATTTATTTTAAAGTCGGTTCTGACAGGAATATCGACCTTGTAAACGTACAAAACCGTATCCAGCAGATTCAGCCAAAACTCCCCGAGGACGTTAAAAGGCTCGGTGTTACGGCTAAACAACAGGTAAGCGGTTCCGGTGTTTGTATTTTGAACGTAATTTCAGAAGACGGCTCATGGTCGCAGCTGGATTTGACAAACTACGCTTCTATCTTTATTAAAGATGAAATCGCCCGTCTTAACGGCGTTGGCGAGGTAAATGTATTCGGTGCGGGCAATTATAGTATGCGTATCTGGCTTGATACCGAAAAAATGGCTAATCTGGGCGTTTCTGTCGCAGAAATTCAGGCTGCAATCCAAACTCAAAACATTCAGGTTTCAGCGGGCGCTCTCGGTCAGGAACCGGGGCCGGATAAGCAAAAATTCCAGATAACTTTGAGAACAAAAGGCCGTTTGCTTGAGCCTGAAGAATTTGAAAACATAATAATCCGTGCAAATCTTGACGGTTCAATTATCAGGATGAAAGATATCGGCAGGGTCGAGCTCGGCGCGGAATCTTATAATATTTACGGTGAAGTCAACGCAAAACCTGCTGCATTGATGCAGATTGTTCAGATTCCGGGCGCGAATGCAATCGAAATCGTAAATGAAGTAAAAGATAAGCTCGCAGAAATCCAAAAAACGCTTCCTGACGGAATAAGTGTCAAAATCATGCACGATGATACGCAATTTATCCGCGAATCAATGTCCGAGGTTGTCCACACAATCCTTGAAGCGTCAATAATCGTTATTGCGATTATCTTCATCTTTCTGGGCGACCCGAGAGCCACTCTGGTTCCGCTTCTTGCGATTCCGGTGTCATTGATTGGTACTTTTTCGGTTTTGCCGCTTTTTGGCATGTCGATTAACCTGTTATCGCTGTTTGCAATGGTGCTGGCGGTCGCCACAGTAGTCGATGACGCGATTGTTGTAATTGAAAACGTAAAAAGGCACCTTGAGGAGGGAAAAGACCCTATTGAAGCAACTCAGCTCACAATGGAAGAGGTCGGCGGCGCTCTGGTCGCAATGGCGCTCGTTTTGATGGCGGTATTTGTTCCTATGGGCTTTGTTCCGGGCCTGTCGGGCTTAATGTACAAGCAGTTTGCTGTTTGTATTGCTGTTTCCATTGCACTTTCTGCGGTTTGTGCGCTTACTCTGTCGCCTGCTTTGTGTTCGATTATTTTGAGAAAAGAAGACCCGAACAGAAAACCCTCAAACAAAGCTTCGGCTGCTATTAAATTTGTTTTTGAAAAATTTAACGTTTATTTCAAAGAACTTACCGATGTTTATATGAAATATGTTAAAGTTTTTGTCTATGATAAAAAATTAACGCTCAAAGTATATGGCGGATTTTTGATTCTGCTGTTAATTCTTTTTAAGGCCATTCCTTCGGGCTTTATTCCTGATGAAGACCAGGGCGTATTGATGGCGCAAATTACTTTGCCGGCCGGTTCGTCTATCAGCCGTACAACACAGGCCGCACAGCAGATGGACCAGGCAATTCGCAATATTGAGGGCGTTAGCAACAGAATTATGTTCGTAGGAATCGGCCCCTCAAACTCGGCTTTCATGGTTATTGAGCTGAAAGAATGGGGCGAACGTGAATTTAATATCTGGCAAAAATTTGTCAGAATGATTCAGGGTAAAGAAACCGACCTTTCTATGAATGCGATTCTTGGCCGCGTAAGGCAGGCAATTGCGCCGATTCGGGATGCACAGGTTGGTGTTTTCTCGCCTCCGGCTATTTCCGGTATGAGTATGCTGGGCGGTTTTGAGTTCCAAATGCTCTCCAAAGGCGAATATACGCCTCAGGAAATGGAAACCTGGGCAAATAAACTCCTTATGGCGGCAAACCAGAACAAAGATTTGAACAACGTTTATACGACTTATCAGGCGAACGTTCCGCAGTACATTGTGGATGTTGATTACGAAAAAGCAATGTCGCAGGGCGTAAATCTTTCTGACCTTTACAGCACGCTTTCATCTACGCTCGGCACATATTACGTAAATGATTTCAACAAACTCGGCCGTGTATTCAGGGTGCAGCTGCAGGCAGAACAAAAATACAGACGTAAGGCGACTGATATTTCCGGTATATATGTTAAAAACTCAAAAGGCATAATGACGCCTATTTCGACGATGGTTGATTTAAAACAATCTGTCGGTGCAAACCAGATTACAAGGTACAACCAGTATAGAAACGTTCAGTTCAGCGGTCAGCCTGCATCGGGCAAAAGCTCCGGCGAAGCAATGAAAGCAATGGAAGAAGTTTCTGTAAAAACGCTGCCAAATGACATTTCGTTTGAATGGTCGGGTACTTCAAAACAGGAAATTGAATCTTCCGGACAAACAGGCTTTATTGTTGCAATGGCTTTAACGTTTGTATATCTGTTTCTTGTCGCACTTTATGAAAGTTGGACAATTCCTATGGCGGTATTGCTGATTTGTCCTCTTGCCGCGGTTGGTGCGCTTATTTTCCAGCTTATGATGGGTCAGGCTTTCGATTTGTACTCACAGGTAGGTATGATTATGCTTATCGGTATGGCTGCAAAACAGGCAATCCTTATTGTTGAGTTTGCGAAGGTTCTTCATGAAGAAAACGGAAAGACTATCGAAGAAGCTGCAATTGAGGCAGCTCACATAAGGTTCAGGGCAATTATGATGACGGTTGTGGCGTTCGTACTGGGTATTTTGCCGCTTGTTCTTGCTACGGGCGCGGGTGCACAGAGCCGTATTTCACTTGGTAGTACGGTTTTTGGCGGTATGGTTGCAGCAGGTACAATCGGTACGCTCCTGACGCCTGCTTTTTATGTAATCATCCAGTCTATGGTTGATAAAGTGGAAAATAAACTTCACCACAAGAAAAATGAAGAAAAATAATACATAATGTAGCTAAAACTCTATCTATTATGAATAAGAGGAAGAAATGATAAAAAAACTAACAACATTAATAATGATAATATCGCTGTTCTCGGCATATATGCCTGTTTCTATGGCTTATGACGTGAGAATCGCGCAGGTAGATGAAGCTTTTTCGCCTGCGTCAAATGAACAGGCGCTTGAAGAACAGGCTGAAGAGCTTCCTGCTGCTCAAAAAAAGGAAAAGAAGCAATTCAAATTATTTAATAAAAAGAAAAAAACGGAAAATACAGAACAAAAAACCAAAGAACGCAGCTTTAAAAACGCAACAAAATATGCGGAAGAATCTTACAAAAACCGCAAAGAAGAAGAAAAAGCCGGTAAAAAAGCTGCCAGAAAGCAGCCCAAAAAGAAAAAATCCGCAAAAAAAGACGCACAGGAAATCGAAGTAAATCTAAACAGCGAAAATTCCGGCAATAATGCGGAAATTCAAACAACACAGCAGGTAATGACCGGCTCTATTACGGCAAATAAAATCATTTCCGTTGATGATTGCGTAAAATTGGCGCTTGAAAACAACCCTTCTATCGTTTCACAGATGATGAACAGGGATATTTACAAAAATAAAATTGCGCAGGCGTGGGCAAATTACTTCCCTACAATTAATCTTGGCGTCAGTGCTTCAAAAAATGATATGCTGATGACGAACTTCAAGTTCCCCATGCAAAAATATACCCTTTGGAACGCGCCCAGCGCAGGCGTGAACCTGCTTTTGTTTGACTTTGGCAAAACTTCTGCTTCTGCGGGTGTTGCAAAGAAAACTTTTGAAGCGTCGGAAGAAAATCTTCAGGCTAATATCAATGAAATTATCTACAACGTTAAAAATGCCTACTATTCGCTTCTGTACGCGCTTCAGCAGGTAGAAGTTCAGGAAGAAGCCGTTGCGCAGTATGAAATTCACCTGAAACAGGCCGAGGCTTATTACAATATCGGCTCAAAAGCCAAAATTGACGTCACTACGGCCCAGTACAACCTCAATAACGCAAAATTGGATTTGATTCAGGCGAAAAATACTGTTGATATGGCTTATGCAAATTTAAATAACGCAATGGGGCTTCCTGAATTTGCCGATTATGAAATAAAAGAAAAGCTTACCTCCAGAAAATACGATATTATTTTTGACGATATAATCAAAACGGCTTATGAACAGCGTCCTCAACTTCTTGCGGCAAAGAAGAAAATGGAGGGGTCAAAAATTTTGATTAAAGCGTCGAAATACGCGTTTTTGCCGGATGTTACGGGATTTGGCAGCTATACAAGGGGCGGAAAAACTCCGGGAACCGATTATGGCTACCAGATAGGCGCCCAGGTTGCATATCAGAACCTTAATTTGCTCTTGCTGAAACAGCAGGTGGATGAGGCAAAACTTACCTACTTAAAGGACAAAGCGGACTATGAGGTTCAGCGTCAGAGCGTTTATCTTGAAGTAAAACAGGCATATATTCAGTTTAAAAATGCACAGGAGTCGATTCCGGTTGCGCTTTCTTCAATGAATGAGGCAAAAGACCGCTATGACCTTGCTGCTGGCAGATATAAGGTCGGATTGGGCGATGCGGTTGAGTTGAAAGACGCGCAAACTACCTATTTGAATGCGCAATTGGGCTATTACAACACGCTCACGCAGTACAATACCTCGGCTGCCAACCTCGAAAGGGTTGTGGGCGCACCGATTATCCCTGTTGAGAACAATCTTTAATAAAAAGCTGCGCGCTTACCATTCCGAATGCCCATTTGCGGATTTTACAGCATTTCAGGCCCTGAGTTTCTATTGCGCAGGCCAGTTTTTCGGGTGATAAAAAGCTGTTTTTGGACAAAATTAAATATTTGTAGGATTCAGGCGATTTGCTGAATATTTTTGCTAAAATTACGGCAAGAATATCAAATATTTTGTTCACAGGCTCATTGCCTTTAAAAAGGTCAAGATGCAGGAAAAATCCGCCGTTTTTGAGCACTCTGGCGATTTCTGAGACAACTTTTTCATAGTTTTCAAAATTTCTCAGCCCGAAACCCAGCGTGCAGCCGTCGAGCGATGACGATTCAAAAGGCAAATTAGAGCAATCGCCCTCAATGAAGCTGATTTTGCCTGATTTGCGCTTTGTTTTTGCAATTTGGAGCATGTCGGGGGAAAAATCAAGCGCAAAAACCTTATCAACATTTTCATTTCGGGCGAGAAGTTCCGCAATTTCGCCGGTTCCGCTGCATAAATCGGCTATTCGGGCGCCTTTTTTAATTTTTATAAACCCGACGCTTTTTTGCTTGATTATTTTTTGAATGCCCAGTGATATCGCAAAATTCATAAAATCGTAGCGCGAAGCCAGAGCATTGAACATATTTTTAATTTTTTCGGGATTTTTGTCAATCATTTTACTATCAAAACCGCTGCAACGAGCAAATTATAGACCATTGAAGCGTTTCTTGCAAGTTTGAAGATGTTCATAAAATCGTTTTCTTTATGCTCTGTTGTTTTTATGTAGTTTTTAAGCAGCGAAAATGCCCTTAAATAGTACAATATCACGGGAATCACGATAATTCCCGCGCAAATCGGGAGTATATTTTTCATTATGAGCACAAAGTGAATTAAAACCGCAATCAATCCAATGAACAAAAAAAGTTTGAGCGCCAATTTTTTTGAACCAAGCCGCACGCAAAGCGTTTTTTTGCAATTCAGGCTGTCAAAGTCATAATCCATCAGCGAATGGGCGTACAGGAGGTTCATTATTAACAAAGAAACCGGCACGGAAAGCAAAAGAAGCTTAAATGTGACTACACCGGTCATTACAACGCTTATACCCGAGAACAAAAGCACGCCGTATGTCAGCGCAACAGCGATTTCTCCGAGTGCATAGTGATTCAGCCGCGGATAGAGCAGGATTATTATGGCGGCAATCGCAGCAATAAGCAAAACTTTTACGCCGGACTGCAAAAACAAATAAAAACCCGCCGCAGCCGCAATCAAAAAGTAAATTCCGCAGGCAATGCTGATAAATTTAAGCGTAAAATGGCCTTTGTCCAGATATTCTGTTTTGCATTTTTGCTTTGGTACTTTGAATATCGTGTCAATGCAGTCATCGAGGAGGTTTGTGCCCAGATGTGCAAATGTTACGCCAATAAGTGCGATAATTCCGTTGATAAAATCGCCGCCATATCCCAAACAGTAAACAAAACACACAAGCCAGCTTGTAAAGCTTGTCGGCAGCGAATATCCGCGCGAAACGGTGTAGAAAAAGTATGTGATTTTTTTCAGCATATTATGATTATAGCTGAAAGTTTTATTTTTTTGTGCCCCTAATTTCTTTTAGTTTTTTTATGGAGGCTTTTATATCGTTAAACGGTAATTCTTTGATTATATCGTCATCTAGTTCCCACCATTTTAGTTTAAGAAGTTCTGATATAGTTTCTTCGTCAAAGCGATAACGAATAATTTTTGCTGGTACGCCACCGACAATTGCATATGGGGGAACATCTTTGGTCACAACCGACCCGGCTCCGATAATAGCACCGTCACCGACTGTTATGTTGCCCTTTATGACAACATTGCATCCAATCCAAACATCATTTCCTATTAAAACTGGCTGGATTCCCTCGTTAAAGGCATATAATTTATTTTTCTCAAGAAATATATCATAATCATCCCGCTTCTGCCTATAGGTAAATGTATGTATAGTGAGTCTATCTTGTGGATGTGATGGTGGGCCTATGCACACATTCCAAGAAATGCAACAGAAAGCGCCAATTTTACTATTGTAATGCCAAATTTTTGAATTTTCGCCAAGATATGAATTTTTTCCTATTTTGATAGGTATTCCCCATACATTGGTATATCCCTGAATGGCTTGTGTTGTGCGGGTTTGGGGGGGGGGGGTGTAATAACAGGGTTCTAAGCCGTTTTCTAACATCTTTTATAAAAATAAAAGATGTTAGAATTCTGACTATGAGATTGTGTAATTTTATGAACAATTTTCTCATTTTAGCCTTTTAATAATTTATTTCTCACATTTCTTCGGATTTCGCTACATGGAATTAGTGATGAAATTGCATGAGCAACGAAATTTTTTGCTGGGCTTACTTTGGGTTTTTCTTCTTGACAACAGCACTGACATGTTTCTTCAATGTAAAAATCGCGTGCTGGATGATCCATTTCTCCTCCAAAGTTGTACACTCTTTTATCCTTTAGTGCTGGATGTTGGAGAATTTCTAAGTATTCTGCGTGGTAAGGGTGCTTGGGATTTAATACATCTTTGAACCAGAAAGCTTTTTCAGGCATGGTTCCCCATTGGTAAACTGGGCGCAGCAGAATTTTATCAACACAGTAATTATTAAAAGTTGTTTCTATGAAAGAAGGTATTTCTCTAAAGTTTCTATCTTGTGTTACAAGCGCAAACATTAAGTTATTAATATGATTTTTCTTTCTTAATTCTGATATAAATTCTAAATTTTTCATTAATTTTTCAAAATTGCCGCCTCTTGATATGTGTTCATAAGTAAACTTGTTATAACTGTTAACAGTAACTAAAGTATCAATTTTAAAATCTTTTAAATGTTCAATTCTTTTCCAATGTTCTTCATCGAAAAATACTCCGTTTGTTTCCAGCTGCAAGCATAGTTCAGGGTCCTCCGGATGTAGATTTTCCAACAACTTCATCATGTATGGTGAAGCAAAAGGATCTCCGTGACCTGAAGCGCTTATCTTTTTTGCTTTATCCAAATAAGGGGCAATTCTTTTTTGAAGTTTTTCTATTTTTTTTGCGTAATCTTTAGGCGGGATAAATACCTCTGGACGACAAGTTTCACATGACTGGTTACAAACAAAATCATAAGCCAGGTTCAAAATTGTTGGATATTCTCTGGTTTTTGTCAATTCTTTATATTGATTTTCATCTGTAATTTCAGTAAAATCATTGTTTTGAATATGAGGGCAGGCTTGAGGCCGACAATAGCAGAAAGAGTTATCGGTATGGCTATCTCTGAGCTTTTGTGCTATATCACTGTTCCAAAGAGTTCCAAGATCATCTTCCAAGATATTTCCTATGCAGGATATTTTGGGGTCCATCCAAGGGCAAAGATAAACTTCTCCATTGTAAGTATCAAAGTAAAGATTTTCGTATGCCAATGTGCAGTATTTCATTTAATGTTCCTTTCTATTTTTCATTATTCTAAAAATATCTCGTGGTAAATCTAATATATCTATCAAAAAATCTGATAGAATATAATGTTTCAGTTTTTTTATATTGTTAAGTTGTCTTATATTCTCAATAATTTGTATTCTTTGAGCACCTATTTGTTTTTGTGCCCCTGTAAAGTATGACAAGTAACTTTGTAGATGTTCATATATGATTTCTTCTAATTGATAATCTATTTGCCGATTTACTTCAATTAGTGCATTTAAATGTATTCTTAGCTTTTTGTTAGTGTTAAGACTGGAAAAAATACCGCTCCCCGTCATTATTCTTACACTAAAAATTTTGTCAATCATAATTATCGGTCCTTTACTTAGCAGATAAAAGAATTGTGCATTATCATAGCAAAAACTTTCTAAATCTCTAATTTCATCAAGATTGACCTTTTCCATGTTTATTATTCTTGTCGAAATGTGATTAATGTAACCGCAGAATTTGCCTTTAAGTCTTTCTCTGGTAAAGATTGGGCTTTTATCTATTAAATCTTTTGAAACTAGTAATGAACCGTTTTTGGCTTTGTCATATTTGTCCCCTTTATTAAACATTATAGTATTCCCGGCACAACTTGCACATTCAGGATGCTGCTCCAGAGCTGCAATTTGCAACTCCAGCTTGTTTTCGTCACCCCAGTAATCATCGCCCTCAAGTAACGCACAATACTTGGTTTTTACCGATTTATAAGCGTTCCAGATGTTGTTTTGTGCACCTTTATTTGTTTCTGATATAAAGGGTCTTATTTTATCCGGATAGTTTTGGGCATATTCTCTTATTATATCTGATGTACCGTCATTTGATGCGTCATCAAATATATGTATAACAAAATCATATTGCGTTTTTTGTTCTAAAACTGAATCTATTGCTTTTCTTATGTATTCGGCATGATTATACGTAATAAGTAGTACTGTGCAAATTGGCATGTTAAAATGTTCCTCTGTTTTCAAGAATTTCATCGATATGTTTGTTATTGACGATGTCATTAACAATAGCTTTTTCATTGTAAAAAACGTCCAGTACACGTTTTATGACTTCTTGTTCGTATTTTTTATAAATAACGACCATTGCGCATTCATCAATAAATATCAAATCTCCGGGATTAATTGTTTTTCCGTCGATTTTTACAGGTTTGTTGATATAATCAACTGTTGCTCTTCTTCTTACATCGGCAGCGTTGTAGCTTCTGGCAAACACTGGAAAATTTAGAAGCTGAGTTTGCCTAACATCTCTGGTTGCGCCGTCTATTACCGCACCGGAGGCGCCGTTTTTAATTGCTAATCTCGCATTTAAATCACCAAAGTAGGCATATTCTTTGACTTCATTTTCTACAATTATTATGTCGTTTTGTGTAATGCCCTCATATGACTCAATAGCTTTGTAAATTCCTTTGAAATCTTCATCTTTTTTCAACGCCCTGAGTTTCAGAGTGTTCGCTCTGCCGAGGAGCTTTGTGCCGGGCATATTTGTTTTCCACTCGTTTATGACAACGCCGCATTCTTCATTTTTTTCGATTCTCATATCGTCCAAAAGGTCAGAAAGGGCCGGAGAAGATATGAAATGCTTGATAAGACGTAATTTTTCGTTTTCGGCCTGCCTCAAACCTCTTGCATAGTTTCTTGCAAATTCCAAATCTTCAGGTGTATTTACATCAATAAGCTCTTCAAGCTCGCCGTAGAATAAGTAAGGATTATCCCCAAAACGTCTGTTGAATTTTAGGGCGGTCTCTTTTTTTACTATATATAACCCCATTGACTCAATTATTGTTTCAGGCAGGTCTTTACTGTTCGGGATGTGATTTATATCATAAGTGGGTTTGCCATCTTTCCAAAAATAAAATTTGTCTTTTTTCATCAAAATTGCAGAGTCATATGTGCTATTGGGGTCCTTTAGCATTAAAATTGCAGAGTCAATTGTGTCTGGATGAATAAAAGGCGAGGTGCATAACATTTGTACGTAAATATCTGCATCAGGATAAGAATTGACCTCATTCATGAACATTTTGTGCCCGTCTGTTTTATTATTAGCGAGAGAAGCATCTCTTTTCATAAATGTGATGGGCAGATAATCCACAGCCTTGTACATTTCCTCGGATTCGGTGTCAAGAAAAACCTGGTCGATTTCTTTGCAGTTCAACAAGGTTTTCAGAGCTTTGGCATAAAGCCTTTCTCCGTCTAGATATCTCATATTTTTGTTTTCGACCCGTTCACTGCTGCCTTTGGCAGGTACAAATGCATATACTTTCATTATTTACTCCCAACTTCAAGTATTCTTATACCTACCTGCAAATGTCCTATTGATATGTATTCAAACTTGAAATTTGTCCTGGTTATAAATTCATTAAATGCTTTGAATTCGTGATTTTGCCAGTTCGGGTAATTAAAATACTCATCAAAAACAATAATTGTACCCTTTTGTAAGTATTGTTCAACTATATTGAATATATCTACTGTTGACTGATAAATATCGCAATCGACATGTAAAAATGCGATTTTTTCATCTTGCTCCTTGAAAAATTTCGTTAATGATTCATTGAACCAGCCTTTATATAGTCGAACATTTTTTTCGACTTCCGGTAAGCATCCTCCTAAGTCAAAAGCGCCTGTTTGCATTGAATTGCCTGACCATTCCTCAGGTAATCCTTCAAATGAATCGAATCCATGGAATGTTATATTTCTATTGTGCCTCGCTGCGTGATTTATGCTTCTTCCGCTATGAACTCCGCATTCAATATATAAACCTGGTATTTTTTTCGCCTTATCAATGCAATATAATAAATTCTGCCATCTGTCTTTGAGTAAAATTACTTTATTTAAATCAATATGAGTTTTGATAAATTGAAGTGTTTCTTGATGTGCTTCTTTTTCTAGTGAATTATAGATTGATGTTCTGTCCCACCAATCTTTATATGCTATATCGCTTGATATTTTTTCAGATAAACTATTTAATATTTCGTCAAGGTTGTCTAAATTGATTCTTTTTTTCAATTTAACTTTTAATCCCATAAATGTCAGTACTTTATGATTTTTTTCATTTTTTATTGAAAAAATTGTTTGAAAAAATTTTTTTGTCATGATTATTCTTCCCTCGTTGTATCTTGATAAGTATCTGTAAACAACCCTTTTAACCCTACTGGGTTTACCGATATAATCTCTGTTTCTGGATAATACATCTGTGCAAAGTTTTTTAGCTCATTCCACCATCTGTGCATCCACTCGGGATCAAGCGGAAAGAGTGGCGGGCCGTTGAAATATCCTTGGGTTGAACAGTCGCAGCCCACAAGGTAGATTTTTGATGGATTTGTATATAAAATAAACTGCATTGCAGGGAATACCACCGAACCGTGGCAAATTAATGGCTCTGACGATATATCATAGGTAAAATTAATAACAGGATTGCTTGCATTGGGTGCCCAGGAAGAGCGTGCATAATATCTTTCTGCCTTATGTTTTATTGCATAAGATTCAGGAATAACCCAGTTTTCAACCAACTCGGGCTGCAACAAGCCGTAAAATCTCTTTAATTCTTTGTTTTTATAGTTATAAGAGTCTTCTATGTAGTTTTTTACGGCAAGATAATCTTGCATAAACAAAATATCAAACGTAATTTTGTCGAACATATAAGCTCTGTTTACACCCACATGAACAGCATTTTCAATGGGAATGTAATCATTCAACGTAGGTCCCGTTGCGACGAGCACAACCTCTTTTCCTGCATTACAGTTCTTATATTTTTTGAAAGTTTCTTTGTGGAGCTCCCGGGCCGCATTCAGCGCTTTGATTTCATTTATAATATCACTTTTAACAGTGAAAATAATGTTTTTACTTTCATCAACTTTTCTGCTCAATGTATGGACGATGAATTCATTCTTCTTTATTCTGAATTTGAGTTTTATGCCACAAAAGCAGAACACCAAATGATTTTTATCTTCATGCACCGAAAGCATGTTCCTTAAAAACTGTTTAACTTCCATTATTACCTCTTCCAATCCGCCAATACCTCAATTCCGTCAACATCAAAAACCGGAATTTTAAAAATTTCATGAACTTTTTTTCGTTCTTTATATGAGTTGTCAACAAAAATTGCCTTTTCAGGCTTGATGTGAGGTGATTTTTCTTCATTAGGCTTTAGGACAATAATTTCATCGAATAACTCTTTGCATATCGAAAAACGGGATAACGTTTTTTGCAGGTCGTATTCGTGTTTTGTGAGCAAAACTATTTTTTTATCCTCGTTTTTGCATTGATATAAAAATGAAATTGCCGGTAAATGTACCTTATTGTTGATAATTAATGTATCATCGAAGTCAAAATAAACTTTTGAGTATTCATAGTCCATTTTATACCTGGATATCAAAGTTCTATCCATTTTGAGATTGTAAGGATTTTTAAAAACTTCTATTTCCTGACCTATTGCAGTGTAAATACTCAATAGCGCTAAATTTACTCCCATAGCTCGAGATAGACACATTGTACCTGCGCATCGTACGGAGATTTCGAGAAGCTTGAATTTTCCATTGTTGTCTTTTTTAATCTGGAAGAACCATAATCCGCGAAATTTGAGTTTATCGTTGATTTTATCAGCAATTTTCTGAATTTCCGGTGTAAGCGCTTCATTTTGTCCTGCAACGCAGACCCCGGCCAGAAGCCTTTTTCTGGAACGCGGCAGAACTGCTTTCAGGATGCCATTTTTATCTGTAATACAATCAACTGTATATTCATCACCTGGTAAGTATTCAGAAATTATGTACTCTTCGGTGTTCAGGTTTGCAGGGAGGTCGGTTTTCGCTTTAATCAGCTTTGCTCCCACAGAACCCTGACCTTTTCTGGGCTTGATAAATACAGGTAAATCTTCTATTGTTGAGTATATTTTTGGGCAGAAATCTTCGTTTTTGAAAATTTCAAAGGTTGCCTTTTTATCCCTGCATACTTCTGCGGTCTTTTTGTCTGAACAAACAACAACAGAATTGAGTTTTTCGGGATTTTGGGCAAAAAATTCTGCAACTGTGTCATGCGTAGGAAAAATTACGTCTATTTTGTTTTCGTCAAGGATTTTATTGAACTTCTCAAAGAAATCAGGCTCGCTAATTAAAGGAACATTTGCAATGTAGTTTTTGAAAATATAACTTCCGTGTCGTTCCACAGAAGAAGCACCGAAAAGCTCAATATTGACACATGTAGAAAGTGCGTCATGCAGCTCAACAGAATTGATTTCACCGGCCGGGAATATTAATACTCTGATTTTACTCATAAACTACCTCCAATACTCTGTGCATATCGTTTGCACAGTATCGTTGGTCCAGAGGGAGCGGCACGAGGTATTTTTGAAAATATCCCTCGGTATATTCGTCAGGAAGCGGATTCCAATATGTAGCACAGTAGATTTTTTTACTTATAAGTTTTTGCTTGAGACCATTCTCCTCTACAAGATATGGATATGCCATAGGTACATCGTCAGTGTCTAATTCAAATTTCAATTCGTTGCTATTTTTTAACGATTCATGCAAAATCCTAAAATTTTCAAGCCGGATGGCTTTTGCTCGTTGTGTATCAATCTGATTGAAGATTTTATATGTTAAATTTGACATATATTTAACCGGCTCATTATTCAGGAGTTCTTCATCTTTGCAAAAGTCCTGATATCCTGAACTTGCGTCAATATCCAATCTTTTTAACAGATGTGTGAATCTTGGATAAGAAATATCAGTTTCAAATTCGTCCTCCAATTTTTTGTCGCAATAGAGCAATGATCCGTCAGGAACTCCAAAAAACTTCCGAATGGAATTGAATGAAGCAATTCCGTATTTTGGCATATAAAATGCCTGAGCGTTATCAATAATCAGGTTTCTGTATTTTTTAGCAAGTAGTTTTACGTTTTTGGCGCAAATTCCAAAATAGTTTGTATAGAGGACAAAAGCGTCTTCTGCGAACTCCTCCCGGGGTAAAAAGTCTTTGTTAACGTGATAAAAATTAATTTTGCAATTTTCTTTTTTTATTGCCTGCCAAACGACAGGACAGGTGTAATACGGTACAAAAATTTCTTTAATATTGTATGCCCTGATAACATATCTTAAACTATTTCTTGCCGTGTTTAAGGATATGCTGTTAGATTTTATGTTAAAAGCACATTCACCCAGCTCTAGGCCGGGATATCCGCCCAGTTCTTTAGAGCAATTCAAAGTCATCGAGCATCTCCGATATTTTTTCTGGTGAATTGAACATCATTACATCAATGATAGATAGGCCAGTTATGATATTTTCAGGACCTCTTCTTTGAGGATAGGGTTTTATGTTGACTTTTTGGAAAAATAGCTTAATTCCTGCTTGTTCATATTTGTTTCTGTCGAAAAATTCCAAACCACCCTGGGGGTTCCAGTATTCATCGGCATCCGGATAGGCTTTACAGATATTCAATGCCCATTCATCAGGAGCGTTAACCTCATCTATTTTTAGATTCATCTGTGAAAATATTTCATAGTCGAAGTTGATACCAAGATATCTGCATACAGACTCCATTGTGTGTGCATTTAATTCAACAATGCTATCTGTAATAATATCTAAACCATCTTCTACCACAGCAACAGTTTGCTTGTAGAAAGGTGATTTTTTCTTGTAATGCTGCAACTGGCTCAAAATTTTTGATTTCCAGTCATTTTCATTATTTATCTTAATATCTTTTATTTTCGTGTCCAATGAGTGTTTTTCCAGTGGAACATTGATATATTGCCAGTCATTTTCCGGTTTTAGTACACGATTTCTTTCTATCCAGCCATGTCTTATAAACTGAACAGGATCAAAAAGTATGAATTTATCTGTATGTTTTATTAAGCTAAAATAGCCTAGATATGGGAAAAAATAAGGCTGCATAATTCCAAGCTTCATTGTGAAATCCCTCCCTCTATAGTGGGAAGAAAGCTGTATTTTCCCTGGTAAAACAGTTTTAAATTATTTTTAAAACAATCAATGTTGTATATGCTGTCATGCTTTTCTTTTAAGGTATTTGCTAATTTTATGTATTCTTCTTTATTCTGCAGTAGTGAAATCATATCATTTGTAATTTTTTTATACATTTCGTCAAAGGAATCATATGTCAAAGGCAGCTCTTTCCAGCTTTTGTCCGGGAAAAATTTGTCGTTGTAAACCGCAAAACCAATGCTTCCCACCAGCGCAGGTATAATAAAATACCCGTCAAACCCTTCCCCAAAGGTTACAGAAAAATAAGAACGTGCAATCAAATCCATATAATCCTGAAATCTCATGTTCTTTACAGTGACGATTTTATAGTCAGGCAGTTCTTTTTCTATTTTTTTCTGTATTTTTGACTTTTCCGGACAACAATCCGGAGAAAATACTATAATTTTTTCTTTAGATTCAAAGGGCAAAATTTTATATATTGAAGTTTCGATACCTACTGATAAAAAATGAGTTGGTATGCCCCATTTGTTACATATTTCTTGTGTTGCACATTTGTCGTGGCCTATAGTTTGCGTAATATTAGCTGTTAATTTTTTGAGATTTTGTATTTTTGACGGTTCCGGCATCAAATCAATATTTTGATTTAATATATTGATTTGCAAATCCTTGGTGGATTTTAAAAACTTCTTTTCTTTCAGGGACAATGAGTTGTAGAACTTATCAGCCAAAAACTCCGGCAAATGAACAGTAATCTTTTCAGCTGAAGCATTATCTGTTATTTGTGACCATCTGTATATCTTTTCTTCGTTATTGAAATAGTTATTGTGACTATATGTTCTGTTTCCTGGCGGTGTCGAAATCAAACACATAGCATTAGGGCAAATTTCTCTAGAATACTTACAAATTGAATATATAGATAGAATTCCTCCAGTTATCATTTCAATTTTAGGCACAAAAAATATAATCAGTTCTTTTGCCGTTTTTAACTCCGTGAGGTCATAATTATTCTGTTGTGTTATGGCTTTTAAAGTGTTTTCTTTGTTTTTGTATGAAATTTTAAAGCCTAAAACCCGCCAAACCGTGTTAATATCATCTTTTTTATAAGAAAAGATTTTATCAAAGAAATTTGTCATACTTTGCAAACTCCCCTGATAATTTTACAAATTTTCTCAATTGTTCCAAGCTCTAATCCGATAAACAATGGAAGGCACGCGATTCTGCTGGCTATATCCTCCGAAATTGGGCAATCGAGCGTATTTTCCAGATATGGAAGTTTGTTAAGGCTTGGATAAAAGTATCTTCTGGGGTGAATACCATCTTTGCTCAAGGCATTGAAGACTTCTTTTAACTCGGTTTCTGATTCAAAAAGAACAGGATAATATGCAAAATTGTACATTAAATCTTTTTGTTTGGCGGGTCTTTTGAGGCAATTTTCCAGGTATGTATCGTACAACTCGCTAATTTTTCTTCTTTCTGAAATAATTTCAGACAAATACGGCAAATTTGAAAGCCCCATTGCAGCATTCATTTCCGTTTGTTTAGCATTTATGCCCAAACAGTAATGATTGTCGCCGTCATGCCCGAAACGTTTTATAAGGTCTAATCTTTGAGAAACTGCGTCCTCCTTGACAATGCAAGCACCGCCTTCTATCGTGTGGAAAAGCTTGGTTGCGTGGAAACTACAGGTCGAAATATCGCCGTAATCAAGCAGGGATTTGCCTTTGTATTTTGACGCAAAGGCATGAGCCGCGTCGTAGATTACAAAAATATTGTGTTTTTTAGCAATTTTTTCAATTTTTTCGACGTCACAGGCATATCCGAAAACATGCACGGCTAAAATCGCCTTTGTATTGGGCGTTATGGCCGCTTCAATTTTATCTGCGTCAATTGTGAAATTTTCCGGCTCAATATCAACAAAAACAGGTTTGCAGCGTTCCCAGAGGATAGAGCTGGTCGTTGCAACGTATGAAAAAGGAGTTGTGATAATTTCTCCTTCGGTTATCCCCAGCGCTTTTAGGGCTATTTGAATAGCAATTGTACCGTTAGTGACATAATGGAAATTTTTAACTCCCAGATAAGTTGAAAGTCTGGATTCCAACTCACGTAACAGCGGGCCTTGATTTGTGAGTTGCCCATTTTCAAAGATTTTTGCTATCCACTTGTTATATTCTTCTATCGGCGGCAAAAAGGATTTTGTCACGTATATCTTATCACACTGTTGCATGTCAATTCTTTCCTAAGGAAAGCCGGTCTCCAACTCCCGCTTTACATTCAATACAACATATTCTCCAAAATGTTGTAAACTACTTGCTAGGAAAAATTCTAGCACAAACAAATTTTTTTTAGTATCAATGTATATAAATATGAAGTATGAAAAGAAAAATTCTTATTTCCACCCGACGGCTGTGATATCGGCAGTTTTTAGCCTCTCATTTAATGAAGTATCCGCCACTGCTAAAAATTCTTTGTATCCGGAACTTTTTTCGCTGGAGATTGAGGGGTGAAGAAGAAGTTCTGTGAGAGATTTTACGTTTTTCAATGCAAATTCGATGGTTTTATTGTCCATATAGCCTGTATAATTCACGCCAATAAGGTTTTCATTCGTCGAAAGCCCGAACTCCTTTGCGCAGCGCCAATTTATAAGCGTAAAACTGTTTAATAATGCTACTTTTATAAGGTTTATCGGGTATTTGAATGAAATATATTTTGAAATATCAGGCACCAGATAAGGTATTTCAAATTGAGTTCTGATATTTTTAATTGCGTATTCTTTTGCCAGCTTGCAGGCAATCCTGAAAATCCCGGGGATTGCATGGACATGAACATGGGAATCTATATGAGAAACCTTTGTTTTTTCAAGGATTTTTTCGATTTGCAGGCGAAAATCCTGTTCAACTTCTTCTAAAAACTCCTCATTAAAGGATTTTAGAAGTATCTGCACAAAACCGTTTTTATACTGCCCGTTCTGGTCGTACAAAAGCGAATTATGTTTCAACTTCTCTTTTAATGTCGAAAATTCAATGATATTCAGGTGAACTCCGATACTTATCCCCTCCAGTTGCTCCAAAATTGAAACTGCGTCCTCAAAAGCCGGTGCATTTGCCATTAAACTTGCCGAAGTTAGCACACCGTCTTTTGCAGCTTTTAAAATTGCGAGATTTGCAGATTTTGAGATACCAAAATCGTCCGCATTTATAATAAGTTGTTTTTTCGTGGTCATTAATATAAAATTCCTATGTGGAAATAATATCACAAAGGATTTATATATGGGTAAAAACAAACTCGGAGTTATAGTTCCATGCTTTAACGAAGAAGAATCGTTGAAAGTTAATATAGAGCTGCTAAGACAAAGGCTTTTTCTTCTGATGGAGAAAGAATTGATTAGCGAGGACAGTTTTATCTGTTTTATTGACGACGGAAGCAAGGATAAAACCTGGCAGCTCATTGTAAATGCTCATCAGAACGATAGCAGGCACATAAAAGCTTTGAAATTTACAAAAAACTACGGAAATCAAAAAGCTTTGATTGCCGGACTTGAGTATGCGCAAAAACTTGAAGTCGATTGTGCGGTTACAATTGATGCTGATTTACAACAGGATGAATCCAAAATCGAGGAGTTTCTCGCTAAATTCAACAACGGCGCTGAAATTGTTTATGGCGTGAGAAAAGACAGAAAAACCGATAATTTCTGGAAAAAGTTCACTTCTAATGCTTTTTACAAATTCATGAACATTATGGGCGCAAATATCATGCCCAATCATTCCGAATATCGTCTTATGAGCCGTAAAGCGCTCGATATACTTGCTCAGTATCCTGAACGCAACCTGTTTTTGAGAGGGATTTTCTTTGACACGGGTTTGAAAAGCGAAATTGTCGAGTTTGACGTAAAAAAACGCGAGTTTGGTAAATCAAAATTTGGCTACGGCTCGCTTTTCAGGCTTGCTGCGGCGGGAATTACTTCTTTCAGCGTCAGACCTTTGCGGATTATTTTCTATATTGGCATAATAATCTCGCTCATTAGTATTTGCTGGGGCTGTTGGACTATTTTCAGGCTTATGGCGGACTTGCCGGCAAGAATCGGCGCTATTGATTACTATGAAATTTTTGAAATGTTTATGTCAGGGCTCCAGATGCTCTGCATTGGCATAATCGGCGAATATGTCGGGCAAATTTTGCAAGAAGTCAAAGGCCGCCCCAGAGCAATAATCGAAAAAGAGCTTAATTAGGCTCTTTTTCTTTTAAGAGTGTGTATTTTCGGCCCTTTTTTATTTCTGTAAAATTGGCAAAAGCTTTTTCATTGTTTTTTATCTCTTTATTTTTTACTAGTATCAGTGCTTCCGGCGCAAATTCGAGTTCTGAAAGCCCGCTGTAATCAACATCTTTCAGATAAACCACTTTTGCGCCATAACCGTAGTAATTAAGAGAAAAGCGGCGCCCCGTGTTGATTGCGTAAATCGTTGCATTGCTTTCTTTTGCCAGTTTTGCATACTCCATTAAATCATTCTGCCCGAATGCGTAATCTAATCTGTAAAACTGCGGCGTTCCCCATGCCGAAAGAATCAGGATAAACAATATATAAGCCCCGAAAAGCGCTTTTCGATTCTTTTTTATAAGAAAAATCACTGCCGGAACCTGTGTAAGCAAAATTGTCGCAACGCAGAACCATTGTATGGATTTTATGTCCGCATAAATTGCCTGCGGCAGAAAAAATTGCATAAATATTGCGCTGACGCCGCATAAAATACAAAATCCGCTGAAAATATACGAAGAAACCTCAATTTCTTTTGAAAAACAGCCTTCTGAAAGGTATTTTGTCCAGATATAACCGATAATACAGGCCATAAAAGGGTATACCGGCAGAATATAAGTTATTAGCTTTGTGCTCGAGGATGAAAAAAAGAACAGCGTAAACAGGGCTGCGATGATGTTCACTGCCAGAAAGAGTTTTGCGTTTTCAAAGGTGGGCTTCAGGTTCGGCGATTTGAGTTTTTTCAGCTTTGCACCCGCAGCTGTAAAAACAGAAAGCGTCCACGGCACTATTCCCCATGTTACAGTGATTAAAAAATAATACCATGGCTGTTTTCGGCCCAGTTCTTCGGAATTCAAAAAACGCTGCAAATGATGTTTTACAATATACTCGTGATAAAAAGTCGGGTGCGTTTTTAGCATAATTATGTGCCATGGCAGCGTAATCAGCAGAAAAAGCGCTATTCCGGGCAAAATATAAAGCGGTTTGAAGATTTCTTTAAAGGTTCGGGTGTAAATTGAAACAAAAAACGCTGTTCCAAACGGGATTGCTGCGCCCGGAACGCCCTTTGCCATAACAGCAAGCGCCGAAAATATGTAAAAAAGCCACCAGAAGTATTTTTTATTCTTTTCCTGCACAAAGAGCGTCAAGAAGTAAGAAAACACCGAAAAAGCGGCAAGTGTACACAGAAAAATGTCTAAAATAGCGTATTTTGCCAGAATTGTATATTCAAGGCAGGTTGCAAGCACCAGTGAGGACACAATGCCGTATTTTTCGGAAACAATTTTTCTTCCGCAGAAATAAACAAGGAAAGAAGTCGCCATGCCGCACAATGCAGCAGGAAATCTTGCGCTGAACTCGTTAACAGCGCCAAAAAGCTTGAATGACAGGCATTCAATCCAGAAATACAAAGGCGGTTTTTCAAAAAAATATTCCCCGTTCAGATAAAGCGTCATAAAATTGCCGCTTTTGAGCATATCTCTGGACATCAGCACGTATCGGGTTTCGTCAATATCCATAAGCGGGTAGGAGCCGATATTGTGGAAGAAAATCAGGTAAAACACGGCAAATAAGCCGATTATAGTGAATAAATTCTTGTGTTTTTCTAAAAATCCGGTCATAATCTCAACTCCCCGTGCTAAAATCCAGGCTAAGTTATCTATAAAAATATGCCGCGTCTCGGAATCGAACCAAGGACACAGGGATTTTCAGTCCCTTGCTCTACCAACTGAGCTAACGCGGCATATTTTATTCAATTTTTTCCGGAGTTGGTAGAGCAAGCTCTACGAAATCTAACTCCGTTCCGTTTCACTCCACTGGGGGAGCTAACGCGGCATATTTTATTCAATTTTTTCCAGAGTTGGTAGAGCAAGCTCTACGAAATCTAACTCCGTTCCGTTTCACTCCACTGGGGGAGCTAACGCGGCATGTTTTATTCAATTTTTTCGGAGCCGGTAGAGCGAACTCTACGAAATTTAACTCCGTGTGTTATTCTATATTACTCGCTGAATACAATGCGTCAAGTGATTAATTTCTTTAACTTTTTTGTTATAATAAATATTTGTATGATAGAATGTTGAAGAATTTAATTGGTTCTAAGGAGAAAATTATGTCAAATGCGATGGATATCAATGACGCAACATTTGAAGCAGAAGTTGTAAACTCTGAATCTTTAACTATTGTAGATTTTTGGGCACCATGGTGCGGGCCATGCCGTAAATTGGGGCCTGTTCTTGATGAGGTTGCCTCTGAATTCGGGGATTCTTTGAAAGTTGTTAAACTAAACACTGATGAAAACCTCAAAACAGCTAAAGAATACTCAATCAGCGGGCTGCCGACTTTGCTTCTTTTCAAAGGCGGAAAACCGGTTGAAAGATTGGTCGGACTCATGCCGAAATCTACGATTGTATCAAATATTGAAAAACATATTTAGTTTTATCATTGAAATCTTTATCAAAAAGCCGCAGTTTTGCTTACTGCGGCTTTTTTGTACATTTTTTATGAAGAAAAATTATTTTTGCTTTTTGACTTCTTCTGTTTGCTCCGATTTGGCCGGTTTGTCGCTAACACGTTGCGTAATAGCCTTTTTGCCGGTTAATCGGGTCATAAATCTGAAGAATTTACCTTTTAATCCGGGGTCAGATAGATTTTTGTGCTCATTTTGCAGAATTTCATCTCTGCTCTGTGCAGCAACAGGCATGCCTATTGCTTTTCTGTTTGCATATTCGCCGACCGTTGTTGAAGCTGCGTTAACCAGCTGCGCTCCGAGCAGGCTTCCGTTATAAACGCTACTGAATGTGCCGTTAAACAGCTGTATGAATAGGTTATTCCAGAAAGTTCTGGATGTTTCCTGAACTATTCTTTCTTTTGCTTTTAACGAGGCGAGAGATTTGTCCTCACCGTTTGATTTGAGCATAACCATGTTGTAATTGTCAGCAACAAGGAACCATGCTGTGCCGGCAAGCGACGCATATCTGGAAAGCAGTGAAAGGTCTGCATTTGACACACTTGACATTGTGGTCGTGTTAAATGCCTTGTTTATGCTTAAATCCATGTATTTTTTGAACTGTTCATCGTCAAGTTTCATTTTTGACTTGAGCTTTTTAACGCCGTTAGAAACAGATTTAATTCCATCTGACCATGCCGGTTTTTTTACGCCACTTTTAACCCATTTGGGGACATTTTGCGAGAAAGTATAAGGGAATATTACTAAATCCTTAATAAATATAAACGGCTGCGTAAAGAAATCTGTGAACTCTTTGTAATATTTTCTATTTTTTGAGCCCAAATCATAGTTTTCAGCATTTTTAGCTTTTTCAAGAAGGTTTTCAAACTCTTTAGCTGCTGCTGAATCTTTCTTTTTGAGCTGTGAAAGCGCGTTTTCGAACATTTGTATTACGGCTTCGTTCTGGTTGATTTTAAATTTGTTGTTGAACGTATGCTGCAGAACCTCAAGTTTTTCAGCATTTTCTTTTTCATTGGAGTTTTTGGCAGCTTTTGCCATTTCTTTTAGTTTTTTAACCGCGTCTGTGTAATTTTTTGTTTCAAGAAGCTTAGTGTCTTGATTTGTGAGAATTTTCCTTATTTCATCAGCCTCAGACTTAAGGTTTTCCTTTTTCATTACGCTGAAAAATTCTTCAAGCTTTTTGACGGTTTCTTTTTCCATTATGCCATTGAAATGCTTTTCTGCGGCTTTAATTGTTTCAATATTTTTGAAGTCAGGCTTCAATTTTTTATTTGCAAGCGCATTAAAGTCAGCTGCAAGCTCATTAAGACCCGCGTCTTTAAGCTTTTGAGCAAATTTTTCAGCAATTTTGCCGACCGCTCCTGCCTGCTGATGCTCTATTGTAATTTCTTTGAATCGTTTGGCAAAGAGAGGGTCATATTTTTCAAGTTTTGCAACTATTTCATCAAATTCGGTTTTTGCAATCAGATGTTTTTCTTCGGTCAGTTTTTTGTATAAGTTTTTCCTCATTTTTGAGAGCACATCAAGGTATTCACCGACAGTTGCCTTATTAATTTTAATATTGCGGCTGTATTTAATTGCATAGCCGGCTGCAATCACTGAAACTGCCCATTTTGCAATGCCTTTCAATGAAATTAAAGGCTCTGAATCTTTTGATTGTTTGTTTTCTGTTTTGTCGTCGGGGCTGATTGGCTGCGGCAAGCTCTTTTGGGGCGTTTTAACCCTTTCATTGAAAGAAAGGTTCGCAACATTATCAAAAGCTTTAAACGCGCCTGCGCCTTTGAACGCAGGGTTTTGCGCCTGATTTGGATGTTCTGCTGCTTGAACCGGTTCCTGTGCGGGTTTTTCATTAGCTTTTTCTGCCTGAGCCGCTTCAGGATGTTTTTTGAGGTATTTTTCACGTTCTTTTCTGTTGATTTCGATTGCTTCTTCTTTTGAAATAAGGTGAAGCTTTTTGCCGTTTGAAAGTCTTGAGTATGCTTCTGTGAACAGAACGGTTGCGATGGTTGTAATAACGTATATGCCCTTGCTTGCGTTGATATGCTTGGCGAGCGCACCAAAAGTAATCAACTGCAGGTAAGCATTTGAAAAAATACGTTTTACTTCCTGGTTAAAACGGGTTTTCTTTTCTTTTTCAGCTAATTTCGGGTCATCATCCATTAATCTTGAAAGATTGTATGCGTCATTGGCAAGAAAAACCGCAGGAATCATTCCGGTAACTATTCTGGTCAGTGCTCGTTCATGCACGGCATTGTAATTTCCGGTTTTTGAATTAAACATTTTCATTGCATTGTCAAAAAGCAATGAATTGCGGTCTTTTGCCGTGTCATATCTGTATTTGTCAGCGGATTGCAAATATCCGTCCAAAGAATTCAAAAGTTCGTCATTATTGAGCAATTGACGCTGTTTTTGGAACAACCCTTTGTGCTCCGGAGAAAGAATCTTGTGTTTTTGCAGGAATTTAATCGCTTTATCGTAAATTGTTAAAGGAATTCTTTTGAAAGGCTCCTGTAGGCTGTCACAAATCAAAAGCAGAGGCCTTTTTTCGTTAATTACAATGTTTTCGCCTTTTTTTGTATAAGAGCGGCTCATTTGTTCATAAGATTCAATGTTATGAGCGAGCCTTGATGGTGCTCCGCCAATACTTTCTGAAAGGTCTTTTATCGCTTTTTGGTAGTTAAAGGGCTTTGTTTTTGAGTATAAAATATTGAAAACGCCTTTAAAGTTGATGGATTCTCTCTTTAAAGGCGTTACATGATTTTTAGAAAGCTTTTGTGAAGACAACATCCCGGATACATCCTCTTTTTTCCTAATGTATCCATTGTTATCAAGATGGGTAGTGTATTGACGGCTTATGTTCATAATCTCTTATTCTATTGTATGCTTCACAAAGTGTTTTTCAAGGTTTGCAAAATTATAATTTACTTAAATTCACAAACTCTTATTTTATTCAAATCAGCTCAAAAAAATTTTTGCTACATGCCTTTGAGAAATGAAACATTTATTTACATAAAATTTTTCAATAAAATTGCGTGTTACAGGCGTAATATTATGATAAGATTTATTAAATTTCTGCGCCTGAAATAGCAACATTAATTTTTTTTACGATTTAAGTGTTATTAAAGAAATTTTTCCTCTTTTATTCTAGTATATTATATAAGCTAACGGAAGTTTGATATGCAATTAGAAAATGATTTAAATTTACAGCAGCAAGACGTGAACTCAACCTTTCCTGTTGTGATGAAAATAGTTGAAAGCCTCAAAAAGATTCTTGAGGAGGACAAAAAGCAGCGCCAGCCTCTTTTTATAAACGTAAAAGAGTCTGTGATTTTTAATCTCGCAAGAAGAGCGCTTAACGAGCCCGGAACAAGGTTTTTGATAGGCATTGCAGGCGAATCTGCTTCCGGTAAAACGACATTTGTCCAAAATGCAATACGTTCCTGCATTGCAGAGGAAAGAACCGATGTTTATACGATTGTTTGCTGCGATGATTATTACCATGACTGGTCAAAAGAGCTGCGTGAAGCGGGAAGCTACGAAGCATTTTTCGCAAAAGGGTACAGTTTTGATACACCTGCAGCCGTCAACCTCCAGCTTATGAAAGAACATTTGATTTCCCTGAAAAACGGCTCTGCTGTTAGAAGTCCGGATTACAATTTTGCAACATGCGAAAGCAAACCGCATGGAGTTTTGAAAAAACCGGCTAAAATCATCGTTAATGAGGGACTTTATGTTCTTAATGAGGGTGTTAGGGATATTATGGACGTGAAAGTCTATGTTTTCACGCCATTTGATATTATAAAGGACAGATGGTACATTAGGGCCGAATCCAGAGGTAAAACCGGCAAAGCGGCCGACATGCAGTTTGAAAATGTCAATTTAACAGCGCAAACGTACATTCGTCCGGCTATGCAAACCGCTGATATCGTTATGAACGGGGTTGTTTCAAGCGAATATATTCAGGAAATCACAGAAAAGATTTTCAGAACAATCGATAATATTGCTAAAAACCGGTATGATTGCGAGCAAATAAAGCTTCCCGGGGTTGGAGTTTAGCTTAAAGTATAAAATAAAAAACCCGTTGATTAGTTCAACGGGTTTTTTGTTAAAATTTATCTTAAACTCTGCGTTTTCTAGCAGCTTCAGATTTTCTTTTTCTTTTGATGCTCGGTTTTTCGTAAACTTCGCGTCTTTTAACTTCGGAAAGAGTACCTGCTTTTTGAACTTTCTTTTTGAATCTCTTCAAAGCGCTTTCGATACTTTCGTTTTCACCGACTTTAACTTCTGGCATTGATTTTTCACCACCTTTAAACGGAATTATGTACTATGTGAAGCCATATTAGCATGCACAGATTCCAAATTCAACCCTATGCGCCTTTTTTGCGGCAAAGGTTGTGAAAATTTCTTAAATCTTCGGTGCTTCTGAAAAATCTATGAGGGATATAAAAAATAAATGATTCGTCAAAGTCCAGAAAATAACCGCGTTTCAGAACCACAGTATTTTTGAGCCTTGCCATTTCAAAACGCAGTTCTTTGCCTGTGTGCAGCTTTAATTCGTTTTCATTTACCTCAATATAGCTGTTAGGATTGTGGTTTTTCTTGTAATTTTCGTAAATCAGCTTTGGCTTGAAAAAATAAGACGCTCCGAAAAGCAAAAGCAGGAATATAACAAGCTTTGCGTCAACATAAGTGCTCAAAGCCGTATAAACATTATTTAAAAACAGGAATAAAAACAGCTGAATCGCCAGAATTCCGCCTCCGAGCGTTAAAATCAGCCTGTTTGCGAGATTTTGCTTTGAATTAAAGTAATATTTATTAAAATACAAATCCATGAAATCTTTAAAGTTATATTCACCTTGAAGTTTCATTTTTAGATTCTCTTCCCCGTTTATGACTTTTCATATAATAACAATTATCATAAATTTTAACAAGAGTTTTTAAATCCCCCTATTTATAATAAAATTGTACAAGAATCGGAGAAGACATGAAAAAACCTGAACTTTTAATGCCTGCAGGCAACATTGAAAAACTGGATTATGCAATAAATTACGGCGCTGACGCGGTTTATCTGGGCATGGTCGATTTTAGCCTGCGCTCAATGCGAAAAGGCGAAATTATTACACAGGAAAATTTGAAAAAAGCGGTCGATTTGGCGCATTCTTACGGGAAAAAAGCTTATTTAACGCTAAATATTTACGCTTTTAATGAAGATATTAAGAATTTATACGAAAATCTTGAACTTATTGCAGGCGCTGCTCCGGATTCTGTGATTGTGAGCGATTTCGGGATTTTGAACATAATAAGGAAAGAACTCCCGCAAATAGACCTGCATATAAGCACCCAGACCAATACTTTAAACTTCGAGGCAGTAAAATTCTGGCGTGATTTTGGCGCAAAACGTGTTATTCTTGCGCGAGAGCTTTCAATTGCGCAAATCAAAGAGATAAGAGCCGCAGTTCCCGATATTGAGCTTGAATCCTTTGTTCATGGCTCGCAATGCGTGTCATTTTCCGGCCGTTGCCTGTTGAGCGACTATATGACGGAGGGTGAGCGTAAAGCTAATCATGGAGGGTGCGCCCAGCCCTGCCGCTGGAGTTACAAACTGCTTGAAGAAACCCGTCCGGGGCAGTATTTTGAGATTGAGCAGTCAGAAAGGGGCACTCACATTCTCAGTCCCAAAGATTTGGCGCTTATTGAGTACATTCCGCAGCTTATTGAGGCCGGTGTTGACTCTTTTAAGGTTGAGGGGCGCACAAAGAGCCTTTATTATGTTTCTGCGGTTGCAAAAGCTTACAGAATGGCAATTGACGCTTATTTTAACGGCGAAAAAGACTTTAGCCGCTTCAAACAAGAGCTTCTTAAGGTCGGAAATCGCGGTTATACAACAGGTTTTTATCTTAACAAGCCCGATGGCGACGGTTACAGCTATGATATTTCAAAAGGGCTTGCCGGAGCGGATTTTCTCTTTGAATTTCTCGACAAAAAAGACGATAATTTTAAAGTAAGGATTAAAAATAAGATTAAAAAGGGCGATATTGTGGAAATCATCACGCCTGATGAGATGTTTGAGGCGCAGGTGCTTGAAATAAAAGACGGGGACGGTTTTGAGCAGGAAATCGGGAATACAAATGACGAAATTTACCTGAATCTGAGCCGCAAGCCCGAAAATTATAAATACGCAATAGGAAGAACAGTGGGGATTAAGAACCAGAGATGATTTTAAAACCTGATTACGAAGCAAAAACGGTATTTGAGGTCGATTTTGACGAATTGAAAGCCTCCGGAGTTACTGCGCTGGTTTTTGACCTTGACAGTACGGTCATGAAGTCGAAATCCGGTGTTTTTTCAAAGGAAGCTATGGATTTATTTGAAAATTTGAAAAAAGATTTTTTGCTTTTGATTGCGAGCAACAATAAAAACAAAGAATACATTGAAAACGCCCGGAAACAGGTTGATTTTACGGTTGTCGGCTATGCGAACAAGCCTAATCCGAAAATTATTCTTGATTTTCTCAAAAATCATGGCGTAAATCCAGAGAATTCAGCAATTGTTGGCGACAGGCCGCTTACTGACATTCTTGCGGGAAAGCTCGCCGGAATGAAAACAGTGCTGGTTGATTCTATAAGCTGGTTTGAAGAACCGGGGTTGACGCGGTTTGTCAGACGGCTCGAAAGGCTTGTTATCCGATAATAATTTACACATTTGCAATTAATGTTGGCTTTTGTATAATTGTAAATTATATATTGAGAGATGGAACGATGCGTAGAAGAACAATAATTGCACTTGTGTTAACAATACTTTGTGCTGTTGCTTTAAATAGATATTGGCTTGTATTTAGGCCTTTTCAAGTTGGCTTTGATATAAAAGGGCAGGGTATTGTTAATATCCTAGTTTTGCTGAATAAAGAGGATAATACCAGGTTTAAGCATGTAAAAAAGGCTGAAAATACAATTAACTTATCTGAATCTCAAGAATTTGAAGTAATAATGAATCATGTTACATCTCCTAAGCGGCTAAAACTCTCTCTACGTGCGGATTTTAACCCCATGGGGGGGGGGGGCTGGAAGCCTTTATATTTCAGGGATAAAGCTCAGAGGCGGCAAATACAGGCTTAATGATTTAGAGAATTTTTCTGCGGAAAATGCTGATTTGAAAATTCAGGGCGATTCGCTGGTTGTTACGCCGCATGAAAAAGAGTTTTCAATTTATTATAACAAGCCATTAAAAGCCCGTTCTGCTGTGCAATTTGATTTTAAAGTTTTTGTAATTATTTTAGTGCTCTCCTTTCTTCTGTTTTACAAGCTTTCCGATTATCTTGCTGATTTTAAAACACTGAAAAATCAATCCAGAAACGATATTTTATTTTTGGTCCTGATTTTCGTCGTTTTATTTATTCCGATGTTGAAATTGGATAAAGAAGTGTATTCAGTGAAAGAACTGCGGCCATTTGCTCAATATCAGCCTTTTATTAAAGACGGAGCAATCAATTTCAACTGGGGTAATAATTACACGAACTACTTTTCTGACCATTTCTTTTTGCGTGATGCAATTGTGAGCACGTACTGTAAGTTTCGCTATTATTTGGCTTATAAATTTTATGTGGTGCCCGGTCATGCTGTTTTTAATAAAGAAAATCACTGGGGGTTTCGCATTGAGCCTTATTCACGTGCTATTTACAAGAAATTGGAAGAGCAAACTGTGAAAAGAATATCTGATAATTTTGTAAAGCTCAATCAATTTTGTACAAAAAATAATATCAAGTTGTATATTGTTGTTGTTCCATCCAAAGAAGATATTTATAAAAAGCATGATCCCTATTTTCCTGCATACGGACAGGAAAATTTTCATCAAATATATGATTATATAAAATCTAAAACGGATGTTAATTTAATCTTTCCATCGCAACAGTTCAAAAATCGGGCAGAAAAAGATTACCTGTTTTTTAAAACGGATCATCATTGGACTGATACAGGCGCATTTATTGGATATAAGTTGCTTTCTGCTGCGATTCAAAAGGATTTCCCCGATTTTGTTCCGTTGAAAGAAGATGACTTTAAAATTTTCAAAGAAAAGCAGGTTCGTTCTGATTTTATGCGTGATTTTCATAACGGCACGACTTTAAGTGCATTTTTAAACCTTCAGGGCTCAAGATTTGCTAAAAAGATATTGGATGTAGAATACCTGTACTATGAATACAAGCAAAATCATTTGCTGGAAACAAAAATTGACTATGAAAACATGACAAAAGATTTTTATTTTCCCTCCAAAAACAACCTTACCGCCGTGGAAATTGGAAATAGTATGTCAGAAAACTTCAATGATTTTCTTCCTTTTAGCTTTAGGCACTTAAAATATTTCAGAGCTAATAACGGGCGGCGACAAGCCATAAATGACCTTAAAATGGCGGATTATCAACCTTTGATTCTGGAATTAAAGCCGGATGTGTTGATTTTGACAATTACAAGCGCCTATATCATTCCAATGCTAAACATGTACGAAAGTGAGAACTAAAAATGCTATTCAGTTCAATGTCATTCATATTTCTATTCCTGCCAATAGTTTGTTTAATATATCTTTGCTCCAAAAAAGAGCTGCATAACGCAATTTTACTGATTGCGAGCATAATTTTTTACGCCTGGGGAGAACCAAAATATCTCGCAATAATGCTCCTGACAATAATTATTAATTACGGCGGGGCAATCGCGATAGATAAGTATAAAAATCAC
>URFH01000015.1 GCA_900547155.1 uncultured bacterium | reverse complement strand
TACCACCCAGAAACTTGAATTGTTGGGCAAGTATGCCCAACCGACTTTGTTTTATTTCCGACTAATAGGTCATTAAAACATAAATAAAAAAGAAGATGCCTAAACATCTTCTTTTTGCAAATACAGTCGCTCGTTGATGTGTTTAGGAACTATTTACTGGAGAATGTAGTTTGAGTTTGAGAGGGTATAACGTCGTTTTGAGAATGCGCATTGCGCACAGGTGCAAGAATGGAAAATTTAAGCTTTGGGGGTTAGTATATGTTTTTTGTTTTTAATATAATGATTTTATGACGAAAAAGACTTTAAGATTTAATGTTTATTTAATCATCTTAATTCTATCAATAATTTTGGTAGGCTACGTTTTTCTTGCTTTCAAACACCCTATTATTTTTGACAAATTAGTTAAACTTCTTCCTTTGCTGCTTTCTTTGCCTGCAACATATCTTGCATATTGTTTTCAACAACGGCTAAGCCATGTTAAGGATTTAAGAAAATTAGCATACAATATCCTAAATGCTGTAAAAAATGCACAAAAATATACATACATAGAAAAACCAATCGGAAATGAACATATAGAACTTCTAACTGAATTAAGTAGAGTAATTGATGAGTGTAGAATGTTTTATAAAAATATAGGGCAAACAAAAAATGACATTGGACTTTACCCTTTTGAACCTATTAAAGAAATTTTTGAGATTGTTAAAAATCTTGGTACTGCTTCAAGTCCCGAGCAAAGACAACAATCGAGAATTAATATCACTCAAAAATGGAAAGAATTATGGAAAGATGAGTTTTTATATGAATTTGAAAGGCTAGAACCTAGTAAACCTGTGAGCAAATACCTTGACTTAATCAAAAAATGAAACAAATTAATTCATAGGGGTATACCCTATCATTCTAAGACACCTACGAGGCGCAAGGACATGTTTTTGTTTTTCCACATATCAACTGCCAAAATAAATTTTACACATGCTAAATCGCCTCACATATGCCTGTAATTTAATTCTAAAATCAAACAAGCAGGTAGGTTGGGCATACTTGCCCAACAACTAAAATTTTTCAGATAGGACATGACGAGTGTTTAGTATTTAATTGCAAAATTGAATTTTTAATAGATTTTTTGTTTATCATTGACCGTCAAAAGACCGTTTTGACCATTTTAAAAATTAATGATTTTGAGTATTTCCGACCGGCTAAAAGCTGGATTGCTTCGAGCTATCCGCCCTCGCAATGACGAAAATACTTCCGACCAAACTACTCAAAAAAATACAATAGCTAAACTTTTTCTTACCACCCAAAAACTTGATTTGTTGGGCAAGTATGCCCAACCGACTTTGTTTTATTTCCGACTAAATAGGTCATTAAAACATAAATAAAAAAAGAAGATGTCTAAACATCTTCTTTTTGAAATACTGGGGCGGAAGGATTCGAACCTCCGGATGGCTGGACCAAAACCAGCTGCCTTACCACTTGGCGACGCCCCAATGTCGTCTTTTATTATCTTATGAAAACCGAAGAACATTGTCAAGGCTTATTTTTTACCTTTTATTAAGTTTTGTTATCCATGATTTTATATTTTTAGCAATTTTTGTGAGTATATATTTTTTATATAAATATAAGAGATTTCATGCAAAACTAAACTAAGAGGAGAGATATTATGACAGAAGCTATCGGCGCAATTACATCGGGCGTTACATCAAATTTTCAGCAAAAAAGCGGAGCTGAGCTGGAAAAAATTCAACAACTGAAAGCAAATAATTCATTTGATAAATTCGACAAAGATGGTGACGGAAAAATCTCCGGCACTGAACTTTCTGCACTAAAAGTTGTGCTTGCAGGCATTGATTTTGATGTTGATGCTGAGGGCGCAATTGACGAATCTGCTTTTAACGCAGGCTTTACTAACGCCGAATATGAGGCAAAATAATAAAAACCGGTTTTATCCAATAAAAACAAGCTTAAAACAGTCCGAGCTGATTACCCTCGGACTGTTTTTTGTATATTTCATAATCAAAACAGCCGATTTCGTTGATTGCGTGGAGATTGTTGCCGATATTTTGTATTCTGCCCCTGCCAACGTCGCAGGCCTTAATATACTTGCAAAAACAGCAAATTTTCCATCTTTCGTCGACCTTTTTCAATTCACCCTCCTTAAAATTTAGAAGAATTTGAAAAATACAAACATCGCTGCGCCGACAACCCAGCAGTAATATGAAAAAACTTTCATTGAGTGCTTTGATAAAAATTTCAGAAAATATTTAATGCAAAAATATCCGGAAATGAACGAAACAACGAACCCTGCGGCAATGGAAACCCAGTTGTAAGCAAGGATTTCGTGAAAATCGAGCTCAAGAACCGGATAAAATATTGACGCTCCGACAATTATCGGTATGCTCAATAAAAATGAGTATCTGGCGCAGGTTACACGGTCAAGCCCGAGGAAAATCCCCGTTGAAATTGTCGAACCCGAGCGCGAAATCCCCGGCAGCGCCGCAAGCCCCTGCGCAATCCCGATTAAAATTGCTTTTTTCCAGTCCATTTTGTCGTTTTTGTCTTTTGCGTGCTCTGAAACATACTCCCCTGCCCAGAGAATCCATCCTGTGATAAACAGAAAAATCCCCACAACCCACGGCAAATTTATAAGCTTTTCAGAAATCCCTTTTAACGGGAATGCCACAAAAACCGTAAAAAATGTTCCGCCGAGAATGTAAAGCGACAATTTTGCCTCGGGTTCCGAGAAATCACGGGTTTTGAGGGCGTTAAAAAACGCTTTTATGAGCTTGATTATGTCCTCTTTGAAGAATAAAAACACTGCAAGCAGCGTTCCCACGTGAAGAACAATGTCAAAAAACACTTCTTCAGAGCTGTTTACCAGAAATTCGTTGTTTGTGAAGAATTTATATAAACTTGAGGACAAAACCAGATGTCCGGAGCTCGAAACCGGCAAAAATTCGGTCAAACCCTGCACCAATCCCATAAATAACGCCTGTATAAGATTCATAGCCTACTCCCACTCCTCATAATACATAGAACAGGAGTTTTCGTTCTCCCAAACTCCGACTTTTGACACCTGCGGAAACTCTTTTCGCATTTCATTGTAAATATACTGCGAAAGTATCTCGCTGCTGGGGCTTACGCCTTTAAATTCGGGGAGTTCGTTGATGTCTTTGTGGTCAAGGTAATCAATAACTCGTTTTAACTCGCGTTTTAGCACCTTAAAATCAATGAGGATGTTGGATTTGTCCAGAACATCGCCTTTTGCGTAAACTTCAACTTTCCAGTTATGTCCGTGCTGGTTTTCGCATTCCCCCTCGTAGTTTAAAAGATGATGAGCCGCGGAAAACGAGCTTATTACTTTTACTTCGTACATTTATTAAACTCCTTTGATTTTTTTGTATAATTTTTTTGCTTCGGGCTGGTCAGGGAAGATTTTCACTATTTTTTCAAGATATTCTTCCGCCTTTTGTGCATCCGTAAGCTCTATGGCAATTTTCGCCGCCAGAAGAAGCACATTGACATTGTCCGGATAGTCTTTCAAGAGTTTGTTTACGATATTTTTTGCATTTTCGTATTCTTTAACCTCAAAAAACGTCAGCGCAAGAAGATTTGCGGTTTCCGCACCCTGATAAATGCTGTATGCGTCGAGCAGAAACTGTTTTGCGTTCTCAAATTCGCCTTTTCGGTAGAAAATCAGCCCCAGATTGTAGAAAACCGTGTCGTTGTGCGCGCCGTTTTCAAGGGCTTTGCTCAATAATTTCTGCGCTTCGTCATTTTTGTTCATAGAAACGAGATTTAAACCGGCAAATGTCAAAATATCCGGATTTTCGGGCTGTTTTGCAAGCGCTTTTGCATACATTTCTTCAGCTTTTGCATAATTGTTTGTGTTGTGATAAAAATTAGCAAATTCAAAGATTATTGACGTGCTTTCGGGTGAAATCTCAAGCGCTGTCTTGAATTCATCCTCAGCCTCGTCAAAAAGCCTGTGCGCCAGATAAACTATGCCCAAATCCTTATGCGCAAAGGCATTATTCGGCTCAAGCTGGATAACTTTTTTGAAAATTGTTTCTGCCTTGTCAATATCACCGGATTTCATGCAAAGAATCGCGTATCTGTAATAAATATCCGCCGGAACTTTGCCGAGCCTGATAATATTCGCCAGAACAGCCTGCGCAGAAGCAACATCGCCCGCCGCCTGATAGCAGTCTGCCAATTTTAAAGCCATTTGTACTGATTTCGGATTCATCGTGACAAGAGTTTTAAGAATCATTATCGCGTCTTGATATTTTCCTGTTTGAATGTAGGCATTAGCAAGGTTGTACTGGAAATTCTGCTTTTCCGGTTGGAGAGTAACGAGTTTTTGATACAAACTAATAGCTTTTTCCCAATTTTGCGCATACATCGCGCCGAGAGCCGCCGCAGAAAGGTAAAACGGCGTAGGTTCAAGCTCGTATGCTGTATAATAATGCTCAAGTGCCTCTTCGTAGCGGTTTTTCAGCTGCAAAACCGACGCAAGATTGTAATGGGAGGTGGGATTTTCCGGCGTAAGCTCAATCGCCTTTTTAAATGCGCTTTCCGCCATATCGAGCCTGTTCAATCCCAGATAACATGAGCCGAGGTTGTTATACATCAGCGCATTTTCCGGATTCAGCCCGATTCCTTTGTTAAGTGCGTCAATCGCCTCTTCATATTTTTTCAGCGCAATCAATGCCGTGGCCAGAAGATGAAAACTCTGATAGTTTTCCGGATCGATTTCAATAGCTTTTTTTGCAGCGGCTTCTGCGTTTTCGTTTTCTTTTAATTTTAAGTAAATCACGCACAAATTTTTGTACGCGTCCTGATAATTTTCTCGCAGGGTTATAACTTTTTCATAAGCGGATTTTGAACGCTGCAAATCGTTTTGGGTTTCATAAATTATGCCTAAATAATAGTACGATGTTGCGTCCTCTGGATTTCGGGCAATTACGTTTTCAAAATTCGCTTTTGCCTCGTCCATAAGATTCAGATTTACGTTCGCAAGCCCCAGATTTTTGGAGATTTCCGCGTCATTTTCGTATTTTCCGGAAAGCTCCTCCAAAATAGCCTTTGCTCCGCCAAAATCCTTTTGCGCAATCAAATTATTTGCTTTTTCAAGTTGTTCGTTTCTATCCACGATTCACCTCTCTGACTACATTTTACAATAAATACACAAATTTTAACAAAAGAGGCAATTTTTTTATCGGTTTTGTTTTTCTCAAGGAGTGAAAGTCTGAAAGGAAAGCAGGTAAGTTGATGAATGTGAGTTTTGCTAAAGTTTCAATCCCCCAGAAAGCAGTAGAAATAAAGCTTCATAAGGCTGCGGAGGCTTATTCAAAATATATGGAAAAGCTAAACGGCGCTCCGGCGGAAAAGCTTACATTTCTTCAAAAAAGAGAACTGGGAAACTTTAGAACTGCAAAAGCAATGCTTGAGTGCAGCGCTTCTTCGCCTGTTTTGAACGTGAAAGTATAAAATTGTATAAAAAAGACGGCTTTTTGCCGCCTTTTATTTTCTCAAATCTTCCGGAATGTACTTTTGCCAGTCATGTTCCAGATTTTTTATGAAATTGTGCGCGTCGATTACGTCATCTGCTGAAATCGGCGCAGGCCCCTCCTGAATTTCAAGGGTCAAATCCTCCTCTTTCAGATTTTTCTTATTTAGCGAGCAGTGCCCGAAAAATGCGGTTCCGAAAGATTTTCCGCAGTGCCTGCACGTCACCTGCACCACAAACAGGTCATTTTCCTGCCTCATTACGCGAAAACTTTCCTGCGTAAAGTCATTTTTGCATTCGGAACAGCACATTCCTGAAAACAGTTGTTCTATAAGCTCTTTGTTCATATTTTTGTTCATCCTCACTATTATATTTTAAAAATTTCTACTCTATTTGGTTGATTTTTGTAAAGAATTGTTAACATGAGACCTTGAAAGTGTTAGAAATGAAAAAAAATGGGCATTATATACATGTAGAGATAGATAAGCAGAAAGTAGAAGGTGCATCATGGAAATTCTGAGTTTAGTCGCATTTGGTTTGTTAATGTACTTGGCCTTCATTGCAATTCCGACATTTATGGAAAACAAAGCTGCACAACACTAAGCACATTAAAAAACAAGTTTTTGAAAGGCTCCTCATTGAGGGGCTTTTCTTCTTCTCAACCTTTTTCATGCCTTTTAAGACGCAAAGCGGGTTAAATTTGTTCCTGCTTGATTGTTTTTAATGCATCGGGCAGCTGGTTAATATCATGGAGAACAAATTGTGCGCCGAAAACGTACAACAGGTCTTTTTGCCCGTCGGATTTGTCTTTCGGGGCAAGCACTCCGATGGGAGTAACCCCGGCTTTCTTTGCGCATTTCATATCTTCGGGCGTATCGCCCAAATAGTAAACATTTTTGGCAAAAATCCTGCTTTTTATCTGCAAAATTGCGCTCATTTCCGGATTTTTTGAATCAGAATCAGGGTCATTAGCCGCAACTATGCCTGAAAACGCATCTTTCAAGCCGTATTTTTCCAGAAGCCGTCCTGTTTTTTCACGCGTAAGCCCTGAATAAAGCACTTTTTCGCCGTTCAGCCGGCTCAAAGTTTCGGGAAAAACCAGAAGTTCCTCCTCGCGTCCGTTCTGGGCGCGGCAGTTGTCTGCGATTACGCCCTCAAGGTCAAAAATGAACAGATTTTCGGGCGAGAGCACATTTACAAGGTTTTTGGCCGCATTTAAAGAGGGAATTGTTATTCTGAGGTGATTTTTGAGCTTGCCTTTGGCGTATTTTTTTACGCGGATACCCTTTTGTGCAAGCTTTTGATAGACATTTTCCGCATTTTCTTTGAAATCAACCAGCAAAAAGTTTGTATATGACGGGTAAACAACCCCGCCAATGCGCGTAAACTCCTCTTTTAAAAAGTTTTTTGCTTTTTCGTTTTCCTCTTTGAGAAATTGCAGGTATTTTTCGTCGCAAATCGCCTCTTTTGCAGCGATTACAGCTGCACTGTTGACTGTATAAGGGCAAAGAACCTTTTTTATCGCAGAAATATTTGCTCTGCCGGAAATTATGCAGCCGATTCGCAGGCCGGCGAGCCCGTAATCTTTTGAAAACGAACGCACAACGGCAATATTATCATATCTTGTAAAAATCTCCGCATAGCTCTGCCCTGCATAAACAGCAAAGGATTCTACGATGACGATGAGCTTTTCCGGATGGAGTTTTGCGGTTTTTTCAATAAATTCAGCAGGCACAATCCCGCCGGTCGGGTCGTTCGGGGTTGTAAAAAGGATTATTTTAACTTTTTCATCAATTGCCTGCAAAAATTCTTCCTGCGGGAATTCCCATTTTTTTGAGTATTCAATTTCCCTGTATTCTGCGCCGGCTGCGGCTGTGTAGATTCGCGGCATGTTGATTGTGGGCGAAACTGTTATTAATGCTTCCTCAGAAGACAAAAATGTGCGGATAATCGCGTCAAGAGCCTCATCTGCGCCGTTTGTAAGAAGCAGATTCTGCGGCAAAACATCAAATTTTGCAGCAAGCACGCTGATAAGCTCGCCATAGCGGGGATACTGGGCAATTTCCCTGACGCTGATGTTTTCAAGCCGTTTCATTACTCTGGGCGAGGGGCCGAGGTAGTTTTCGTTTGCGTCCAATTTCATTACACAGGGCTGAGCATAAGGCTCAACCCCGTATGGTTCAATATTTTTCAGTGTTTCTCTCGGCTCAATCATACTATTTTACATAGAACTGTGCGTGAACATTTGCTTGAATTTTTACTTTTCCGGGTTCAACGGGAGTTGAGCCTCCGGCGGCTGAATTTGATTTTGCAGCGTACATGCGGGGCGAAATTTCATCATACGAAGGGCCCCAGTTTACATTTATGGTTTTTAGCCCTGCAACTTTTTGTCCGAGCGATTCTGCGGTGAGTTTTGAGATGATTTTTGCGTTTGCTGTTGCTTCTTGAACCAATCTTCCGACATAATCGCTTTCATTTTCCACATAAAATTTCAATTCGCTTACATTTGTGGCTTTATTTGCAACTGCTGTATCAATGAGTTTTGGCACTGCGTCAAGTTTCTTTGTTTTGACCGTTATTGTGTTGACCATTGTATAGCCTGTGAGCGTTTTTTTGTTTTTGTCATAGCTGTAATCAGGACGCAGGTTCAAATTGCTGGTCTGGATTGTATCTTTTTTGTCAATTTCGATGAGTGGCTTAAGGGCTCCGATGAGTTTGTTTGTAATCTCTTTATTTTGGTCGGAAGCGGCTTTTGAGGTTTTTGCCGTTGTTTCTACCGAAAAAGAAACCCTTGCTGTGTCAGGCGACATTTCTTTTGACGCAGAAGTGTTTACAGAAATGTATCCCATCTCTTTTTCCGTGATTGTGAGGGCTTTTGCGGGTGCAGAAAAGGAGCCCAGCATGAGCAAAGCCATCAAAAGTGCCAATTTTTTCATAATTCCTCCTAAAATAACGCTTATTTGACTAATTTATCTTTTTCTTCAGGTTCTTTGTCCTGCAGCAGAAGTTCTTTTGACTCCTGTGCAATTATTCTTCTGATTCTTTCTTCTGTGGGCGATACGGAGCCGAAAGAAATGCCCAAATCGTTTTTGTTAAGCGCATAAAAGCTCAAAGCCGCAATGCACCAGAGCAAAATACCGTGCAAAATCTCCATTTTGGGCAGCTGGTAAAAGAAAGAGCCGGCAAAATTCCATAAATTCATACAAACCCAGCCCGGAAACACGAGAAATCCCGTAACCAGCGAGCCGATAAGAAATAATAATAGCAAAACGCCTTTAAATCCTGACAATTTGATTATGTTATATTTTCTTTTCATTAATTTATTTCCATTCCTCCCGCAAGGCGGTTAAAATCGTCTTCATTTATAATTTTAACACCTAAAGCCCTTGCTTTGTCAACTTTTGAACCCGGATTTTCTCCGACAAGCACATAATTTGTCTTTTTGCTTACCGCAGAAAGGAGCTTTCCGCCGTTGTTTTTGATAATTGTTTCAAATTTGTCGCGTGTATCGCTCAAAGTTCCGGTTATAACAAAAGAAATCCCGTCAAAAATCGCCTGTGAAGCGTCAAAAACCTCTTCCTGCGGCTCTACTCCGAGTTTTTCCAGCTCTTTTAGCATTTTCTGGTTGTGCTCGTTTGCAAAAAAGTCCATTATCCCTGATGAAATCTTTTTGCCTACGCCCCCGACCTCCTGAATCGTTTCTTCGTCGGCGGTTTTGAGGTTTTTGAAGTTTCTGAATTTTCTTGCAATCACTTCTGAGGTTTCTTTTCCGACATGCCTGATACCCAGAGCGTTTAAAAACCTTGCAAATGTCGGATTTTTTGACCCCTGAATCGCTTCGTAAAGGCTGTTTGCCGATTTTTCCGCAATCAAATCCAGAGAAAGCAAGTCCTCCAGCGTCAATTTGTACAAATCAGCCGGAGTTTCGACCATTCCGCGCTCAACCAGCTGCGCAATAAGGTTTGTTCCGACGCCGTCAATGTCCATGCAGTCCTTTGAAACCCAGTATTCAAGTCGGCCTTTAATCTGTGCGGGGCAATAGAACGTATTCGGGCAGTATAAGTTGACTTCGCCCTCTGCTTCGACGAGTTTTGTGCCGCAAAACGGACAATTTTCCGGCGGTTTGAAATCAAGCGGTTTTCCTGCTGCATGTTCAAGCACTGTAATGACTTTGGGGATGATTTCTGCGGCTTTTTTGATTAAAACAGTATCACCGACGTTAATCATTAGCCGTTTTACTTCGTCAAAGTTGTGCAAAGTCGCTCTGGAGACGGTCGAACCCGAAACAAGCACCGGTTTTAGCACCGCAACCGGAGTTACAGCGCCGGTTCTGCCCACATTGACCTCTACATTTTCCACGGTTGTTGAAACCTCTTCAGGCGGGAATTTGAATGCCGTTGCCCACCTCGGCGCCCTTGAAGTGTAGCCCATTGCGTTTTCCAGAGCAAAACTGTTCACTTTTATAACAACTCCGTCGGTCGCGTAGTCGAGATTGTACCTTTCCGTATCCCAGAATTTGCAGTATTCAATGGCTTCTTCAATATTTTTGCAAATTTTATATTCAGGGTTTACGTTCAGCCCCTGTTTTTTCATAAATTCAAGCATTTCCGCGTGGGAATTGATTTTGTACGCCGAATCCTCAATTATTCCCGCATAAGTGAACATTGAAAGCTCTCTTTGCGCGGTAATTTCAGAATTTAGCTGGCGCAAAGAGCCTGAGGCGGCATTTCTGGGATTTGCAAAAATTTTTTCCCCCTGCGCTTTTTGTTTTTCGTTCAGCCGGTCAAAAGCGCTTTTTGGCATAAAAATTTCGCCACGAGCGTTGAATTCTTTGATTTTGTCCTTTAATTTGTGCGGAATTGTCTTGATTTGGCGAATATTCGGGGTAATATTCTCGCCGACAACGCCGTCACCGCGTGTTGCGCCGATTTTTAGCTCAGAATCGTTATAAGTCAATGAAACAGCAAGCCCGTCGATTTTCAGCTCGCAAACCAGCTCAATCGAGGAATGGTCACTGAACTGATTTTTGATTTTTTCGTACCATTTTTCCAAATCCTCGTAAGAATAGGTGTTATCAAGGCTGTAGAGCCTGTTTTTGTGCCTGTATTCGGTAAATCCCTTTGAAACACCCGAACCAACCTTGAGCGTAGGGGAATCAGGGCTTTTAAACAGCGGATATTGCTTCTCCAGCTCCTGAAGCTCCTTGAAAAGCTTGTCATATTCAACATCGGAAATCAAAAGCGCATTTTCCTCGTAATACGCTTTGTTGTATTTGTTTATAAGCTTTGTGAGTTCTTCTATTCTTTTTTGCACATCCGCGGCCTTTATGCCATAATCATTTATCAATCCACATTTTACAATAAAAAATTCAACGGAGCCATGTTTTAATATGAGCCTTCTGGAGCAAATAAAAAACTTTAAAAACAAGAAAAAATCCCTGCTTTTCACCACTCCGTCGCATGCTCAGGGCGGGTTTGTTGATTCGGATTCAATGGAGTTTCTTGGCAAAAAGGTTTTTGAATGCGATTTTTCGGAAATTGAGGGGTTTGATAACCTCAGGCACCCTGAAAATACCCTAAAAACGCTCCTCACCGAATTAACGAAAATTTACGGCTCAAAACAAACCTTTATTCTCACAAACGGCTCCAGCTCGGGCATTTTAGCGGCAATGCTTTCAGTTTTAAAGGACAATGAAAAGGTAATTATCGCAAGAAACTGCCATATAAGCGTCACAAACGGGCTTATTTTGACAGGTGCGGCTCCTGCGTGGATTTTGCCGGAATATGATAAAAAATGGGGCGTTTTTAATGCGATTAGTCCGGATTCGGTCAAAAAAGCCATCGAAAATAACCCTGACGCAAAAGCTGTAATCCTTACATCGCCGACTTATGAGGGGATTTTTTCTGATATTGAAAAAATTGCTAAAATCACGCACGAAGCGGGCATGAAATTGATTGTTGATGAAGCGCACGGCGCGCTTTTGCCGTTCGGAAGCTACAAAACCCGTCCGGCAATCGAATCAGGAGCGGATATTTCCGTTCAATCGCTGCACAAAACAGCCGGAGCGCTTACTCCTGCAGCTGTTTTGCATATAGGGGAAAACAGTGCAATTTCACCTGAAACCGTTCAAAATGCGCTAAATCTAATAAATACAACCTCTCCACCCTATCCGATAATGCTTTCTGTTGAAAATACCGTAAAATATCTCGCCTCAAATGAGGGTAAAAAGGCAATAAACGACCTGCAAAACAGTATTTTTGAGCTGACTAAAGGGCTTTCTGATGATTTTGAGGTTTTTTGCGGAAATAATGACCCGACGAAAATACTTTTCCGTGCTAAACACGCAAATGCTGCCCGAATTGCCGAATATTTGAACAACGAATGCGCTATTGAGGAAGAATTTACAAATGGCAGGGCTTTGCTGTTCATTACGGGCATTGGAACAACTTCTGAAAAATTGGAAGCCTTATTCGGGGTTTTGAACCGCTTAAAACCCTCGCAAAATGAAGATAAAGAAGATTTTTATGCAAATTACAGGCTTCCTGAATACGTTATGCGCCCTAAAGACGCTTTTTACGCGAAAAAAGAACGGATTTGCACTGCAAACGCCTCAGGAAAGGTCGCTGCGGAACCGATTTTGAATTATCCGCCCGGAATTCCTGTTCTTGTGCCGGGGGAGCGGATTTGCGGGCAGATTTCTGAATTTGCACGGGAAATAAGTGCAGTTGTGTAAAAATTTGTTTATTTTTTTTGCTAATTTTGACAATTTTTTACTTTCAGCTGCATTAAAGCAACAGGAAACCATGATAAAACAGATAAATTACACAAATCCATATAATTTTGCGCCAATGCAGGCTTTTGATACCCGTCAATTCTATTTTCCGGAGTATTATGAGCCCGTGCGCGCGCCGCAAAAGGAAGAAAACCCCGTAAAAACGCTGGGAATGGCCGCTTTGCTGCAGGGGATTGCTGTTTTTTTGAATAAAGCCTCAAAATGGTGTTCTTATAAATTGCAGCAGGGAAAAGAATTTACAACAGCTGAAAATGTTCAAAAAATTGCCAAAGAAATGGTCAAAAAGAACAATCTCGACGTGAATGTCGGGTTTGTAACGCCGAAAAATGCTGCTGCTTACGCTGCGCAATACGGCGGAGCAGCTGAATTTGAGGCAGTTGCAAAAGGTCAAAATGCGTTCTTTTCAGCAGGACATAAACTCGCTGTTGCCCCGAAATCCAAGCCATCATTGATTCTTCACGAGCTCGGGCATGCTGTTAATGCAACAAAAGGTAAATTTATGCGCTTTTTGCAGAATTCACGCGGTTATGCAATGGCTGCGCCTACGGCGTTGCTGCTTTTGAGCTCAATGTTCCCTAAAAAAGAGGGCGAAAATCAGAATTTTATTCAGAAAAATGCCGGAATCCTCGGTTTTGCCGCATATCTGCCCACAATTATTGAGGAGGGAATTGCCTCCCTGCGCGGCGTGAAAGCTGCAAGAAAAGTTCTCGGCAAAACTGCAAATCTTGCGCCTTTGAAACGGAATTATCTGTTTGCGCTCTGCACTTATATCCTCGCGGGCGTCGGCCTTGGCGTTGCAGCAAAGGAAACGATAATACGCGAGTCTTAAAAAGCCTTAATATCCGCGATTTAAACCCCGCTTGCATGCTATAATTTAAGCGGAGGTACGGATGCTGATTTTTGGCACATCAAAAAGCAAAAAAACTGATTTGCTTGTTGAAAAATATTCAGAGCTAATCGCGCAGGGCGTAAGGGCTTGCGATATTCTTGTGCTGGTTCAAAATTCGTACAAAAAATCCCGTTTTTTGGACGCCGTTCTTGCGGATAAAAGGGTTGATTTTCTGGAAAACCCTAAAATATACACGTTTTTCGGGCTTGCGTATGCTGCTGTTCCCGAGAATTGGGCATTTGTGGAGGAAAATTTGAAAAACGGCCCGCCGGTTCTTTTGCCTAACCAGTGCGGGCTTGAGGTTTCGGAGCTTTTTATGAAATCGGCGATAAAAGAAACCGGATTTGCGGATTACAACTCCAAAATCAACCTGCTCCATCAGCTTTTTCGCCGGAATTCCCTGATAGTACAAAATGCGCTGACCCATCAGGAGGTTGCCGAACGTTCAGAGGTGCTGGAAGAGGCTTTCGGGGTGGATGCGGGCAGGGCGCTTGAGCTTTTTAAGAAAAAATCCGCGCAGTACAGGGCTTTTGACTACCTCGGGCAGCTGAATATCTTCAATTTTATCTACAAAAACACGGATTATTTTAAAAATATAAAATACGTGTTTCTTGATGACGGCGATGAGATTACGAATGCGGAATTTGAGTTTTTAAAGCACATAAAACCGCAAATAACCGAGTTTTTCATTGCTCTTGACCCGGACGGCGTTTCTCGTGCCGGATTTTTGAACGGAGATTTCACAATGCCGCAAAAATTGGAGGCGCTTGCCGGTGAAAATCCTTTGATTCTGGATAAAATCGGGTTCAATCCGGTTGATTCTGAGATTTCTTCTTATACAATGCGGCTTGAAATGATAAATTCTGCGGTGCAAAAGGCCTCTGAGCTCTTGAAAAGCGGCGTGAAACCTTCCGAAATCGTTTTTGTTGCACCGGTGATTGATACATCATTGAAGTTCGTTTTAAAAGAAAATTTTGGCGAAAATTCCCTGCAATTCATCTCAGGCAGCGAAAAACTTGTCGATAATCCGCTTGTTGCTTCAATAATAACGCTTTTGAAAATTGCCTGCTGTGATTATGCGCCGGACGCAAGGGAACTGACCGCTTTAATCCGGATTCTGCTGCAAATTCCGGTAAAATATTGCCTGCCGATTGTTGAGGACTACAAAAACAGCGGGAAAATTTCCTTTGAACGCTTCAAAAAGCTGGAAATTGCGGACTTTTATAAAGAAAAAATCAACAATTTTGAAAAACTTCTAAAAAAAATCGACGGCGCGGGCGGTTCTTTGCATGAAAAAGCCGTTATTGCTTTTAATGCCCTTTTTGACAAGCGTTTTGAGGCTTCGCTGGAGAAAATCAACTTTTTTGTAAAGCAGCTGGCTGATTTTGAGGCTGTTTTCGGGGAACTCGCTCCGGCGATGAAAAAAGTTGTGCTCACACAGCTGGAAAACTCGATTATTTCTGAAAATCCGCCTAATTCTCTCGAGGTCGAGGAGGAAAAAATCATTGTTTCTACAGCACAAAAAATTATTGACCTCGGAATCACCCGAAAACATGCGTTCTGGCTTGATGTAACCTCAGGCGAGTGGGTGCGCGAGGATACGGGCACGATTTATAATGCTTGGGTTTTTCAAAAATCGCGAAAAGCAGAACCTTTTACCTACGAAGAAAGCCTGAAACTCTCACAGGAAAAGACAAAACGCCAGATTCGCAAACTGGGGCTGCTTTTTGAAAATATTTATGCCTATGCGAGCCTTTTTGACCGCGAAAGCCTTGAAAACACCGGCGGAATCGAAGAATATTTCGTAAATCGTGCAAAATCAGGGGAAATTACGTTTGAATTTACGCCCAGAGAAGACCAGAAGCCCGTTCTTGATTACAAAAAGGGGAAAATGGCGATTTCTGCGGTTCCGGGTGCGGGAAAAACTACAATTTTGCTTGCTCTTGTAATAAAACTGCTCCAAAACGGCGTAAAACCTGAAAATATCTTTGTTTTGACCTATATGGATTCGGCTGCAAGGAATTTTAAGGAGAGAATCAAAAAAATCTGCCCCAATCTCAATGCAATGCCCAATATTTCAACAATTCACGGGCTTGCGCTCAGGATTTTGAAAGAGAATTCAAATTCTGTGAAAATCGGGCTGGAAACGGATTTTGAGGTATGTGATGATGACAAAAGAGCGCAAATTCTTCATCGTCTTTTTGCAAAATATAATATCGAAAACTCCGAATTTGACCGCTATGACAGGGCGATTTCAGCTTTGAAGCTTTCCTGCTTTGATAAGCTTAAAAAGCCCGCTACCCGTGAAGCTGCTGCATTTTTGAAGTTTTATAAGCTCTACAATTCGGCTTTGAGGGCGAAAAATCTGATTGATTACGACGATATGCTCGTTTATTCGGTCAAAATCCTCGAAAATAACCCCGAAATTGCTGCTTTTTACGCTGATTTGTGCGGTTATATAATTGAAGATGAGGCGCAGGATTCCTCGTTTATCCAGCAAAAATTGATAAACCTGCTTGCGCAAAAGCACCGGAATATAATCCGCTGCGGCGATTTGAACCAGTCAATCACCTCAACTTTCACAAATGCTGACCGTGAGGGATTTGAAAAATTTATAAACGAATCAAAAAGCGTCAAAATGTCCTCGTCACAGCGCTGCAATAACGCGATTTTCGGGCTTGCAAACAGGCTTATCGACTACGCAAAGAACGATTCTGACCTGAAAAATGCATTTTTTGACATAAAAATGCAGGAGGTTAAAGGCGCCAACCCGAAAAGTGAAAAACCGCTCAATGTAAGGATTTATGAGGATTACAAAGAGGAGCGCGAGGCGATTATTTCAGCGCTGAGGGCGATTTTCGCTGAAAATAAGGACGCAAAAACCGCGATTCTCGTCCGAAACAACTTTCAAATAGGCGAATACGAGCAATTCCTTGCCGGATACGGATTTACCGTGATTACACGCAGCGATTATCTCGGACGGCAGCCGGTTTTCAACCTTTTGCTTGCGCTTTTGGGTTTTTGCGAGCACCCCTGGCGCAATGATACGGTTCTTGAGTTTATGAAGGCCCTTTCTTTTCAAAAACTCTCGATTTTTACCGAAAACGATTTTGAGTACGTTGAAAACCTTAAAAATCCCTTTATTCTTGCGCAATCTGATGATTTGCCCTCAAAAAAACTCGCACAGCTGCTCTGGGATTTGAATTATTGGCTTGAAAATTCGTTTTTGAATGTCGGGGATTTTGCGATTAAGGCGGGAAATTACTATTATTCAACGCAGGTTGAGCTGTCCAATCTGCACATCATTGCCTCGTATTTTAAGCGTTTGAGCCTTGAATATAAAACGAATCTTTATGAAAAACTTGTCGAACTGGCGAAAAAACCGGCTGCGTGCAAGCTTTTTGCCGAAGATTCCGCGCAAAATGCGCAAGGGCAGGTCAGTATCATGACTTTTCACAAATCAAAGGGCGATGAGTTCGATTTTGTGTTTATTCCCGGGCTTTGCGAGGAAACTTTGCCGCTTGTCAGGGAAAATTACAGGGTTAACGGTGATTTGCGCTTTATTGAGCACATAAAAGCGCTAAATCCCGCCTACACGCCCAAAGACGAAAACGAATTGCAAATCAGGCAGATTGAGGAGAATTTCAGGTTAATGTATGTGGCGCTGACAAGGGCCAAAAAGGGGCTATATATCAGCTGTGCAAGGAAATACAAGAAATATTCAAAGGTCAAAAATGTTTCTGTTTCGACGTTGTTTGGTGATTTTCTGGGAGGCGGGAAATGAACGAAATTTTTACCATAAACATGCTAAAAACCGCCTCAAAATGCCTGAAAAAGTACGATTTTCTCTATAATCAAAAAATCAGGCTGCCGGAGCACAACACATCCGTCAACACAGGAAGCAGAATTCATACGCTTATCAACTATTATTTCAAAAATCAGAATGTTGAAAAGCTTCTTTCGACGCTGGATTCGTCAGAAATGACACTGTGGGCTAATTTTTTGGATTTAAAGCTGAAAAAACCTCTGGAAAGCGAGTTTTCGTTTCTTGTGCGTTTTGAGGATGTCTGGCTTTCGGGCAGGATGGACGCTTTGTTCTTTGAAAACGGCAAAATCACAATTGCTGACTGGAAAACAGGCAATTTTAGCCACAACGAAGACGAAATGTTTCAAACAATGTTCTATCTTTACGCGGCTTCCGTGATTTTTATGAAAAACGGCATGGTCAGGGATTTTTCGGGGATTTCAATGGTTTATTATCTTTTAAAGGACAAAAAAGAGATAAAAATCGACTTTAGCGCGGATTTGTTTGCGGATTTCGGAAATAAATTCAAAAAAATTCTTGAAAAAATAAAATACGGGCGTTATAATAGGGGTTCTGAAATGCACTGCGAAGCATGTGAATACAGAAATATCTGTGATAGAAATCTACTATAAGAATAGTAAATATTTTTTAAAAATAATGACATTTTAAAATAATGTGCTATAATGGTAGTAGAAAAATTATCCGCAGATGAAAACCGCAGGACAGGTACAAAATGAAGTATATGAGCTTGATTTTGACAGTATGTATAGGCACCTTGATGTTATCAGGATGTTCAAACCTGAAAGCTGCGGTCGTGGACATGAGCAAGGCGCTGCCGGTACAACAGGAAATATCGCAGCCAAAAGTCAGTGTCCAGGGACGTACCATAAAACTGGGCGGTGAAGTCGATGACAACTTCGGTCCCAGCTTTGATTTCGACAAATTACAATAACATTAATTAACTAAAATACATTTTTTTATAAAAAATATTTTGTTTATTAAGGCACAAGGTGTTGTTGTCTTCTGTCGGCGCCCTCTCCATCGTATTACAAACTACACACAAAGGAGTTCTAATGAATTACACCCACGGAAGTCTTGAAAACGAAATATTAAAAACAGTTTGGAATATTGAAGATAATGAAGAACGGGATGTGTCCGTTACCGAAGTTCAGGAAACCATCAACAGGAATTCTAAAAATGACCGCGCTTACACTACCGTAAAAACTGTTATGGACAGGCTCGTGGAGAAAAATATGCTTGTTAGATACAAACAGGGCAAAAAATTTCTGTACAAATCTGTTTCCAGCCGTGATGAAATGGCTCAAAAAGCTATAAAACGCCTTGTCGGGCAGTATTTTAACAATGATGTAACATCTTTGATGAAAGTCTTGGAAAAGGAATATCAGCTCGTATAAATGTCACAAATTATCGACAATCTGCTTTTGTGGCTTCATAATTACAAGCCGCAGAAAAAAGAGGAGCCGCCGGTTGACTATACAAAACAAAGAAAGCTTGCGGGGGAGATAATTATCGGCGTTTTAACCGAACATTTATGCGTTCGGGAGGGGCTTTTGCGCTTTCCGAAAGACGCGGTTGCCGATCCGTCGATTCAGGCGGCATGGCACGCTTTATGCCATTATGAGGCTGATGAAGATTTGCGGCGCAGGGATATCGGGTATGCAAATGAGCAGCAGGAATTGCTCGAATTGATTGCTTTTACATTCAAAGACGGAAAAGAGCTCCCCGAAAACATCGTAAACAGCTACAAAAAGTACCATCCGGAGGTTTTAATCGCCCCGCAAAAGGGTTTAAAGGCGATATTAAGAAAATTAACTAGATTTATCAATATTTAATACAAAAAAGCTCGCAAATTTTACAAAATGCGAGCTTTAAGTTGTTATTTAATTCAATTAACCTTTTTGCTGGTTCAAAACGTGCTGGATTTTGTTCATGATTTCATCGCCTTTGCTTTGCATATCAGAAACAATGTCCTCTGCGCGATTTTGGATTTCTTTTACGGTTTTGTCAGCTTTGTCATAGATGTCTTTTGAGCCTTTTGCGAGCATTTCTCTTGTTTCTTCACCTGATTGGGGTGCAAGAAGCAAACCGATAACGCCGCCTACAACGCCGCCTACTATGAAACCTGCTAAAAATTTTCCTGTTGACATAATATTCTCCTTCTTGACTTTACCGCGGGTGCGGTAATTGTGTAATTATTTTCTTGCGAATGTTTTGAAGCCTTGAACCAGCCCTTTGAAGAATCCGCCTGACATTTTTCCCATACCGCCGACAAAAAGCCCGCCGATTCCGAAAACTGTTGTTAAAATTTTTCTTATTGTGTTGAATTTATCGTCTGCGGATTTTGCAACAGAATTGATATTTGTCAGAGTTGTTTTGAGTTCTTCTAATAACGGTTCGATTTCTTTTTTTACCATACATGTTGTGTCGTTTAAATTATTCGCGAGTTTATTCAGGTCGATAATCAGCTTGACCAGATAAATTCCAATAACTATTAAAAATAGCATTGCAACGAATATTAAAAGTAACAAACCCAGTTGTAATGTTGTCGTCATTTTATTCCCCCGTCAGATTAATGTAATTCGTAAGCCATATCTTCTTTTTCTCTGGCTTTTGCCATTTGTTTTGCTTTGATATGGTCGTTTATTTTGTTGTATTGTTTTTCGAGCTTGTATTTCATCATATCGAGGGATTCAAGCGCCTGTTTTTTTGCTTCTTTTATTTCCGGAATCGCGTTTTGCGCAAATTCGTTGATTGCTTCTTTAAGCTCTGCTCTGGTTTCTTCGCCTGATTTTGGCGCAAGCAGTATTCCGGCCGCAACGCCGCCCAGAATACCGGCTAAAAGCCCTATACCAAATATAACATCATCCTCTTTTGACATAGTCGTTCTCCTGATTGTCTTAACTTGTTTTAGTATATCATTTTTTTCAAAATTTTACACCACTTATCGGGCTAAATAGCAAAAAAATAAATTCAGGGGTTTAATTTAACTATGAATATTTCGCCTTTTGTCTGTCATATCCCCGAAACAACAGGATTTTCGCCCTCTTTTAAAAGTGTGGAGCGTTCTTATGCAGCTATGGGCGCTGACGGGAAGTACAGCAAAGTTATGAACAATTCCTGGGCTGTTCGCGGCGAACTCGACTGGAAAGCGAATGCAAAGTTTTTCGGGAGCCATTTTAAGGACAAAGAAAAGGTTAATGTTTATTCACTGGCCTCCTCTGACGGTTCTGAGGCTTATATGCTTGCGATTTCTCTCATTGAAACGCTCGGGGAAAAGGAAGCTCAAAAATTTTTCCCCATAAAAGCGTTTGATAAGGACGAATATATTGCGGGGGTCGCAAAAAGCGGCAAATGGAACTTGATGGCAGCGGATTTGCGCAATATTCTGGATTTGTTTCCGAATGCAGGCAAATATCTGAAAAAATCAGAAGTACCGATGAAAATAAATAATGACAGTTTGTCAGAACGAACAGCAACATACGAGGTTTCGGACATTTTGAAGCGTGCTGTAAGGTTTGAAAAAGGTGATTTGTTGGAGGAAATAAAAAATATTGACGATGAGGATGGGAGCTCTCTTGTATTTTGCAGAAATGTCCTGCCATATCTTGAATCGTTGAAAACCGCCACCGCGCAGCAAGTTTCGAGCCTTCTGGGTTTGTATATGGAAGAAGGAAGCGTTTTTGTGACCGGAGGGTATGATTTGGAGCTTACGGATTTGAACAGGAATCTTTATTTACGCGATTTTAAGCACGTAAACAGGGAAAAATCGTCTTTTGTTTATATAAAAACCGACCCCTGGGCAGATTGTTAATAAATTCACTTGTCATAATATTTTTTTTATTATATTATTCGGTTACAGTTGAATTATGGCGGGTGTCGCCAAGCGGTTAAGGCCTCGGATTGTGGTTCCGATATTCGTGGGTTCGATCCCCATCACCCGCCCCATTTACAAATAGAGCTTCTGTATGAGGCTCTTTTTTAATATTTATAGGTGTTTCCGGGGTTCTAAGATGAGCATTTTCAGGGCTTTTCTCTACACACTTCTTAACATTTTGAAGAGCTTTGAATGTGTCTTTTAAATTGACAATTAAATTCTCACCATCAAATTTTACTGACTTTGTCATGTGAGTGATAATAAGTTTCTTTTCTTCGGCTGTTCCGTTCAAAAAGATTTCAGGTAAATGTTCAGAGAATTGCAAAATTTTTTCAATTTTTTTATATACAAATTTTGAGCTTATATTTGCTTCATTCAATCTGATAATTAAACGGTCTTTTTCCTCTTGCCATTCTTTGTGTAGTGAATTGAATTCATCTTCACTCATTCCTGCCGGTAAACCGTTTTCAAGTTTGTCGATGTAAGAATTTTTTATGCGTTTAGTAATTACATCAATTCTTTGTTTTATATCATTTACAACCTTTTCTTCATAATCGGTAAATTCTTTCAGATAATCAGCAGCTAACACTTTTAAACGTTCAGTATGTTCTTTTTCAAGATGGATTGAATCAATGATGTTTGCGAAAGTATTGTCAAATTTTTCTTCCCGATGGCATTTCAACGACTTATGCGCTCCTTTAGAATTGGCGCAATGATAATAAATATAATGACCTTTTTTGTTTTTGCCACGTTTGAATTCAGCTGTGAGATAACAACCGCACTCGGCACATTTTATCAAGCCAGTGTATGCAAATTTTACATTATGTTTCTTCGTTCTATCAAATTCAGAAAATCTGGATTGCACTCGATAAAATAATTCTTTGGAAATTATGGGGGTATGTGTTCCCTCATAACATTCACCGCTCCATTCAAAGCGACCAATATAAAATGGGTTGTGCAACAACCAGTCTATTTTTCTCGGGGGAAATTTTTCGCCGGTTTTGGGGTGCTTAAATCCCTCAAGGTAGAGCTGTTCTGCTAAAGATTTAAATGAATACATTCCGCTTGAATACAACTCAAATGCCCGTTTAATAAATGGTGCGGTCGCTTTATCCGGAACTATTTTTTTGTTTTTGTTTTCGTCTTCGATGTTTAAATATCCAATAGGTGCTTTTGCAGGTCTACGTCCACCTTTGGCAATAGTTCGCATATTTTCCTTTGTTCTGAAACGAATTAGGCTTAGTTCATATTCAGCATTGCACATCATTATATTACGCATATACTCGCCCTCAATAGTATCTGCGTTAAACTCTGTGGCGGAAAGAAGTTTGATGTTGTGATTTATTAAAATCGGTCTTATTGTGCCGTGATAATCAACGTTAAATCTTGAAAGACGATCAAGCCTCCAGATAATAATAGCGTTAATTTTATTTTTGCTGTCGTCGCAGTATTTTAACAGTTTTTGTGCTTCCGGACGGTTTAAATCTTTTGCGCTTAATCCCTCTTCAATAAAGATTCTTTTGACTGAATAGCCTTGATTCTGTGCAAAATCTAAACAGGTATTCGTTTGGGTTTCTACACTAAAGCCGTGTTTTGCCTGTTCCTCTGTCGATACACGGATATATATTACTGCTGTTTTCATAAAGAAATACTATGTCAAAAATTAAGAATTTTCAAATTAGAATTTTTTTCCTGTAGTTTTCTTTGGTAAATCTTCATAAAGTACAATCCGAAAAATAACAAATCGTAATCGTCAATTTCCGGAATAGTTATATTTTCTTCTTCATAAACAATATTAAAACAAGGTTTTGTCATTCGAAGACCTCATCTGCAATTTCTTTAGACGGTCGCCTGGTTCCTTTTGCGATATTAGTATCTATTTGATAACCTGTTTCAAAAACAGTCTCTACAGGAACAATAATTGCAAATCTATCTGTTTCTAACACTGCTCTAAGCTTAAATCTGTCTTGCATTTTACTCTCTTTAATATTTAATCTTTCTGGTTCTTTCTTTGTAGCAATCACAATATAAGGGTTGTACATCATATTTTCGATTGCTGTAATTGTCGCTTTGTAAAATCAAATATCTGGAAAATTTGCAAAATCCGTAAACAAATCCGCCATCAAAAGAAAATACAGGCTTAACACAGTTTTTGCAATATTTTTGCTCACATCTTATCATTTTATTGTCCTTTCACTTTGCCGTATTTTATGGATTCCTGCGGTGGCGGGAGGTGCAGGCGGCGTCCCAAAATTTTTCTCTGAAAAATTCTCTACTTTCGTTTAACTCTATTCCTGCTGAAAATAATCTTGTGTTTTCTTCTTCTGCTTTTAAAAGGTATTACATTTGATTCTTTTGATGTGAATAAAAACGCGTCAGTCATGTTAATTACACCCAACCTTATTTACTGCACAATAAATAGCAAACAAAGGAAGAGCTGCTAACACCATATAAACTAACGAAAATTTCGCTAAATCGTAATAATAGGTTTTATTATATTCTTGTTTAAATTTTTTTGCCGTCTTTGCTGCTTCCAGTAACGAATTAAAATCAAAAGAATATTTTCTAATATGCCCAAAGAAGCTTCCAGTTGCTTGATTTACCATAAAATCTTTAGGGATTAACCACAAACTAAGGATAGGTATCAAGCAAATAACATAAGTACAAATAAATTCTTTATTGTTCATTTTTATACTCCCCATATTCTTTCGTATTCACTTTTACTAAGATTGGATATTTGATTTCTGGTCGCTAGTTCTGTATCAACTGATTGTTTTAACTCATTTAATTGCTCATTAGACATACTTTTTAGTAATGATTCTTCAATAAATTTGTTACGTTGATACATGTATCTTTCTACTGCTCCGGGTATTCGGCTTCCTATAACACAGCTTTCTATTAGTACATATCCATTGTCTAATTTGTATGATTTATGATTTATTTGCATATTTCGCCGCCTGTAATTTTCTAAGTCTTTCTTCATTTTATTGTCCTTTCACTTTGCCGTATTTTATGGATTCCTGCGTTGGCGGGAGGTGCAGGTTGCGTCCTGTCCAAAATTTCCCCTTTGGCTCTTCTCTTGATTCGGCCATATACATTCTCTTGCTTGATCTGTCTCTGATTAATGAGGCGAGTGCAAGAACGTACAGAAGCGCAGTAATAGGGATGGAAAGCATAATAATCAGACAGATTGCTGTATATTCATCAACCATGATTGTCGGCTCCTTTCGCATTACAGATTGAATCAAAAATATACCTGCCTATTTCAGGATTCACGCAATTGCGCAGGACTTTACGCTTGTTATAGGGGTTAAACTTCTTTAAAATATCTAAGTCAAATCCATACAATTTCGCCATTTCTTTCGGTTTATCCCTGATGTCTGTAAAAGTGCAATCAAAACCCGGTGCCATCAGAAAATCACCGGACCAAAAATAATGCCGGTTTATTTTAAAGGTCGGGGGTATAAGGGGGGTGTAATACGGCTTTACATTCTCAATTACATATTTCCCTTTGAAAAAATGTTTTAAAAGTATTATTTCCTGATAAAGCCTCATATCCGGATAAACACTTGCCCATCCGTTATGTTCAAATGTTAATCTCAACACACTATGTGTCTGACAGGGCGGGCTGCTCCAGATGAAATCAAACTCCCGAAAATGTTTTAACAAATACTCATGTGCGTCGCCTACAATAACAGTGTCTTTTGGATATAACTCTTTATACACAGCGGCTATTTCAGGGTCAAGCTCAACTGCCGTGACTTTAATATTTCCATCCCACAGCTTTCTGTTTCCGCCTAATCCGGCGTACGAATTCAGTATATTAAGTGTTCTCAACGTTGGCTCCTTTCGCCTCGCTGATGATGTCGAGGATAATCTTCTTTACCTTTACAGGTTCCACAAATATAACAGTTCATAGTTAGTTGTCATTTACTCCCCTTTCACCTTACTTCGCTTTCTGTAACTCTTAATTTAATTGCCCATACAGGTTTATCAATTTTTAAATCTGTATTTTTACCCGTCTTGAGTAAGTCAATTTCAATAACTTCTGCGCATAGCATTCTTGAATTATCCATATATTGAGGATAACCACAAGCAAGAACCACAAAATCGCCAACTTTTAATTTTGCAATTCTTTTGTTCCAATATGGTTTAAATTCCCTGTATTCAAAAGTTTTAGTCCCATTTTTAAACTGCTCAAACCACTCTTTTTTAAGATTAAAATTCATTCTTCCTCTCTTTCTTGTTCTAGCCATTGTTTAATAATTTCGTCATTAATTTCAGTTTTCATATAGTCTTGGTTCATTACTTCGCAAAGCTTTTCTATAAAACAGCTTTTGCAAAGTAGAAATTTATCTGTTGTATCTGTACAGAAACAACATTTAATAAAATAAATCATTTCCTCAAGCGTCATAGCCTTTATTCGTTCGTAGTTAGTTGTCATAGTTTACCTCCTTTATTTCAACTCTTGGATCAAGGAAATAATATCCTCTGCCACTATTTACAAATTTGTTTATAAAGCACCAAATGACAGCTTGGATTTCAAAAGGATAGCGTTTTACTAAACTTTTTGAATCCCCGCTTGATGATGTCAACCATATCTCGTAATTCTTCATTACAACTCGCTTTCCAACCATTGTTTAAAACATTCATAAAATGTACAGCCTTTTACTATGTATTTAGTCATTCCTCCAGAATCCTCCTTACTTCTGCTTTGTCTAGTTCGTTCTTTTTTAACATGCGCAGAACAAGCCCTGCTAGTGCTGTTTCAAAATTTTGACTTGAAAATTTTATAACTTCGCTAAAGCCTGTGGAGTTTGTCAAACATAGCAGTGAATGGCTTCTTTTTTTCTTCGCATAGTAAAAACAAGCTGCTTCATTTGCTTTTGCTATCAGCTTAATAAGTTCCAGCTGCTTTGCAGGGGTGAATTGGGGATATTTCTTTATTTGTGCTGAGCATTCTTCACAGGAATAGTCACAATCACAATTTTGAAGAAATTCATCACCGTGCTTGCATTGTGAAATAAAGCCTACCCCCGCCGTTTTCATCATCTGTTCTATGTGGTTAGTCATTGCCTGCCTCCCTAAAACGGTATTTCCGAATCAAACCTGTTCACAATCTGCAAAATTTCAACATCTTCAAGCCTGTCAAGCTTCTCATAAATCCGCTCTGCCTCCTGCCGTGCTGATTTGTAGCTGTAATGCACAAATCTGGGCTTGTTCCTGCCCGGGACATACACGTAATATTCTTCGTGAAACTGCGTATCCCTCAAAAAATTCGCTATGTATGCGAAAATATTTGAAAGTTTTGTGAAAAATTCGATTAAATTTTTAATCATTGCCTGCCTCAATTCCTGTAATTTCCTTAAACATCGCCGCGTCAAATTCAGGCAAGGACGCAACATATTCGATTGCTTCTTTCGGCATATCTTTCCACGCCTCCTCTTTGCTTATTTCCGCCGCCTCCGGTATTGGCACAAGTTTCCAATCATTTCCGAACTTCCGGTAAAGCCCGCGCAAGTTGTTAAATGTCGGCGTCCAGCCATTCAACGCCCTTTGTAATCGGCCATATACCTCATTAAACCGCTCCTCTGTGACTTCTTTTCCGAAAATAGAAAATGTGCGGGGCTTGTTCGCCAAAAACAACGCATTATCTACGCCGTAACAGTTTAGTACGCCATAAGAGTGGTTCACACCATCAGAGCAGCTCACGCCATTAGCCCTGTTCACACCATCAGAGCAGCTCACGCCATCAGACCTGTTCACGCCATCAGACCAGTTCACGCCATCAGACCAGCTCACGCCATGAGAGCAGCTCACGCCATAAGACCAGTTCACGCCATAAGAGCGGTTCACGCCATTAGACCAGTTCACACCATAAGAGCAGTTCACGCCGTCAGAGCGGTTCACGCCATAAGAGCAGTTCACGCCATTAGACCAGTTCACACCATCAGAGCGGTTCACACCATAAGAGCAGTTCACGCCATTTTTTACCAAATCTGCTATATCTGAAAAAGGAATTTCTTTTACTATTTTTATCTTATTTGTGGCACATTTGCTGTCGTCTTCGCTCTCGTCGATATCTCCGGAGGCCTCCACCAGTGCGATTTTATTCCACGTTACGCACTCGTGAAATTTAAAACAATCTTCAAGCTTTTTGCAAAAATGGAAGCCGCTGCTGCAGCATTCCGGCGCTTCATTTGTTTTGTAGGTTTTGCCTACTTCGTAATAAAACCGCTCATCTCCTCCGTCACAATACCATTTGCCGTCTGTGTCTACTTTGAACATTTTGTATCCGGTGATTTTTTTCTTTTTTGTCATTGGTTTGCCTCATCTTTCATAATTTCTTCCAACAATTCCAGCTTTAAGTGAAGCCTTTTTGCTTTCTCAACCTCAACACCGGAAACGGCTTTGCCCTCAATTGCGCACAGACCGATGTCAGCTGCTGCAAAATGCAGTTCGGTTTTGTATTTTTCCCGGTATTTATCCAGGACAGCGGAATCGGGCGGGGCTGGAACGCAGCGGAACGCCCCCTGCGGAGGGCTCACGCTCAGGGAGCCCGTAGCGTCCGATTTCAAGACAGCGGAATCGGACGGGGCCGGCGCGTTGCCCGCGGGTGCTTTTTGTGCCTGATTTAGTGCTGCGTTTAGTGCTTCAATCTTCCGTTTATATTCCAGATGAAGCAGCTGGGGAAGCGAGTTCACCAATTTTTTGCCGAAAATCGCATTTATATATGTTTTGGTAGTTGAAAGTGCCAACGAAAGTTCTGCGGCGACTTCTTTGTAGTCTTTGCCATCCATCAGCAAGTCCAGAACTTTTTGCTCCTTAGGTGTGAGAGCTATTTCAGTAACTGCAATGTCGGAATCGGGCGGCGTGTGACCTGCCTGCGGGGTGTCCACGCCTCTGAAATACGCTGCAAGTTGCTCTTTTTTGGGTGTGTCTTCGTTGTAATCAATAAATGATTCGCTTTTCATTATGATTTTTGAAATATAGACGTAAAGCGATGTCTTTTTTAAGTCGAGCTGCTCACAAATTTGGTCACAAGCACAGCCGGCAGCAAGCATTTTTATTATTTCCTGCTCTGTGGGTTGAAATTTTTCGAGTATTTCTTTTTTATTCATTTTGGTCTTTCCGGATAAATAATCGTTTTGTAAATTCAAGGAAAAGGGCGGGGGAACAAGTAGTGAATCAGGGTTAAGACCCCCACCCGAAGATAGCGGGATAAAGCGGAATCGGACGGGGCTTTGCCCCTTGCGGAGCGGGTTGCCCCTTGCGCCGATTAAATACTATTAAAAATCACTCAGGACAAGCAAATTTGCATATTCTTTAGTTTCTGTTTTTACAAATTCTGCTTCGTCAATAATTGCTTTTTCTTCAATATTCTCAAACAGCGGACAAAGAACTTCTATTCTTAATTCATCATCCTCGTTTCTAAAGAAAAGAAGGTCAATAGGAATGTTATAAAGTTCTGTGCCTGCTTTTGCGAAAGGTACTGTTAGAGCGAAGCCTGTTGGAAAATGTTCCTCACCATCACAACCATCTTCAAGTCTGTATGTACAGGTATATCCTTCTGCTTGTCCTTCGCTTGTAATAATTGGGTTAGATGTTAATACTGATTTTCCTACAAGTCTTAATAATGAAAATCTTTTGAAAAGTTCTTGAAAATCATTGATACTTGGGGCAAGAGCTTGCAAGAATTGCAAAAATCCTTTATGGTCATAAACTCTATTAATCCCATTTTTAATCAAATTCCATTGTTGAGAATTTAATCTTTTAAATGAAATTGTTTCCTCTCCAAAATTATCATCAGGTATAAAGTAACCGCCATTCAAATTAATTTTAACGGTTGAATAATTGCCTGATTCATTTTCTTGTCTTCTCAACTCTTCTCTGATTATTTCAACGAACGCTTTTACGCTTCTAACCTCTTTTTCCCCGGGTTTTGAAGTATGTATTTCGTATTCTTGTGCGGAATCATTGTATAGAAAAGTTTGTTTCTTTGCTGAATATCTGCCGTAAACTGTTACATCAATCAATTCAGGTCTTTTTTTATCTTTTAATGCTTCTATTGCTTCTTTTATTAGTGTTGCTTCCATTTTTTATTTTCCTCCTTATACTTAATTAGTCATTTTGTGCTGCTGCGTCTTTTCCTGAAAGCTCCCGGATTTTTTGTTTTTCAGAATCAAAAAGCCTTAATTGGTCAGGATCATCAAGATACATTCCGCCGGTTCTGGAATCTCTATAGAATGCGTTTGCCTGACAACCTTTAGGAATAGTCTTTTTAACTTCTGCAAAGACATTGACCGCATTTTTGTTTTTTTTGTCACATTGGAATTTGATTTGGATGGTCAACGAACCATCACGACCATATTCAGCTACTTTCTTTGACACGTCGGAGAAAACCCGCTCAATACAATCTTCAAATTTTCTCACCCGGTCATCGTCATCTATCACTCTCATGACAGATAGCATGTCCATAAATTTGAGTTTTTCGTTTGACATTTTTATCTTTTTCCTTTCTCCAGTTCTACTGGTTTGAATATTTCTTCTGTTCTATCTAGTTTTTCGATTTTATAAATCAAGCCTTTATTCATTGTTTTGAGTAAGCCTCTTGCACTGAACCCACATCTTGAACAATCGAAGCGATTGTTTGTCATATATCCACAGTAGCTGCAAACATACATTCTACTTGGGTATTTATTGAAAAATTCTCTATAGCTGTTGAATATTTCCATCTGAATTTACGCCTGATTTCTGTACCTCTCTTTTTTGGTTTTGTGTCGTGTTCAATGTATCTGCGGTTGTTTTGGATTCATCTGCACGTTGCAAAATTAAAATACTCTGCACAAGAAAAACTCCACCGTTGATTCTTCCTTTGAGCTGGATTTCGTCACCTGTGCATAGGTTTGTGCCGCACCAGCAAACGCACATTCTCGGTTCACCTGTTTCGGATTCACAATAGAATACTGTTTTATACAGGTAGCTACCTTTTTTTGCGTTGAAATATTCTTTGTTTTGAAGTTCTATTTTCAGTACTTTTGTGCTGGAAATAATCATCAGTTCATCTGCATATTTTGAAACAAATTTCTTTTTCCTACGCATTTTTGCTACCCTCAAATATTACAAGTGCAAGTGCATTTTTATAAACGCCCATACTATTTTTGGTATCCGGGTTAATGAAGCGCAAGCCTTTTCTCAAAAATTTGACTTTGATATTTTTTCTGTTAGTCCCTCCATCTTCATCAAGAATAAAATCGTGCCAGTATTTTGTTTCCGGTCGTGCAGGGACAAGCATATAAGTAGTGTTGCCGTTTTTCATTTCTCTATAGGCTTTTTCTACCCATAAACCTGCTGTCTTGAACGGAGGGTTGCACCAGTTAAGTTGGTACCAGTCACCTGTTAGGCCATTTTCATTAGATTTCTTTTGCCCATCAAGGTTATATAAACCGTCTTTTTTGAAATGCCAAATTGCAGGGATATTGAATACAGAACAGCACACATCGCAATCAAAAATTATTATGTCTTCTTTTTCCATAAGTTCATATAAGAACTTATCAGGAGTAAGATAATCATCTCTTTTAGCAGTGTAGTTATACTTTGCAGAATTAAACACTGTGCACCCCACAATCATCAACAAAAATATGTTCTATACCGAGGCCTAATATCTTCGTATAATCATTATCAATTTCATCAAAACAAGACAAATCATTATTGGATAATCTTTCATCTTCGGTTTTTTTTGTAAATAACTCAGCAGTTCTGGGCAATTTTGAATTAATGTCAAATAAAATAATATCCGGATTGATTTTATAAGTTTTTTCAAAATTTTCTTTACTCAATCTGTATTCAGGATTTTCAAGGTGTTGGTGCATAATTTTGCGTATTAAAATTAGCGCATTATTTTCTTTTGTTTGAACATCTTTGGTATTTAGTTCCCAATCTGTGAAAGGCACTACATGATGTAATTCAAAGATGGAGTGGTCATAGTCCTTTGTTGAGTTAATCCATGCTGCAGGTTTTATTGCAGGAGTAAGAATATTTTCGTATCTGTCTTTTCTTTCTTCCAGATAAAATATTTTTCCCCTGTATTTTTCTATCTCTTTTTGCATATTTTTCCTACGCATTTTCTAACTCTTTTCTCTTTAAAACTTCAATTTCTTGTTTGTTGATTTCAAATTTTTTGAGCAGCGGAAAAACATCAGGGTTTATTTTTAATGTATTCATGTTGTCAAGCCAGATAGAGTGTTTTAGCAGTAAATCAACTGCATCAATGCGGTTAGATATGGTTTCAATTTCAATTCTTTCGCTCTCGTGTAGCTTTTGTTTCTGACTTTTTTCCTTAGCTTCTCTTCTTTCTTTTTCAGCTGCCCAATTTTTGAGTTTGCCATACTCACCGTTAATGAGCTTTGTCATATGGTTCCCCTCTAGCAGCCAGTCAATATTAGGGTTGAATTTCGGATTGTTTTCAAACTTTAGGCCCTGCAACGTATAAAGAATATCCGCAATTTTATTTTTAAAATCCGGAATTGTTTCGGTATATTTCATATAGGTGTCAATCCCTACATTGCTTAATGCCGGCGCGCTTCCGAATATTTCGGTGTAAATTGATTTAAGTTTGGAAAGAGCCCATCTGGTTTTTGCCGCCTTTGATTTTGAATCCGCTTTTTCTTGCATTTTGTTGAGGTTTTCTAAAATGCGGTCTGAGATATAGTGTTCTTTGTCTTTTTTAAACAATTCAAAATCCTCAAGAACCATTTTTACAAACTTTTCCGGAACTCTGAATTCATCGGCAATAACATCTAAATCTGTTGTATATAAAGTGTTGCGGTGCATATATTCAACTATTAACCAAAAAAGGCCATATGAGCCTAAAACCGCCAATGCTTCAAGTTCTTTGCGTTCGATTGTATTAACCTGTTTTCTAAATGCATAAAACATTTTCATAATTTTTTCGTCACCTCTTGCGGCGATATCGTGCGAAAAATATGGTTCTGTTATTTCAGAAACCTTTGACATCTTTTTGCCTCTTTATGTGAATCTGTAGAAATCATCAAGAATGCCGTTTGCAATATCAGCCAGCAGCATTGCTTTTGCTCTTGGTGCAGCTTGTTCCGGCCCTACAAGATAGTTTTCTTCTTTTAAAATTGCAGAAATCGCTTTGGGTAGGTAATATACCTCCCATACAATTTTCGAGTTTGTTTCCCGGACTTTCCTCAACGCTGCAACAAAATCGTCTGTGATAAAACCATTTTCTATCTGGTTGAGCTGAGAATTTCTTCTCAGTAATTTTTTTATTGATTCTATAATGATTTCAGATTTTGGTTTAGTAAACATTCTTTCAGCCTTTTTATTTTGAATATTCAGTGAGTTTTTTATTTAAATAAGCATTTACCGCAATCCGGACATGTTCTGCAATGCTGACATGTTCTTTTTCTTGCAGTTTTTCCAGTTTGTCCAGTTGATTTATGGTAAAAGTAATTGAACGCTGGACTTTTCGCTCTTTTGTCATTTTCAAATCTCCTTTTTATGTGCACAGTAAAGCAACACAAAATAACGAGCAATTTTTGTCGTTTTCGTGTTTTTATGCTATTAAATAGTTAAGTTATTAAACCAACTAATAAAAAAATTGTATAGTCATACTAACATTGTGTCAAGTGTAGCTATACATTGTTTACAAAAATTTATATTTTCGGTGTAATTAATGGCAACACAAGGCACTAGATTAAAAAAAATTAGACAAAATTTAAATCTTTCTCAGGAAGCTTTTGCAGAAAGCCTCGCTCTCTCTCGTGCCGGTATTGCGGCCGTTGAAGCTGATAAAAACAAATTTTCGCAAGATGTGCTATACAAATTAGCAAACAATTTTAATGTTAATCTAAATTACCTTGTTAGTGGTACTGGTCAAATGTTCTTTAATAACTGTGAAAATACTCATGTTTTTATTAAAAATGAACAGTCAATATTACAATTTAAAAATTGGGGCAAACGTTTAAGTCAAGTGTTGGTAGAAAATGACGAAACGCCGTATGCTTTTTCTAAACGCACTGGAATTAAAGAATCTCGTCTTGAAAAATTTTTACTGGATTCTGTTGAGCCGACAGTTTCTGAATTAAATGCAATAAAAAATAATGTTGATATTAGTGTTGACTGGCTTTTGTATGGCGAAACTGTAGAAAAAAATGCTCAAACAGGTGATATAAGTTTGAGCAAAGATGAAATTCTAAAATTGAAAAAGCTTCTTAATTCCTAGTGTTTTAGTTCCCCATTTAAGGTATTTATTTTTACATCAAAAAGTTCTTCAATAGTTGTAGTTGTATTGAAATACCTGTGGTCTATCTTCTTTTTAAGTTTTGTGAATGAATACGCATTAAAAGCCAGAATCAATATCAGTAATGTGATGACGATATTGATTTTTTCTCGAAACAAATTTTTTAACCCTACACTTAATTCCAGCATAAATTTTGTCATGATTTTACCTTTCTGTTTTAGACTATTGACCGAATTCGTCATAATAAATTGTAGTTTACATTTGTTGTGAAAAAAGACATTTGCTGGATATTGTTGTAGAATTGTAGAAAAAATTATTGAAAAGGAAAGTGTATGAAGAAAATAGTAATTTTATTTTTATTACCTATGATATTTATTTTAACTGGTTGCACTTCTTTTATGGAAAAAACGTTAAATTCGTGGATTGATTATTCAATTGATGATGTAATAAAGCAATGGGGACTACCTACTGCTGAAAAAATTGTAAGAAATCAAAAAATATATATATGGGCGGAACCATCAGTCTGTTTGAATTATAACAGTGGTTATTGTTGTATCAGAACATTGTATGTGGACGGTAAGGATATTGTTAAATCTTGGAGATATGAGGGCAATAACTGCCCTTTTGCCGGTACTAAACGTCACAAGTGGATAAATCCGGGCAGTTTAACAATGCAAAAGTATGACGAAATATTTGATGAGGCTGCAGTTAATACCGCACTAAAATATTACAATCAAAACAAATTGACAAACAAAGAGAAAGAACTTTTAAAACAGCTGAGAGGGTAAGCTCCTGTTTACCACTTTCGCAATAGACTAGTTAAGAGAAATGGCTGGAAAGGTTGTGGAAATTGAAAGCGGAATCGGACGGATCTGTAACGCAGAAGAGCGCCTCTATCTCAAGGGATTCTGTATATAAGAAAGAGTACTATGACTTATTTTGACAATAATCATAGCACTCATGTTAACTAAATGGGGAGTTAATGTTAGAATATAACAGGTAATACATGGATTCAAAAATAAACTCAGCAGCTTTAAGCTTTATATTTGCGTTTTGTACAGTAATGTTTATTATAAAGACTTTTGCGCCAATTAAAAATAACTTTGTAGCAGTTATAGTATTTTTTATCATAATCGTATGTTCTATTTTCTTCACCTGTGCTTATTACAAATTTTTTATGGCTATTGTTAAAACATATTCAAGATTAAACTTTAAGTGTAAAAACTTTTGTTCAAAACTTATCAAGTTTATAATTAATGCAATAGCAGTGCTTATTGCATTAGTTTTATACACTCTATAAAATTTGCACCTGCAATGCAAATGTAATGCACTGCATATGCAGTGCATATAAAAAAATCATGCAGTGCATATGCACTGCATTAAAAAAAAATATGCAGTGCAATGCAATAAAATAAAATAAAATAAAAGAAAATAAAATAAAAGAAATATATAAATATATTTCTTTATTTATAATCAAAAAAAATTTTTTTTAATTTTTTTTTATTTCTCGCAGGTTGCTCGGGCGCGTTTCAGTTAGGAATCGGAATCGGACGCCCGCTCCCCGCATAGCGGGGCGGCGGAGCGTCCGGATTTCAAGAGCAGCATATTTCATTTTAAAACATTGTTTGTTGTCTTTATAACAAAAAAGGATAATATTTCTTGCCGCGGGATGTTAAGAAATGTAAACAAGAGTTTTTGAACTGGCGCTTGTATTTGGGCAAGATTGCTGTGTAGTTGGTTAGTTGGTTAACGTAGAAAATAATTTTAAATCGGGCTTAAAATGCAAATAAGAAAAGCAATGAATCCTGAATGTTTTCAGGCGTTCATTGCGCGAGACGCCGGCGCTTGACCGGCTATCGTGTAGATAAGTGACATAGGCGTATTGCGGTTGAGCTGTCATCACTCCTTATCGGTTTAGACAGGAGTACTCTGCCCAATGTCAAGATGGAGAGGTTGTGGATTTAAGATGTAGTTGCGGCAATAGTATCAATAAAGCCGAATTGTGGATTCTCAAGGATACAGAAGATTTTGAGGCGCGAAAGCTTTTTATCGGGTTTTGTAATAAATGCCACAGGCCGGTTGTAACACTTGTTGAAAGTAGAATTTCTGATGGAAGAAAGTTTGTCAATGAAAATTATACCGGTAATAAAGCGGTTCGGGTTATAAAACGAGAATCAAAAAGATTTTTGAAAAAGCACTACAAAATTGAAACTTCCCGATTGTATGGATGGATTTACGGCGTTAATACAGAAATCAAAAACAAAAGGGGAGAAGTAACGCAAATTAGGCAATATTCATCTGATTATTACGGTCAAAAGAGCCTGACAAAAACAATAAAAAATGAGTAATGGAAATGAGAATTATATTGAAGAAAATCCTGTTGAGCTTCCAAAATTAAGTGAACAACAGAATTTGTTTGTCCGCTATTACGGTATTGAGAATATGAGCGGGACTGAGGCGTATAGACTTGCTTATAACTCAACGGGAAGCGCACGAACCTGTTGTATTGAAGCGTCACGATTATTGAAAAACCCTAACATTACCCTGTGGTTAGACTTTATACAAGAAACTAAAAAAGAGCATATTGCAAATGAAATCGAATATTCGATTAACGACGCATTTAAAGAATTTGATGACCTGAAAATGATTGCTCTGGAAAGTGTTGACCAGTATGGAAGACCGAATATTGCCGCAGCAAATAAAGCTGTTGAGATGAAATGCAGGTTAAAAGGGTTAATGAACGATGAGGCACAGGTGAATAATTCGGTTGTAGTTGAGATGGGCGCTGTCGAAGTTCAGGGCAAAGAAATTAAGTTTGATGTAGGTGCAGACGTTGATGAAAGTTCCGGAAATACTTAATATTCCGCCTAAACTTTTTCCTGTAATTACTGATTTTAACAATTATTCAAGAATTTTATTGGAGGGCGGCCGTGGGTCCGCTAAAACTCAATCTATTGCAAGAGTACTTTTATATATTGGCGAAAAAAGAAAAGTGCGAATTTGCTGCGGGCGAGTAATCAAAGATTCGATTGAACAGTCTGTAAAGGCGGTATTTAAAGGGCTGATTGATGAATTCAAACTCAATTATACAGTTTCGGAAAAGGAAATAAGGCATAATAAATCAGGCACAACACTTTTTTTTAAGGGGTTTCGTGAAAACGAAATTGTCAATGTAAAAGGTCTTGAGGGTGTTGATATTCTCTGGATTGATGAAGCCGAGACCGTCACTAAAAGAGCTGTTGATGTCATTGTACCCACAATCAGAAAGCCGAATTCTAAAATTATTTTTACTATGAACAGGTTTGTTCGTAATGACCCTGTTTATGTGTATTGTGCAGGCCGGCCTGATTGTTTGCACATCTCGATTAATTATTTTGAAAATCCATATTGTCCTAAAGAACTAATAAAAGAAGCTGAAATATGTAAAGCAAAAAGCGAAAAAGATTATAACCATATATGGTTAGGTCATCCTTTAGACCAGGCCAACGATTTTCTTATCGCTGCTTCAAAGATTGAATTTGCAAAGACCCTTAAGTTCAACAACGAAGTTATCAAAAAGCATTCTGTTATGGCGGTGGACTTAGCGGGTTCCGGCGGTGATTTAAATGTAGTGAAATTGCTAACTCAGCAATCTGCAAATGGCTGGCTTGAGGAGATTACAGAAAAATGGTCTGAGCCTGATACAGATATAACAATTGGTAAAATAATAACTTTTTATGCTCTTTATAAGCCGGACATTTTGATAATTGATGCGGACGGTGTTGGTTATTCAATGGTTAATTCTATTAAAAAATCAATACCCGGAACAATTGCTTTCAGGGGAGCCGGTAAGGTTAAGAACATTAATAGTAATGCTAAAAATGCAAGAGCTGAGGGGTATTTAACCCTAAAAGAATTTTTACAAAATGGCTGGTTGAAACTTACATGTGAAAATTCTTGCAGGCAGCTGGAGTATTTAAAGGTCATTTATAAACCCGGATATGTTCTCATTCAAAGCAAAGATGAAATAAGAAAAGAACAGGGTGAATCACCGGACTTTGCTGACGCATTAATGATGGCGGTTTATGCAATAGACAAGTATTCTTATATGTTTCATCAAGATGAGGAGCAAAGTTTTGGCAGGGTTATAACTGATTTTAACCCATTCGAGTAGCGAAATCGGACGGGGCTGGAGCTCAGCGGAACGCCTCCTGCGGAGGGCTCACGCTCAGGGAGCCCGTAGCGTCCGATTTCAAGAGGGCGAAATCGGACGGGGCTGGAGCTCAGCGGAACGCCCCCTGCGGAGCCGGACGCCCGCTCCCGCTACGGCTGTGTGAACCGGTTTTTTCTTTGCAAGTGAATTTAGAGAAAGGAAAACGAAAATGTGCTCAACACCTAAAATGCCTGAAACATCAAATAATACGGAAGTTATTGCCACACCTACTGCAGCTGACGCGAGTGTAACAAAGGCTAAAACTGCACAAAGAAATAAAACTGCTGCAAATTCAGGACGTGATATTAGAACTTCTGCCCGTGGGATTTCGGAAGAAGCAACAACAAATAAAAAGAAATTGCTAGGCGAGTAGCGAAATCGGACGGGGCTTTGCTCCTTGCGGAGCCGGATGTTACTCCGGCGGAGCGTCCGATTTCAAGAGAGCGAAATCGGACGGGGCTGGAGCATAGCGGAACGCCCCTTGCGAGCGGAAACCGCGCTTTTCGCGAGCGTCCGTATTCCAAGAGAGCGAAATCGGATGGGGCTTTGCCCCCTGCGGAGGGCTCACGCTCAGGGAGCCCGCAGCGTCCGATTTCAAGAGAGCGGATTTTATTGGTGCTAAATAATGAAACAAGAATTGACTAAAAAGTTTTTTGAGCAAAGGCGTGCAGAATTAGATTCGCCGTTTAACGAGATAAAAGCAGATTTGCAAGAGCTTGCAGATTACTTTTATCCTCGTTCTGTTCGTTTTTTAGCTAAAAATGTTAATAAAACCAACAAAAGACGCAACAAAAAAATCCTTGATTCTACACCTATTACCGCGGTAAGAAATTTTTCCAGCGGAATGATGAGCGGCGCCACATCGCCAGCTCAGAACTGGTTCAGATTCAAAATCAGAAATTATAACATGGAAAATGACCATGAGGTCAAAAGCTGGTGTGCACAGGTTGAAAAACTAATGCGTGACGCTTTTAATGCCTCAAAAATCTATACAAAGCTGCCTATTATTTATAAACAACTCGGTGTTTTTGGGTTTGCTGCATTATCTTTAGAATCTGATTATGATGATATTTTTGTCTGTAAAGTTTTACCGATTGGCTCTTATCGATATGCAAAAAATTACAAAGGGCAGGTTGACACTTTCGTAAGAGAATATTCCGAAACTGCAAAAAATATTGTAGAGCAGTTTGGGGAAGAGAATGTTTCTGATTCTGTAAAAAATGCCAATAGGGAGAATCCTCACGCGTATTTTGAGCTTATTCATTTTGTTATGCCTAATCCGAATTTTGATACGACAAAAGTGTGGGCTAAAAACAAAAAATATATTTCTGTTTATTACGAAAAAAATTCTACTGAAAACAAATTTTTGTCCGAAAGCGGTTTTGATAAATTCCCTTATGTTGTATTTGAAGCAGAAACAAACGGTGAAGATGTTTATCCGTCCGACTGTCCGGGGATTAATGCTTTACCTGATGTAAAACAGCTCTTTGAAATGATTAAAGAGTATGCAAAGGCAATAAAAAAGATTGTATCACCGCCATTAAAAGGCCCCGCAAAATATAAAGATAAAACAATATCAATTTTACCCGAAACTTATACACCGGATGGTGACGACGGTGGTGAGGGTGTAAGACCGGTTCATGAAGTAAATCCGAGAATACTTGAACTTTCCCAGCAGATTGAAACAATGAAAAATACGGTCAAGGAGCATTTTTATAATGACCTGTTTGCAATGATTTTGAATACTGCTGAGCGGGGGCGCACTGCTACAGAGGTTAATGAACTTAAAGAAGAAAAAATGGTGCTGGTATCGCCATTATTAGAGCAAATTCATACAGGTTTAGACCTTATTCATTGCTGGTGTTTTGAAGAATTTTTGCGTGTAGATATCTTGCCAGAACCTCCCGAACAAATACAGGGCGCTGAATTAGAGATTGAATTTGTTTCAACGCTTGCGCAAGCTCAAAAAGTTCAGAAGATAGCAGCAATGGAAAGATTTTCAACTTTCACAATTAATCTGGCAAATACTCTTGACCCTATGCTCAGAGGAAAAATCAACGGCAGCAAAATGGTTGATGATTATGCTGATTTTTCAAATATTGACCCATCACAAATAAATCCTACCGAATATGTTGAGCAAATGAGAATAGTTCAAGAACAAAAACAGCAACAGCAGGAACAACTTGCTGCTATACAGCAGGGTACAGAGATGATTAAGAATATGGGCGGAGTTGACGCTATTGGTGCAGAATTGGCCGCACGGGTTGGCATGTGATGGACGCAGATGAATTAAAGCTGGTTGTTAATAATGTTCTTTTGACCGAGGACGGCTACAAATTTGTAAAACATTTAATTGAGGAATCCGGGTGCCTTGATAAGACTATTAATTTTGACACCCTTAAAGAGTATTACATACGCGGCAAAAAAGATTTCGGTCATTATCTGTTGGAGCTCTTGAGGATAAATAGTTTTGAAAAATTTATAAAAATCCATGAAGAGAGAAAGGAATGAAAAGATGTCAGAAGAAGTAAACACAGAAATTGATAGCAGCGCACCGCAGCAGAGTGCGCAGCGCCTCCACGCAGGTGGAGGGGCGGAGGCACGTTTAATGCGAGGAGCAAGCAACGCACCGCAGCAGAGTGCGCAGCCCGCCGGACTTTCTAAGGCGGACAAGGATGAGCCTCAGAGTAATAATCCTGATGAAAAAGCTGTACAAAATGCCGGCAGTGACGCCGGAGAAATTAAGGAAGATGTCGAAGATTCGGCTCCTGAAGCATACGATTTCAAAGATGTAGAGTTGCCTGAGGGTATGGAGCTCGATGCGGAACTTACGCAGGAATTTTCTTCTATTGCAAAAGAGATGAATTTATCTCAAGCAAAGGCTGATAAGTTTATGGGAATGGGGGTTAAGTTATCTCAAAAAATTCAGCAGAATTTTGAAAATGCAATTAAAGAAGCTCAGGTAAACAGAATCAAGGAAATCAAAACAATGTTAAACACAGACCCTGAGATAGGCGGGGCAAATTTAAAATCTACATTGCTTGAAGCTAACGAAGCATATAAAACCTTTGTTTCTGATGAGGCGGCAAACGTTTTAGCGGAAACCGGTCTTAATAATCACCCTGCAATAGTAAAAATGTTTAGAGATATTGGCAGACAAATAAAGGGCGATACCGTCAAGGGTTCAGGAAGTCCGCAACACCAAAGAACCGCCGAGGATTGGTATCCATCAATGAAAAAAGACCGCTAAGTCGGAAAGGCTTTGCCCCTTGCGAGCGGAAACCGCGCTTTTCGCGAACGTCCGAATTTCAAGACTCAAGACAAATAATTAGCAGCCAAGCTCCTTTTTCAAGGGCGATAGATTAAATAAGAAAGGGAAATAAGAGATGACAGTTCTTGCAACAAACTATTTAACGATGGTTGATGTTATGAAGCAGACAGTCGGGGATTCTATTGAAACTGATATTGCAGAAATATTATCAGAATCAAACGACTTGCTGGCGGATTTACATGTGATGGAATGTAATGACGGCACTTCACATAAAGCCGTTATCAGACACGGTCTGCCTAAAGGTACATTCAGAAAACTTTACGGCTATGTGCCGACAGAAAAGTCAACTACTGAACAGGTCGTTGATGTAACAGGCGAGTTAGAGGCTTATTCAACTCCTGATATTGATTTGATTGACCATTCAAAAAATCCGGCGCAGACAAGGTTAAACGAAGCCCGTGCTTTTATTGAGGGTATGGGGCAAACAGCACAAGAAACAATAATTTATGGTTCCCGTGCTGAAAATGACGCAAAATTTGACGGACTTGCGGTCAGATATTCAAAAATTTCAAAAGACAAAAAGAATATCGGATATAACGTTATTGACGCCGGAGGTACAGGCACTAATAATACTTCAATATGGTTTATTACCACAGGCGAAAACGATGTTGCGCTTCTTTATCCGAAAGGCTCAAAAGCAGGTTTGCAACACTTTGACGATGGTATTCAAACCGAAACTAATGAAAGCGGCGGCAAAAGAAAAGTCTATCAAGACCACTTTAAGCATAGTATTGGTTTGACAGTAAAAGATTACCGCTCAACTTGCCGTATTGCCAATATTGATGTTGACAAACTTCTTAAAGGTGAAGTGGATTTGCTGGCTCTATTAAGAAAAGGTTATTTCAGAATTAAAAAACGCATTAAAAAGAATAAAAATGCAGACCAGCAGGTGAGCAAAAGAACTTTTATTTATTGCAATTCCACAGTTGCTGAAATGCTTGACGCGGCTGCTACTGATAAAGCAAATGTCAATTTGAATATAAAAGAATATTGCGGTGCTGATGTTGCTCACTACAAAAATATTCCAATTCGTGAAATTGACCAGATTCTGGAAACAGAAGAAAGAGTTCTTAGCGAATAAGCCGCATATAGCGGCTAATTTTGGGGGATTTCTTAAATGCCCCTATTTTTGCACAAAACAAAATAGGAGAAAACAAAATGCTAGATGAATTATTAAAGTTTTCAGAGAATCAGGCAATTACAGCAACTGCGAATTCTGAAAATATTATTGACTTAGGCAAAGATAGAGAAATTGCGGCGGGCAATCCTGTTCCTTTACTTGTTACAGTAAAGGAGGATTTCAATAATTTAACAAGTTTAAAAGTTGCTGTTGAAACATCTGCCTCCTCAGCGATGACGGACGCGGTTGAACTTGCTTCCAGTACGGTTTTGCTCGCAAATCTCAAAAAAGGGAAAATGATTCCTATTTCGTTTATGCCGGTTGGTAATAAAGGTTTTGTAAGACTGAAATATACAGTAACCGGAACAGCCCCGACTACTGGTAAAGTTTCAGCTTACTTAACTGATGTTTTGCCGATTTCTCATCACAATATATAAGCCTCCTCTCTGCTTATAAATCAAAAGAGCAGGTTTGACCTGCTCTTTTTCCTGTTAATGACAAGAATGAAAGGTCAAAATATGAAAATAATAGTAACAGAAAAAGCGTGGTATAAAAAATCTCTTGTTGAAGAGGGTAGTGTTATTGATTTTGATGGAGACACGGTTCCTGTCTGGGGTACTTTGGCGGACGGAAAAAATTTCTCTGAGATTCAATCAGAAAAGCAAAAAGAAGAAACTCAACAAAACAATGTAACTCAGGATGAAACTGCTCAAAAGATAAATAATCCAGAATATCAGCCAGAAGAACAAGCCGTCAAAGAACTGGAAGCCCTTAAAGATTTGGCTGTAGAAAACAATGTTTGGGTTGAGATTGACGAAGAAAAAATGACCATACCTGAACAAATTGAAAAATTTAAAGCTGCTTTAGGGGTGTAGTTTGATGGCGTTTTCAAGGGAAATGATTTACAACATAACGCTTAATAATCTGGGTGTATCTGCAGTAATTCAGAACACAACAGAAATAAATCCCCGTACTGCTGTTCTTAATAACCAGTATGAACTTGCCAAAGAGCAGGTAATGAAAGACTTTGACTGGAATTTTCTGAACAGGATAAGAGAGTTGACGCCGTCAACAGAGGAAAGCCCGGACCCGAAATTCCGGTATGCTTATGATTATCCAAATGATTGTATTGCAGCGCGTTATCTTATTGACCCGTATGGAGGTCAATATAAAAAGTTTGAGGTAACAACTGATTCAAGTGGCAGCAAAATTATTGTTTGCAATATAAAGCCGGCAAAGCTTTCTTACACCAGAGATATTGCTTCGGCGGTGCCCGAGGCATATTTTACATCAGAGTTTGTGTCGGCTTTATGTTTTTATCTTGCTTTTTTATGTGCTGAAACAATTACGGGGGCGACCGACAAAAAACAAAGTAATTATCAAGCGTACCAATATGCCCTTTCTAAAGCAAAAGCGATGAACGCCAATGAATCAACAGAAAAAGACGAAGATGAAACAACTTATCTTGATTCAAGGAATTGATAAATGAGAGTAACGCAAAATAGTTTCACCGGTGGAGAATTGTCAACGCCTTTAAATGCACGAAACGATTTAGCAAAATATTCAAATGGTTTGAAAAAATTAAAGAATGGTTTTGTGCAGCAGGAGGGGGCTGTATCTAATCGTGCGGGGCTTGAATTCGTCGGCGAGGTAAAAGATTCCTCTCAGAAAGCCAGATTGATACCATTTTCATTTAATACCGAACAAACCTATGTTATAGAAGCCGGCAGCAAGTATTTTCGTTTTATTAAGGACGGCGGTTATATCATTTATCCTGAAGATTACGGTGTTACCTACGAGGGAGGGTATTCTCTCGTTGAACAGTCCGAAAACTTATTTACTTATAAATTCGGTGAACAATCTGTTTATACTAAGGCCGCTATTGCTGTTGGCACAATTTGTTATGAAGATGAAGATTTAACGATTGAATATGGTAAGGTTACATCAATAGACACTGACGCCGGACAGTTAAGTATAGATAAAGATGATGAAAAAATAGCCAAGAGAGGGCAGATTGTTGAAATAGAAACGCCGTATACTACAGATGAGCTCTCTATTTTAAAATATGCACAAAACGCAGATGTTTTAACTATCTGCCACCCCAATCATCCTCAAATAGAATTATCACGGTATTCTCATTACGACTGGAATATAAAAACAATAGATTTTAGTCCGAAAGTAAGCCCGCCGGAAAATGTACAGGCTGTCTGGACAGGAAAATCCGAAAATCCAAGAACTTATACATATCTTGTTACGGCCGTGGATGATAACGATGAGGAAAGTAACAGGTCGGCAGAGGTTGAGGTGCAGGGCCGTATTGAAAGCAACTGGGCGGTAGGGGAATACATGACAATCACGTGGAATGCTGTTCCCGACGCTGTTGAGTACAATGTTTATCGTGCTGTAAACGGGATTTTTGCCTATGTTGGCACTGCAACAAAATGTACTTTTACCGATGATAAAATAGAGCCGGATTTGTCTTCAACCGCGCCTATAGCCAAAAATCCTTTTGAAAATAATTATCCATCTGTAGTTAATTATTTTCAACAAAGAAAAATCTATGCAAATACAAAGAAAAATCCGCAGACTATTTATTCATCTCAAACCGGTACATCTGACAATTTCAATGTTTCAAGGCCGCTTGTTGCTTCTGACGCTGTTACAATAACTCTTTCAGAAAGAGAAGTTAATGAAATCAGACATATTGTTGCGATGAATGATTTGGTTGTATTAACTTCATCAGCGGAATGGAAAGTCAACGGCACCGATGGGGCTTTCTCTGCAAGTCCGCCGCCGGTGGCAAAACCTCAGAGTTATTATGGCTGTTCACATGTTATGCCTGTGGTTTCAGGTAATATGATTTTATTTGTTCAGGCCGGAGGTTCGGTATTAAGAGATTTGGGCTATACCTATGTTTCTGACAGCTATGATGGTGATGAACTAACTATTTTCGCAAACCACTTATTTAAAGGCCGGCAAATAGTTGATATGGCTTATGCCAAAGAACCGTTCCGTATTGTGTGGTGTGTATTATCCGATGGAAAATTAGCGGGATTAACATACAATAGAAAACAGGAGATATCCGGCTGGCACAGACATGAAACTGATGGAGAGTTTGAATCAGTCGTATGTATTCGTGAGGGGTATGAAGATACTGCCTATTTTATCATTAAAAGAAATATCAGCGGGCAGGAAAAGAGATATGTAGAGCGCATGGCTACACGAATTATAAATAAGTCCACAGATTCTGTTTTTCTTGATTCTGCATTGAAATACGAGGGGGAGCCGGTTGATTTGTTGACAGGTTTAGAGCACCTTGAGGGGAAAACGGTATATGTTAATGCAGACGGCGGGATTGAAGAGCATATTGTTGAAAATGGCAGTATAACACTTAATAATGAGGCTTCTGTTATTTCAGTAGGTTTACCTTATGAATTTGAACTTGAAACTCTCAATATTGAGGGGGAAAATACTCACGGGCTAAAGAAAAATATAAATAGAATCAATGTAAAAATTAACGAATCAAGAGAGGATTTTTATATAGTCGGTACAGATGGCACAGAGTTTCAGAATGAACGTTCTATAGAAAGTACAAATGGCAGCGCTGATTCTGCGGCAAAATTGTTTTCCAAAGATGTTGATATAACCACATTTGCTCATTGGACACAGGAGGCTACCGTACATATAAAACAAAAATTGCCATTACCGTTATCAATTTTGAGCATTTCGGCAGTAGTACAACTTGAGGATGTTGCTTAATGTATAGAGCTGAAAAAAACTTACGTGATTTTAAATATATCCTGAACAGGTTGAGAAAAGAGGATAAAGAAGAAATAAAAGCCGTTTTTGGTAAGCATTGGAAAAAGAAATCCATTGAAAATCTTATACATACAGATTTTCAAATCTTGTTAGGCAAGACTAAAAACGGAAATATTCCGGTTTTGATGGGTGGAGCATGGGCTGTTGATAAAAATAATCCGGCTGTTGCGACAGTATGGATGTTATCAACTCCGGAGATTGAAAAACATCAGATTTCTTTTTTAAGAGAATTAAAAAAAGAAATGAAATATTATGATGAAAAGTTTGCGATTACTTTTAATCATATTTATAAATCAAATACTTTAGCAAAAAGGTGGTTGAAGTGGGTCGGATATAGATTCCCAAACGAGGAAAAGAGGCTTACTCATCTTGATAAAGCCTTTTTGTCAGTTAAAGTTCCGGACGGGTTTGAGATATTTTACAGAGAAAGACCGGTGAAAGGGTTGGGCGAATAATATGTGTGTATTATCCAGTATTACAATGGCAGGAGTAATGACTGCTTTGAAAGTTGTGGGTTCAGTAATGGCAATCGCCGCTACTGCAATCAGCGTACCTGCCTCTATACAACAGGGTAAAAATGCACAGGCCATGTATAATTATCAGGCTAAAGTTGCAAGGAATAATGCGGAGATTGCTCAGCAGAATGCAGACCAAGAAAGGCAAGCGGGGTTGGAAGAAGCACGCTGGCAGAGAATAAAAACTTTGCAAAACATTGGCTCCCAACAGGTTTCAATGGCCGGTAACGGTATTGATATTACTTCAGGTACGGCACTTGACACAATTGAAGACACCGCTCAAATGGGTGAGTTGGATGCTTTAATGATTCAATATAATTCTGAGCGTGCTGCGCAAAATTATGAGCAGCAGGCTGCTAATTTTAATAATCAGGCTAATCTGGATGTCATTGCGGGTAAAAATGCAGCTAAAGCAGGGACTATGAATGCTATTGCCTATGGTCTAAAGGGATTGGGTCAGCTCAGCAGTGTTGCGGAAAAGTGGCTGCCGAAAGACACTGGTGAAAATCCAAAATCCCCCAAAACACCCAAAACCCCTAAAACTCCCAAAACGCCCAAATCACCGAAAGGTTTCACCGGAACTTTGCCGCAATTGAGCTTTTAAGAGAATTTTGTTATTTTGTTTTATTAGGTTTTGGCTCATCAAAATCTTTGCCAATTTGATTGAACTTATAATTGTAATATGTACCTACGCCTATAATGACAAACATAGCGATAATTGAAATTATATCACCTGTACTCATTTTGCATTCTCCTTATATTGTCACTAATTCTGTCATTTAAGCTTAAAACATTTTGCAAAAAGACAATATCAAAATAAATTCCGGGAATTAAAAGAACAACGATATCAGTTAAAGAAAAACTTCTTGAAAGAATTAATCCTGCAATACCGCCGGTTAATACAATAATAACTGCAATAATACTTGTTCGCAGGGCTATTAGATTTTTATTTGCTTCTTTTAAATATTCCATAAAGTTAATTATATTTTATTCTGATTTTTTGTCAATTTGGTAAAGGAAAAATATTATGCCGCAGGTTCCAATATATAATCAGCCCGCAGTTAGAAATCAAAGAACACCGCAGGGTTATAATCAAGTTAGCGTAAATGGCGATATGGTCGGGGAAAATATTGCGCGTGCAAATTATGTTCTGGGGCGGATGAGTGAAAATATCAGCAACAATATAGAAAAACAGCTTGACCAACTTGCAAAAACAAAAATTGTTGAAGTTACAAACAAGCTTGATACTTATGCTCAACAGAGCTTATATGATAAGGATAACGGATATTTTTATAAAACCGGTAAAAGTGCCGCCGGGCAGGCACCCGCTGTAATGCAAAGTTATGACGAATATGCTCAACAGGTGCTGGAGGAATCAGGGCTTACAGGTACCTACAAATCAATGGCGATTAATGCTATTGCTGCGAAAAAAAATACTATTTTTGCTTCTGTTAATAAACATGACGCAGATGAAACAAAGAATTGGCAAAATAGTGTTTATGCAGAAAAAGAAAATAATCTTTTAAATCAGGCTATACTTGACAGAAATGACGATTCTTTATTAGCTAAAAATCTGCAGCAGGGATATATCGCTATTGATTTGCAAGCGCAGTTGCAAAATTGGGATGAGGATAAAACAAAACTTGCAAAAATCGGGTTTGCTTCAAAATTTCATGAGAGTGTAATTGGTTCTTTATTGTCTGATGGCAGTTTACGGGCTAAAGAATATTATGAAGCCCATAAATCAGAAATAGCTCCGGATAAGCATAATTCAATATTAAATGCCGTTAATACCAATGACAAACGATATCAGGCAAGAAGTATTGTTGAGGGATTGATTGCAAAAGGTTATTCTCTTGAACAGGCTTATGATGAGATTGGTAAAATAGAAAATATTGATTTGCAAGCTGATGTTCGTTCTCAATACGAAAGTAAAATGCGGGAAAATGACAGAGTTCAAGCTGAGCGGGACAGGGCCAAAAGCCAAGCAAGCTGGGATAAAGTTATATCTGCATTACAGTCCGACCCTGATTCTGCTTATCAAGCAATAGACGTTACCCAGGCACCTGACGCAATTAAGGCACAAATGTCTTATATTGAACAAATGCGTAAGTTTGGAGAAATCAAAACAGGTCATCAGGTTTATTTAGATTTACAGGAAAAAATGACTTATGACGCTGAGGGATTCAAGAATACTGATTTAAACCAATACAGGCCGTACCTGTCCGAAAGCGATTTTAAAAGCTTTAAAGAAGCACAGGACAAAATCGGGAGTATGGAATATACAATTATTCAGGAAGATAACAAAGTTATTGATTCAGCTCTCAAAGAAATCGGCGGTCATGATAAAACTGAAAAAGTTATCTATTCAGAGGTTCAATCTCTTGTTAATGAATTTGAGAAAAGACATGGCCGCAAGATTAATGATAGTGAATTAAAGTCTATTGTTGACAGTCTGGGATATAAAGGTGAAGACGGCGTAAAGACTTATAAAAATATTGAAAAGGGGATGGCTGAGCAGGTAGGGTTTATCAAAACTATTACAAATGATTTTGCGTATTTTGAAAAAATACACAAGAGGCAGCCGGATTCAAAAGAGCGCTCGCAGATTATTCATGATAGAGCCAATAAAGTAATGCGCCAAAAAAGAGAGGACTTGCAAAGCAAAATAGACGCTACTTATGCAAAACCGCATGAAACAAAAGAATTAACTTATTATGCGGACAGCTATATCCCAAAATTAGGTAAAGAACTGGGCGCAAATTTTACTATTGTTCAGGGCGGGCGTTATCGGCCGGCTAACGGAAGATATACATCCTATCATTCAACAGGTGAAGCTGTTGACGTTTCTATGTCGGAACATTCTAATCTTATAAAAGAGAAGTTTTTTGCTGCTCAGATAAAGAATCCTCAAGTTAGGAAAATCGGTACGTCAGACCCTTACATACTTGCTAAGTTCGGGTCTAATCCAAAAATTAAAGATGAAAGGGCATTTGACAAGCAATACGGTACAAACCACGTTAATCATGCTCATATTACTTTAAATACAAATAAAAGCAGAATAAATAATAACAATATTTATAAAGTCGGTAACTATACAGTTAGAGTTAAAGGGTAGATATAATGCCAGTTTTTGAAATCACATCACCGGATGGACGGGTTTTGGAAATTGAGGGAGATAAGGCTCCGTCAGAGAGTGAATTGGATAATATTTTCAAATCAATACCCGTGGAATCAAATAAAGGTTCAATAAATCAATCGGCATTATCAAATGTCAAATCAACTGATGATGAGCCTGAAATAGGTATGTCTATTGCTGAACGATTTAACAAATTAAGACAGGATTCTGTCCAATATGCTGCAAATATTCCGCAAAAAGAAGCGGGTATGTCGTGGGTGGAATATGCAAAGTTAAGAAAAAAATATGATGAAGATTGGGGGCTAAATACTCCTGATTTGAACCCGCTAAAATCAATATGGAAAATGAGTATTTTGGGCTCTATCAACGAAAAGCTTTACCGCGGACAGAAAGAAAAAAGAGCCGGAAAATATATAGATAATACAGAAGTTTTAACAGAAGTACCTGCACAAGCTCTGGCAGATTGGGAGAAAAAGGGGCAGATAAAAGCAGGTGAAGCATTTATTCGTTCGGACTGGTCGAGAACGATTCCTTTTTTGGGTAGTGGTACTGCTATAGATGAAGCGACTGACATCAAAAAAATTATTGATAAAAAAAATAAAGGCGAAGAATTATCAAAAAAAGAAATCACTCAGCTTAATGCCTATATTTTAGACGTTGCTGAACAAAATTACAGAGGGGTATCTTTTGGCGGCAAGCTTATACAGGGCGCTTTAGAGTTACCGTCTTTTGCAGGTGAATTTATGGCAACAGGCGGTTTAGCTTCAATAGGAAAAAATGCCATTCAAAAGACTATAACCAGAGGTTTGCAGGAGGCAACAAAAAAGGAGGTTGGCAAAAGGCTAACAAAGGGACTGCTTGAAGGAGCGGCAGGCGCGGTAACGAGAACATCTTTAGGTATGCCTCAGAGAGTTGCTGAGAATTACGGTATGAGAAAATTACATGAAAGTTTGGGGATAACTGACAAGGGTCAGGTTGTTCTTGAGACTGCTGATACTTCTCCCGCACTTACCTTTTTAAAGGCTTGGGGTGATACTGTAATTGAAAACTGGTCGGAAGAAATGGGTGCAGGTTTGGGGGAGGCTGCCGGTTTGTCTTTTAAAAGCTTAAATAAATTAGCCAGTCCTCTTGAAAAAAAATTGTTTTCTCGTGATACAAGGGCAGCTTTTATAAAAGCTATGAGAACGCTTAGGCCCAATGCTACTGTCAAAGATATTATGACAAGAGCAGGCTTCAACGGCATTCTTGAAGAAATGGGCGAAGAACGCGCAGGTAGTGTATTGCGTGTCATTTTTGGTATTGATGATAGACAAGATGTTTCTACTTTTGAGAAATTGTGTGAAGCTATCAATCCGGGAGCAGAAGAATTATTGCTTGAATTAGGCTTATTTTCAATTCCCGGCTCAATGAGCTTTGCTGCTTCACAAGTTGCAAGGCATTTAAGAAACCAAAATGTTGATGAGCAAACAATTTCTGATTATATGAAATTAACATCAGAACTTGAAAAAGAAAAATTCTTAGGAGATATTGCTGATAATAAAGATTTAACAAATGCTATTAATTTTGAAAATGATGTTAGAGATTTAAAAAACAGATATTTTACTCAGAATCTTAATGCCGGTCTTGAAAAAGAAGAAGCTCTGGCCGCTGCTGATATTCAATCAAATGCGGTTTCTTCTCTTGCTAAAAATATCGGTATGGATATAAATGAGCTGAACAGAGAGTTTGCTATTAATACACAAAGTTTGACGGCAGAACAGGCAAAAGCAGAACAGCAAGCTGATTCGTTGGTTTTGCGAGGCGGGGTTGAGATGAATGTAGCTAATGATACAAAACCTCAATTTCAATCTGCTATGTATAAATCTCCCAAAAAGGATTTTGAGGAATTTTATAATCAAGTATTTGAAAAAGAATCAGAGATTAAAGAAAGTAAATCAAAACAGAAAAAAAGTTATTTTGATTATACAAATGAGAATATATCTGTAAGAATACCTCACGATACAGTCGTTCACGATGAAAACAGACATCGTTTGAGTGCAGAAGAGTGGCACAATGTTTTGAGCAACCTTGATACTCCTGCTGATGTTGCCTATAGCAATAAACCGAGATTTGACGGGCAGCCTTTGTTGTTAAAGATTATAGGGAATAACAATGAAACCTACGGGGTCGTGGTTGAAACTTTTGAAAAGAAACAGCCAATAATCACAACAGTATTTATAGATAGTGAAGAAAATATTGACAAATGGCTCAATAAAAATAGGGCTGCTCAAGCGAAGAATACATCTTCCGTTACCACAAAGGGAATGCTCTTGAGTCAGAACCCTAATTCTATTATAACAGAAGTAAGGAAAAAGCTCAAGCCTGTAAGAACTCAAGGAAGTTTTGACAATTCAAATTCTAACATTTATTATCAAGCTGAAAACAATAATATTGTTGATTTAACGGATGATTTTGAAAAATCGCCGACAATTCAAGAAGTTAAAAATTATATTAATAAAATTATTGAAGAGGGAATAAAATTCGCTACTGCTAACCCTGATTTTGTGGTTGATATAAAGGGCGGCAACAGAGTTAAGAAAAAAATATTAAATGCAAGTAATTATAAAAAATTGGATAAAATGAGCAGAAAAAGACATAACAAATATATTATGTCTTTAGAAAAATTACTTGCTAATGCAGAATATTCCGGTGCAAAAGAAAATACCAAAAAAGACAAAAAGCCTAATATTGAAAAATATCATTACTTTGCGACAAACGTGAAAGTCGGCAGTAAAGTTTATAAAATAGTGTTTGATACCGAAGAATATAGAAATGAAAATCAGCTTCGGTCGGACTACGCTAAACGTAGCTTCAAAGAAACCGAAGCTGATACTAACAGTATAACAGATAATGCAGCCGGTTTCAATCCAAAAACCGTACATCTTTACAACATAACGGAAATAAAGAAACCTGAAACTTATTATCATTCGGGAAATGATTATAACCCCATAGATGACGCACGAGGATTCACATATCAACGTTTTAATTTTGACGGAACAACAAAAGATAATTTGATTGTTCTATTAAAAAACAAATCTGATAAATCTACTCTGCTACACGAGTTTGCGCACGTTTATTTAACAACCTTGAATAATCTTGCCTTGCGTAATGTCAGAGCAAAAGAATTATTGAATACCGTAAACAAATGGCTTAATTACAACGGTGTTGAATATACAACAAAGCAGCACGAAAAATTTGCGAATGGTTTTGTTGCTTATGTAAAAAGCGGTAAAGCACCTACATACGGCTTGAAACGTGCATTTGAAAATTTCAAAAGATGGCTTAATGATTTATATACAAATCTTTCTATGAGTGAAGAAATAGAACTCGATGACAAAGCAAAGACAGTATTTGATGAATTGCTCGGCGATAATACGATTGAGGCAAAAGATAAAAAAGTTGCGGAATTAATTGATAAAGCGAAACAAAATGCCTTGCTGCGTTTGAACTATGAATATGCAGAAAAAAGAAAAATAACGCCTCTACACTTAACAGAAAGACAAAGGCGGTTTAGAGATACTGCTTATGATATTTTATTTACTGCTGCAATTCATACAAAAGATTCTGACGGAAATCCTCTTGTAAAAAATAAGCAAGAACTCTATATGCTTTTTGGTAACAATTCTAATTACCAGAAGAAAAATAAAGGAATAAAGCTACGCAAAGAAAAAATAGAACAATATTTGCTCGAAGTTGATGACCCTTTTTCCGGCGGAGATGGTTTTCAGCGTAATTGGGCTGAATTTTTCTATGACCCCGGGGTAAGTTATGAAAATATGACGGCGGGTGCTGATTCGGAGCTGGTTAAGCAAGCTTTGGATGTTATCAATGAAAAGCGCTATTTGTATGATTCAAATAACCTAAATAACAAAAATGAATTTAGCGAAGAAGATATAAAAAAAGCTCAATATGAATTGGAATATCTTATTGATGATTACAAAAATACTAAAAATAAAGATATTACTATGGCTGCTTTTTTTGATTGGGCGGATAGTGTACATCCTTATATTCAAGAGGACATTATTACACAATGGGAAAACAGAACTAATGAAATAGATAGATATGATAATTTGACAGAGTTTCAGAAAGCAAAAGAAGATTTGAAAATTTATGCTGCTACTCTTGAGGGATACGGGGACTATTCTTCTCAATTTGCTGAGTATGCTCGTAAAATAATCAAACGTCTTGATTTTATGACAGAACATGACAAGATGAAAATCTTTGATAAACTCAAAGATTACAGCTCTTTCAGAGAAATAGAAAGAAATCTTGACAGCGTGATGGACTATGCGGAAACACTCAACGATGTTTCGTTAAGAAAGAATCTTGCTGATACAATCATAAATGAGATTAAAAGAACTACACCTGAAATTGTCAAAGGGACTAAGAAAACAAGATACGATTATCAGACAAATAAATTATTTGAGCGTCTGAGAGAAATTAATCGTATGAAACAGGAGCAGGTAAAGGATTTATATGACGCTTATGTAAATGGTGAACTTGAAAGACGTGCGGCACAATTTGAAGAAAACGGCACTATAACAGGTAAGACAGAGGATTATTTTGAAGATATAGAAAATTCTTTTATTCAATTTAAGGCAAACGGAATATATTACAACTCAACTGAATCACTGCTAACATTACTGGATAAAATTCAGAATGCGAAATTCACGGGTAAAGTTGCCCGTGATGAGATTGATTTTCAACAAAGAATGAATCAGCAAAATTGGATAAATAATTGTGCACAGGCAGTTGAAGCTCATAAAAATAAAGTTGGCCGACTTGAAGAATTATATTCAATGGAAGCAAATTTTGATTCACTGCTTTCAATGATTTTTGATGACAAAATAAAAAATAAATTCAGTCTTGACCTTTTGTATGCTCAAGTTGACGGGAAAGTCGGCAAGGATAGAGAAGAAGTTCTTAATAAAATTGCTGATATTTTTGGTTACAAAGGAATATTAAAAGGTACTATGCTCAATAATAAATTTATTGAGATGGCGAATGATAAACACACAATAAAACAAAGATATGCCAATAAATATGAAACAGATAATCTGGGAGTGTGGGATTGGGAAACTATTACGCTTTCCAAAATGGAAATTCTATATTACTATATTCAAGCTAAAAACCCGACATCTTACGAAATGCTGACAGACATGGGGGACGAAACAAGGGCGCCTAAAGGTCAATTTGACAGAGGTGAGTTTGAGGAATTATTATCTAATCTTACACCCCAAGAAAAACTTATGGGTGACGTTCTGCAAATGGCTGCAGAGAAATATTATCCTGAATTAAATAAATATCATATTAAAAAACACCATATTGATATGGGGAAAGTGACCTGTTATTTTCCCCGCAAATCTGAACTTAAAGAAGTAAATGAGCTGGATTTGTTTAATCAATACACTGAAAAATCGACGAATCCGAAGTTTGTAAAAATGCGTTCAGCAGGGCCGTCAATAAGAATTACTCCGGCAAACCCTGTAAATGTTCTTTTTAATCATATTCAGAAAGCTAACACCATTATTATAATGGGTGAACAGTTAGATTTAATGAACAAAGTTTTTAGGGATAATGATTTAAGAGTTAAAATTCAATCTGTGTTCGACGATAAAGTATATACGGAATTTATGCAGCATGTTACTGCTAATCTCTATGATGGACAGGTAACGACACTTTCTAATGCCGAGGGGATTATTTCAAGGCTCATGTCAAATATTATTGCTGCCCCTATGTTTATAAAACCTCAAATTGGAATCAAACAGGTTTTAGGTTTAATCAATTACGGGCTGGGTAATGAATATGTCGGCTCAATAGAATGGTTAAAAGCATTCATAAAAACAATGAAACATCCTCGTGAAGCTATCGACTTTATGATGAATGATGAATATTTAAAAGACCGTTTGACAAGGGCAAATCTGAATGAAGCAATGAAAAATCAGGTTGATAATAAATTATTTTCGAGAGTTAGCTTGCTTAATGACTATTTCAGCTTGAATATGCGGTTTGGGGATTTGTTAAATTTATGCTGGGGTGGTAAGGCTTATATTGATGTTTTGATGAAAAAAGGCTTTACTAAAGAGCAGGCTTTTGAACTATTCAGGCAGAAAACCATAAGCGATCAACAATCGAGTATAAATTCAACTTTATCAAATCTACAGAGGAACAGTAAAAACAATCCTTTTGCCCGGTTATTGTTCGCATATCAGAATACTCCTCATCAATATTTCAGAATATGCGCAAACGCTGTTATTCAGGCTAAACAAGGTAAAATCTCTAAAAGACAAGCGGTTAAAACAATATTTCTCTACTGGTATGTTTTGCCTTTGATTTTTAATATGGCAAGCAGTTTATCTCCAATAATGTTTTTGACAACCGGTGACCCTGATGAATTATATGCGGATATGCTTATATCCTGTTTGGGTAGTATTACCTGTATTCCGTTTTTTGGTGAAGCTGCCCGTGCTTTATGGTCAGGTATAACAGGAGAAGAATATTTTGGGAATAGAGATTGGTTCACCCGTTTCAATAATGCTATTGTCACTCCAATAAATAAATTCAAAAAAGATGAACTCTCTTTTGAAGATATTTTGAAATCTCTCGAAATATTTGCTCAGGGCGCAGGAATACCGCTGGAGGCAATCGATACACAAATTGAAGCAGTTGGGGATTATGCGCAGGGCGATATTGCTAAAGGTTTCTTAAAAACGCTTGGTTTCTCAAGATACAGAGCTAAAAAAGTTACAGGAGAAGATTAAAAAGAAAGGGAAAATAATAATGATTCCTGATAAAGAGCCAGTAAACACCTGGAGTGGTAACTCATCGAATATGACATTTGATTTTGATTTTTTGATTAACTCAGAAGACGAGTTACTTGTATTGCATACAAATAAAGCAGGTGTACAAACTGCATTAAAATTAAATATTGATTATACTATTCATCAAACAGGTAATGCAGACGGAAGTTATATTATATTTCCAATTCTCGGGAGTTCTTATAAAACTTTGGGTGAGGGTGAAAAGATAACATTAATGTTGGATATTCCTATCGCTCAAAATTCACCTTATGGTACATCTGATAAATTAAATTTGAAATCTTTGGAGTTTTCTCTTGACTATATAGTCAGACTAATCCAAATGGTAAATCGTAAAGCAGAGCGTTCAGTAAAAGTACAAGAGGGTTCAAGTGTGACGCCTGATGATTTAATAGAAAGTTTGAATCAGGCACAAATCAATGCAAATAATTCAGCGCAACAGGCTGCGGCTTCTGCGTCCTCTGCAGCGCAAAAAACGGCAGAAATTTCCGAAATAGCAGAAGAGCTGGAAGCTTTGGACTTTGCCGACCCTGACCTGTCAAACATAACCGACGCCGGCAAGCAGGTAATAAGGCTGAACGGCGGCTCTTTCGTCCCTTTCTGCGTAAACTCCGGAGCAATAACCGACGGAACGGAATCACTCTTGAGCGAAGCAAACAACACAATCACCGCTCAAGCCCCGTTCACCATTACAAGCGCCTCGGGAATTACTAAAAAAATCACGGAAAACCTCTCCCTTGACGTTTCCACATGCGAGCCCGGGCAATACGAGGTTATGTTTGACTTTGACACATCTTCGCTTTTCCTTTTCTCCGGTACCATTCACACCGGCAAAAAATTCCCTGAAAATGCCCAAACCGGAGATATTTTGTTCGATATCTCCTGTGCTCCGTATTCTACCCGGAAATTATTAGATGATGGCACCGTGAAAATCGAATGTGCCCGAATCGGGCTCTATGACTGTGTTTCGGGGGGGGGGG
>URFH01000014.1 GCA_900547155.1 uncultured bacterium | reverse complement strand
TAATTTGCACAATTTTTTTGATAAATTTCTTTCTGATAAAAAATTCATGCTTAAGGTGCTATTTTGCGTAATATTATTTGATTTGGTATGTTTTTCCATTGGCAGCTATACGTTTAAAGACAAAATTTTTGAATATACTGTTTCGGGCGGGGGCGCTTTAACTAGCTATGTTTTGTTCGGCTTGACTTTCTGGATAAAATCAATATTTCAAAAAATATTTTCACCAAAAACTAATCAATTGGAATTCAAATAGAATAATTTGTAATTTATAATGAAAAAATGGGAAAATATAGCTTTTATATCTTAAATTTTATACTCAGCTCAAACATCTTAAAATATCCTGCATTAATTTTATTAATTCTTGCAATTCTGCCTATAATCTTTGATGAAAGTAAATTAAGTATTAATATGCTGGCTGTAGGTTATATTATTTTGATATTCGTTATATTTATGATTTTCAAGATATTTATTTTTATTTTCCTCATAAAACGTGTCCCAAAAAGGTCATATACATATGATTTTTTTAAAAAGTTTGCAAAAGACAAAAAATTCAAAATTAAGGTCTTTATCTTTTCGATAATTTTTGATATTTTTTGTACTTTCGCAGATTCGTTCATCATAAGTTCAATACCAATAATCGGTGAAAGTATAAATTTTACTTTTTCAGATTACATGTTCATCATTATCTTAATTAATCTGTGTATGGGCGGTGGTTTATTTACAAGCTACCTTGCGTTGAATTTGTGGCTTAATGATTATAAATGTAATATGATATTCGGAGAAAATTCAAACTAAAACAATGAATAAATTCAGTTTTTTAATATTAAATATAATTATGGGGTCTAATCTCCTGAAATATCCAATATTTATCATGATATTTTTTTTATGGATTATGGGCGACGGGATTAATCTGGCAATTTCTTCGTCCAACTGGTTCAAAATTGTAAGTTTCTGCTCAGCAGCACTTTTTCTGTGTTTCTGGATTTTGAAAATATTTATTTTTATATTTTTATTCAAAAAAAGCAAAAAAGGTACTTATGCATATGATTTTTTTAGAAAATTCAGAGATGACGAAAAATTTCAGGACAACATCATGTTAAAATCATTACTTTCTGATACTTTATTCTTCACTCTTGAGGCAATAATTTTCTTTGTCATACGACTTTTATCTGAATCAGACGCTGAATTTTTTAATTTTATAGCAGGAACTTTCATTGTTTGGCTGATAACAGGAACCGGCACATTATTGAGCTATTTTTCATTAAGCCTCTGGCTCAACAGAAGAAAAGAGGTTAAGAACTAATACTACCCATGTGCGTGATATACAAAAAACAACAAATCAAATAATATTTCTATATGGAATTTAAGAATACTAAAGAATTTTTAAAAAAATTCTCCAAAGAATATTATAAATATTTTGAATTTTTGTTTTTCTTATTCACAAATATAATATTGAGTCGCGGCATAATAGCTATGTATATTTTGCTGGAACTTTTTTCACCTCTAATGGGTGATTCTTCAAACTTCAATACTGAAGAAGATTGGGATGCAGCATTTATTAATTTGGCCATTATTAGCTTTATATGCTGGTTAATCTTTATATTATTCAAAATATTAATCTTTCCGATTATCTATAATTGCAAAAAACTTTTCCCTAATTTGCACAATTTTTTTGATAAATTTCTTTCTGATAAAAAATTCATGCTTAAAGTGCTGTTTTGCGTAATATTATTTGATTTGGTATGTTTTTTCATGGGTAAAGATATGCTTAACAATAAATTTTTTGAATTTGCTCTTTTTGGCGGGGGTGCTTTAACTAGCTATGTCTTATTCGGCTTGACTTTCTGGATAAAATCAATATTTCAAAAAATATTTTTCATTAAGCCTCTGGCTCAGCAAGAAAAAAACAGCTAAAAATTAGCTTTTGTTAAATATAACTTGTCATTTTTCCGATTTCGTGCAATACTATTATTCGGGTAGCAGTTAGTGAGTTGTTTTAGCGTACCCGAAGTTTAGCGAACAGGCAAAATCCTTTGTTTTTGCGGTTCGATTGGTTCATTATCAGGCAAATAAACTTGCTTGAGCAATGAATTTTTATGAAAATTTATGGCAGCAATTTGTAAATTTAACTACAAGTACATTAAGGACAAAGCAACACCCGGCAGCTGGAGGCGCGGATATGAAAGCCACAAAAATGACGTGGTGCTTTCGTGTGAACCAAAACTGGCAGGCGTTGACGCAAAAGTTAAAGGGAATTTCCAGGATTCATACGAAACCAGCCTTACCTTTACAAAAACCGGCGTAAAAGCTGAATGCAGCTGCCCTTTAAAAGAAGAATGGTGCAAACACTCGATTGCTGTGGGGCTTAAAGTCATTGAGGACAAAATTTATGACGAATATCTCGAACGCGTCCACAAAATCCACCCCCAGTACCCTGACGAAAACATTCCCCACCCCGAAAATCCGCAGGGTAACTACATTTTCCACTTTAACGCAAAAAGACGCCAGAATTTCTTCTCCATTCTGGTTATGGACAGAGAAAAAGGCAAAGTTATAAGAGACATCGAGGCGATTTTACGCGCATTGATTGAAATCCAGCGCTCTGACCCGACTTTTGAACTGAACAACGCACAAAAAGTCGAAGTTTCAATTTTCCAGCTCCTTTTACAGCGCTCAAGGCTCGACAAAAAAGCCGGCTGGTATGATATCCCTATTAACAAATTCGACGGAGTTTTCCAGCTTCTCGCAAAAGCCGAAGAAGTTATCGACGGAAGAACCAAAGAAACGCTGAAATTCGACGATAACGAATGGACGCTCGGTTTGTCCGTGAATTTTTCAATGGTCGGCAACGTTTTGCTTTCTTTGTACTGGGAAAGGCCCGACAAAAGCGATTCTTACCCGTTTGAAGAGGTCAGATATTTCTCGCGCCACCTGAAATGGGGCAGGTACAAAAACGTTATCTTCCCGACAACCACCCCCGTAAGCGCACTCCCCCAAAATTTGATAAAAGCGAGCTTTACGGATGTACGCGACGCTGACGGTGCAAAATTTATCTTTGAAGAACTGCCAAAACTGCGCGAGGTTATGAAAGTTGACGTCGCACAAAACATTGAAAAGCTTTGCCTCGAGCAAAAACCGCCCACAAATATTGTTACAATGGGGCTGGATTACGACGGTTCTTTAAAAGCCTCTCTGGAGTTCGATTATGACGGTACAAGGGTGCCTTATTCCAAACATACGGACAAAACGCCCTACGTAACCATCAAAAAACCCAAAGAAGACCTGCTTTACTGGGTAAAAAGAAACATCCAGCATGAAGAAATCGCTTATCAAATGCTAATTGCCTGCAAATTCGCACCAATGCAGACAAACAACCTCGCCCTTGAAAAAGAAAACGCAATCGATTTTATAAACTATTACATAAAACAAGCAGGCGAAGGCTGGGTTTTTGAGGAAAAAGACGATATGTCGTTCTTCAAAATGACGCCAAAACCCTTTGAACTCGTTGCAGATATTGATTTTTGCCTGAATTCCACGGATAGCTTTGAAGTCGAGCTCTACGGAAAAGTCGGCGATGAAATTATCCCGTTTGATGAGGTTTACAACCTCACGCTCGAGGGCAACAAATACGTCAGAATCAAAAATCTCGGCTTTGCGGAAGTTCCGACGATGAATGTTTATTCGCTAATGCGCGCATTTAACACTTTCGACGTTTATCGCAACGAAGAAAACAAATATATTGTAAAAACCTACCGCGCCGGGCTTCTTTCCGAAATGGAAAACCTCGGAATTAAACCCAAAATGAGCCGCAAGTTCTCAAAATTCTGGAAACAGATTTCTACGTTCTCGAACATGGACGTTCCGTCGCTTCCAAAAGGCATAAACGCCGAATTCCGCGAATATCAGACAAGAGGTTTCGGCTGGCTGTGGTTCCTTTATCAATACGGCTTAAACGGCATTCTTGCCGACGATATGGGGCTTGGAAAAACCTTGCAGGCGCTCGCTTTGCTCCAAAAAGCGAAAGAAAAGGACAAAAAAGCGCCCTCACTCGTTGTTTGCCCGACATCTGTTGTTTTCAACTGGGAAAATGAAATTGAAAAATTTGCTCCTGGCTTGAGCTGCCTGAAATTGACCGGTACAGACAGAAAAGAGCATTTTAAAGAGATTTCCAAGTACGATGTTGTTATCACAAGCTACGCACTCGTCCGCCGCGACATCGCAAAGCTCAAAAAACACGAATTCAGATATGTAATCCTTGACGAATCCCAAAATATCAAAAACGCCGACTCCCAGACCGCACAAACGGTTAAAGAATTGAATTGCAAGCACAAACTAGCCCTTTCCGGCACGCCGATTGAAAACAGGCTTGAAGAATTGTGGTCGGTTTTTGACTTTTTAATGCCCGGCTTCCTTTTTGATAAGTCAGAATTTAATTACCGCTACGTAACCCCGATTACCGAGCGCGAGGACAAAACAGTCGAAAAACGCCTCAAATCGCAGATTTATCCGTTCATTCTGCGCCGTATGAAACGCGATGTTGCAAAAGATTTACCCGACAAAATCGAAAACGTTGCATACTGCGAGCTTACGCCGGAGCAAAAAGACTTTTACATGGAGGTTCTGGACTCCACAAAAGAAGAACTCTTCAAAAGTATCGAACAAAACGGTATCGAAAAGAGCAGAATGTCAATTTTCTCGGCACTTTTGCGCCTGCGTCAGATTTGCTGCCACCCGAAACTTTACGACAAAGAAAATATCAAAGGAATCAAAGAATCCGGCAAATTCGAGCAGCTTAAAGTTATGCTTGAGGAAATTATTTCCGAAAAACACCGCGTACTTTTATTCAGCCAGTTCGTTGACATGCTCGACATCATCAAAGCCTGGCTCACGCGCGCCGGAATCAAGCACGAATACCTCACAGGAAGCACAAAAAACCGTCAGGAGGTCGTCGAAAGGTTCAATTCCGACCCAACTATCCCGATTTTCCTTATCAGCTTAAAAGCAGGCGGCACAGGGCTCAACCTGACCGGCGCAGATTACGTAATCCATTACGACCCGTGGTGGAACCCCGCCGTTGAAGACCAGGCAACCGACCGTGCGTACAGAATCGGCCAAACGAAGAAAGTTTTCGTTTACAGAATGATTACAAAAGGCACTGTTGAAGAAAAAATCCAAAAACTCAAATCCAGAAAGCGCGATTTGGTTGACAGCGTAATTTCCGTTGACAGAAACATCGGAAAATCGCTTACTTATGAAGATTTGAAAGACATTTTCTCGATTGATTAGTTCTAGGGAGCCGGATGAAAAGGCGTAAAAGGAGAAATTAATTTATTTTCCGCCTCGATTCGCTTCGCTGGAATAGGTCGAAAAATAAACCAATTTCTCCTTTTACTTTGAAAGCTCTGTTTTCTTAAATTTGAAGAATTTTTGCTTAACAATGTGGCAAAAATTCTTTTGCCCGGATTTTAAGTTAATATGAAAATTTTCTCCTTTCCCATTTCCCCAAATTATATAAATAATTCGCAAAACAAACGCGGTCAATCTTTACCGCTTAGACCCGCGCAGGATTGTTTTGTAAAATCAAAAATTCCAGCATTCAAAGGCTTATCTGGCAGTTCTGAAGAAAAAAGAGAAAAATACATAGACCAAAACACCGCAAAACTCCTCGACAAGTGCAAAAACAGCGACGGAAGCTTGAATGAAAAGGTCGTTGAAAAGGTAAAAAAACTTTTCGGGAAAATTTATGACTACAAAAAATACATGCCTGATTATGCAGGAATGCTTCTTGACGTCTGCAAAAAAGAAAATGGCGAATTCCAGACGGAAATGATTGATATTGCTTCTTCATTCTATGAGCACAAAAATAACGTTACGCCCTATGTTCTTTCGCATAGTATATTCCCAAACGCCAAAGAAAAAGACGGAACATTTAACAATTCAGCTTATGAATTACTTTGTGCATTAAACGCGAGATATTACTATCTGGATACCGATTATCAGAGCGCTTCGGCTGCTTGCAAGGATAACAGCGGAAATTTCAACCCCAAAGCACTCAAATTTGTTTCGGAATGTCTTAATTCACATATTGAGTTTTACAGCAGCACAAAATGCGATTTCAAAAAAATCCTGGATGTATGCAAAAATCAGGACGGACAATTTTCAGATGAAGCACTGGATTTTGCAAGAAGAAAAATTGTGGAATTTAATGACAGGGGTTCGGTAAACGGAGATTTCTCCGATCATATATTTATAAAAGAAACAAAAAATATTCTTACAAACAGCAAAGACAACAAGGGAAATTTTGTTCCCAAATTAGCCGAATATTTGTCAAAAACTTTCCGTCCGGAATATTATACAAACAACGAACAAATGGGAAATATTGAAGAAATAATGAAACTGTTTTGTAATGACGGAAAATTTGACCAAAAAACAGCAGCTTTCGTTGCCAACCTCTCACATCACGATGTAAAACTTCTTTTTATAAAATCAATACTTCAAAAAGTTAAAAAAGACTTTGAAACCCCTCTAAACGAAAAACTTGTGGAACGATTTAATGATTTGAGCTCATACTACGCCAAACACAAACCCACTTTTGAATTTGAGGACAGCATTCCGGCTTTTTGTGCAAGTATTGATGAAAAAACCGGTGAATTCGATGAGGATAAATTCGCAATTTACGACAAATTAACCTCGTTGAAAAACATAAACCACGTGGGAGCGGAAGCAGTATTGAAACAACTCGAAAATAATGACGGCAGGCTGAACAAATTAGCTGCCAAAGAATTAACAAAGTTTTTAAAATTTCCTGTGATTGAAGAAGATTTGGGTTTGGTTCTAAGCAAAATCGCAATGTGCATAAACGACAAAGAAAACAACAAAGTCAACGAAGAAAACTTTGAATTTATCAAAAGTATGCTCGAAAAAGGCTTCAAATCCCTGGATAAAGTAATAGAAACTTTTTACAATGAAAATAATCAGTTTTTTGACCTTGAGGGCGCAAAACTTTTCTTCGAGCTTCTGGATGAGGCAAAAAATCACAAGCAGGAGCTGCGTCCGGCTGTTGAAGATTTGAGCGATGATGAACTTGAAGAGTTTTTCACTAATAATATAAGAAATATTTCCAAAGCAGCAAGTCTGACCGGAAAAAATGCACTCATAAGTGCTTTTTCAATGAAGCTGGACAATTTTGACGACATTATCAGCTCAATCGGTCCGCTCTGCGGCACTCTTGAAGAAAACGGGGAACAGCAGCAACTGATAAGGATTACCAACCCCGAAAATTCATACAGATACAAAGTTTACAAAAATAATATAAAATACTACAAAGAAATAATCAAAAACTCGAAAACCCCCGAACAAAAAAGGCTCGAGGACGAAAATAACAAAAAAATCAAACTGCTAAATGACAAAATCTCCGCACTCAAGAAAGAACTTTCGCAAAAAACGATTGATTCTGCAAAAACGCCGGAATTAAAAAAAGAAATAAAAGAAAAAACCGCACAAATTAAAGATTTACACGCGCAAACACAACAATTCCTAAAAGAATCCCTCTCTGATGAAGTCAAAAAAGCAATTGAAAAGGTAAATCGTTTAAATAACGAATGCAAAAAGCTTCTGCAAGACAGCATTCAAGACCCGCAGGAAATTATTCAAAAACTCGTGATACTCAGCGCAACATATAATGGTTACGACAATCAGTTTTTTGAGGATTTCCTTAAAAAAATGAACCCCAAAACTCCGCAGGAAAAAGAGGAGTTCAATAAACTCGTTTCAAAAAAATTATACGATTTTCTCGACTGCGAATACGACAAAAAAACGGCAGAACGCCTGAACCTTGAACATAGCAGGTATTTTGCCAGCCTTTTTTTGACCGGTGACGATTTTAAAGAGAATTTTGGCATTTTATTTGACCTGCTCAAAAAACATCCGGATGAATCTATACGCGAAATAATGAATTCGCTCGACCGGAACATTCATACCTGCCTTGCGCTGGAAAAACGCGGAATAAATTACACCAGATGGGCAAATGCAGACAAAAACTCTTATATAAAAGTAAAAATTGAAACAGATGTTGATAAAGCGCAGAAATCAGCGGTTTTAAACCTCGAAAAAGATTTTAACGACCCTGCTTTTGACCAAATCCCCGAAGAAGCGCGCAAAAACCTCGTTAAAGCACTGAAAAACGCAGGGATTGAGCTTTTAGACAAAAAAGAAATAAACTACGACGCCGACGGCTTCTCAGATGGAGAAAAAACCGTCAGGCGGCTTTATTGCGGAGGTGAGCCGATTAAATTTGAACAGCTCGGAACTGCAATTGAGGCAATAAAAGAGCATATGAACAAAGATAACTTCTGGAACACAACTGCAAGCGGCCAAAAAGTCGAAAACGCAAGGACTACGCTGCTGAACCACATATTAAAACTCCGCTCAAACGACTACAAAAACGCCAGAAATATGAAAAGCGACAGCGAAGTCGAGCTGGAAGTTCACCAGACGGACATGAACAACATTTCTCATGCGCTTTTCCTCGGAAACCACGCCGGCTGCTGCACAGCAGTCGGAACAGGCATCAATGATTGGAGCGCACCGGCATATATTATGAACAAATGCATTTCAGGCATAGAAGTGATGGATGGCAAGGATTTTGCGGGCAACACGATGTGCTACATTGCCGATGTTGACGGAGAAGAAGCGCTTGTGCTCGATAATATTGAGCTCAGCACGAAATATCAGTATAATGACGCGATTCGCGATGCGATTATTGAATACTCCAAAAAGCTAACCGCAGAAATAGGCAGACCGGATTTGCCAATCTATGCAGGGCCCTTCAGGCACAAGGTCGATTTCAAAAATTTTGATTGTCAGCTTTATGATGTAAAAATTCTTGGTTCAACAGGCGATGATGAGGTTTATATTGATTTTCTGACCGACGGAATGACAATTGACGGCGAAAAATCAGAATGCACGAAGCTTTATCGGATAAGGTAAAACGGGGTGAGGGTGATGATTGGGCGAAAAAGTGCAGGATTCCTCTTTTCCGTTCCGATTCCTCCGGCATTCAACGTCAATTTTGGATATTCGGGTTAAAAGAAGCCTCCTCCATAGTCACTTCAAAGATTAATCCTGCACTTTTTCTTTGCGGGACAAAACAAATCTTTCGTTTGAGCCTACGACAATCGTACAATATCCAAAATTCAACCCCCGTGACAAGACAGTAGTTTGCGGCAATGTTTCGGCACAAAATGCCCCATATACTGTCATTATGGAAAAAAATGCCGCACAAAAATTAAATAAAAAAGAAAAAAACAACCTTTTTGAAATAAAAGATTACGAAAATACAATTTACGAGCTGTTAAAAGAGCAGTTCTGGGAGGAATCTGCTCCGGTAAACAAGCTTTTGAAAGCAATATCGGGTTCTATCATCCTGAAAAAAGACAACTGGGCCGACGAATTCGCCTATCGGGGAATTGAATACGCCAACAAAAAACGCTGGATGGCACGAATTACGCCCGCAATGCTTTTAAACCGCACGCTCAAAGAATCGCTCGAAACAATTTCGACCTTGAGCGAAAGCGGAGATTTTTACAAAATCTTCCCCCCGAAAATCGAAACCCCGCCCTACGGCGACAAATGGGGAAGAAACGCAAATTACATAGAAATCAACAACCGCGCCATTGCAAGAATGCAAAAAGATAAATGTTCGGGAGGAATGCTGAGTGCAATAAAGCTTTTGGGTGCAATCCCTCCCTCCGCACGGAGCTGGGCAAACTGTGTTATTCTTTCTCAGCTTTTTCCGAACATTTACGGCGACGGCTACAACAAAGCACCCTGGGAAGAAAATTCGCTTTATGGAATCCGTTTTAACACGGGCTACAGCGCAAATATTCTGCTTCCCGGGCTGGAAAACCAGACTCCGCCGGTTTCGCCGGAAGAACAAATCCGCGCTTTCAACGATATTGCGCATTTTAGGGGGCTAAAAACCGGTTTCAGAATGCTCATTTCCGAAGACCAGCTCAAAATCGCTTCACCTGACAAGCCTGATGAGCCCTTTAAATGGGAAAACGACGAACATGTAGAAATTTTCATCAACGAAAACGTAAAAGCCGTAAATCTCGGATTTGACGCAGTTTTCTTTGATTCTTTGAAGCATGTTGACGGTTATCAGCCTCATTTTTACACAGGCGTGGGCAAAACACCCGATTATGAGCTTATGCAGTATATTTTCTACGAAATAAGGAGCCGTTCAAACAGAAACGACCTGAGTTTTGCCGGAGAACGCTGCGACTGGGACATAAACAGGTACAAAGGCATGGGCGTAACCTGCGGAACCGCCTGGGGCAACGCTGATGACATCGAAGACATAAAAAGATGGTCCGAAGAATACAAATACTGCCGTGAATACGCACCCGGGCCCGAAGTGTCCAACGACAACGACGAAGGATGGTACAGTTATGAAGAAAGATTGAACCGCATGCGTTCTTGTCTTTTCGGGTACAATCTCGCTTCGGACAAGCTTCCGAGTTTTATGCAAATGCACGACCTTTTCCCGCTCAGGTATGACACAAACACGCACCATTTGATGATGTGCAACCCGTCTTATTCCGCTTTTGGCGACGCAAACAGCCACTGGAACAATCTTTTCACAAAAGAAGACGGAATCGCCTACAATCACCATGCCGGCGAAATCTTTGCTTATGCGTTAAACATGTAAATTGGGCGCGCTCCCCACCCCATCCCCCTCTCGCAAACGATACTCAATCGTTTGCTCGGCAGAGGCGTAGGGTGGGAATAGCAAAGCGGTTCCCACCGGCATAAAGCGGGCAACTAAACTGCAGTTTTTTTCTGTAAATGGCCCCGCAATCATGAAAATCGCTTCCCACCCCATCCATCCCCAAGTCAGAAAGGGAGAATCAAGCCAATCCACCACCTGCGCACAGGAAAGAACAGTACACCGTGCCCCCCTTCCCCAGCTCGGGGAAGGAGCAGTCGTTGCAATACGGCAGTATTGCGTACGAATGCGGATGGGGAGCAGCTTTAAATCATCTTAAAAGCATAAAAATCACATTTTTGCACGATTTTGCGGTGGGAACCGTTTCACTTTTCCCACCCTACATGGCTCATTTTTCAATTTCATTGCCTCACAATAACGAAAAATCGCTCCCCTCCCCAGCCCTCTCCCGCAGGGCGAGGGAGCAAAAAATCCCCTCTCACGACGTGAGAGGGTAATTTTTCAATGTGAGCCCTGCGAACATTAGAAAAATGAGTGAGGGACAATTAAAAAATGGAAATTCCACAAAAAACCCAATCGCCCGCCTGAAACCTACTTATCCTGAAGAAGCAGCATGCCTTTGACCGTAATCATCAATTCCTGCAAGGCTTCTTTATCTGAAAACGCTTCCAGAGCAAGATTTATAAACTCAAGTTTTTGCTTATCAGCAGAAATTTTCTTCAATTTAGCCAAAACATCGTCATAAATCTTGAACTGTTTGATATCCTCTTGAGAAACAAGCGTTTCAATTGTGCCATCGGGATTGTAAACTTTAATCCCGTCACGCTGGCGTCCGTCAAAATACTGAACTTTTATCGGAGTACCGATTTTTCTTGCTGTTTCAATCATTGAAAGTTCGGATTTGCTTGACGGGAAAGTGCGCTTTTTGCTGAATTCCTTTTTCAAAGCAGGCGATTCTGTTTTCACCGTCACATTTTCGTCCTTTTTAACAAGGCTCAACACAGGAACATTGTAAGTGCCGGTTTTCATAATCTTTTCTTTAATTTGCCATTCAAATTTGAAAAATGCGTCAGGAGAAATCTCAAGTGCAAGACAGATTTTTTCAAAAGTTTCTGCTGACGGATAATTTTCGCCGGATTCTATCCTCACAAGCTGTCTTTGATTCACATCAATAATCTCAGCAAGCTTTTCCTGAGTAAGCCCGCGGCTTTTTCTATATTCTCTGATTTTTGTACCAAGTGCTTCTTTAAATGTTTTCATAATATTGGCATTATATCCGCTCCCCGCGCGGATTTTAAGGCTGTAAAACTGCTTCATGGAAAATTTATTATTGACATGTGACGTCACATGCCTTATTATTTTAGATAATAGTTACACCATAATTATTTTTGTCCAGCCTATCAGGCTATTCCAAGTGTTCACCCCTGACCCATTTTTTTGCAAAAAAATTTAAAAACCCCGATAGCCAAAAACAATATGACAAAAAACAGCCTATTTTTCTTAAAAATCTACACTTTTAGACGGGTAAATTTGGGCAAAAGCATGATGATTTTTAAAAATTCATCATTAATAATCAGAATATGAAGAAAATTTTTACAATTCTGATATTTTTAACGCTCCAATACGCATGTTTCGGTGAAACAGTGCTTCAAGGCGGGGTTTCAATGGATATTGACGGCGCACGCGCGGCAGCTTTTGATAATGTTTCGGGAAATGTTTCAAAAGATTTAATCCTCGCAAATTTAATCGACCCCAACTACGAAGAAAACATGAATGCCATTTTGAACGGGCAAATTGACCTCAAAGACAGGGAGCTGTGCAAATTTTCAACGGGGATTTACGGTGTACGTTACAAAAATGACCCTTATCGGGCTTTTTATTACACAAAAGACGGAAAACTCGACTACACGGACAAAAAAAGCAGGCTTGAATACCCGCACAACGTCGCAACTTATGACCTCAACGGAAATCTCATCGGAAGTGCATATTACATCTCAAAATATGAACAATATATCTTCGACAAGTCCAAAAACCTCACCACGCACTGGGTCGGGGACACGGGTTATGATAAAAACGGCAATGTTAAAGCCTCCAGGAGGTATTATTGATACATTAGCGCAAAGGAGAGGATAGTTTTATTTTTTGCCTCGATTCGCTCCGCTGGAATAGGTCAAAAAATAAAACTATCCTCTCCTTTGCTTTGAAAAACTATTATAACGGATTATTTTCTTTTGTTTGACGGATAACCTATTGATTGGCCGTACAAAACCTCCTGCCCGAGGCGCAGTTCGAGTTTCTGGTCGATTGCAGCTGTGTTAAGGCTTCCTTTGAATACAGTTGCGAGCCCGTTTGCAGCAGCAAAAAGATAAACATTCTGCCCGATAAACCCGATATCACATGCCGCGTTAATTTTTGTCTGCTGGGCAAGATTCGCAGCATAAAGCAGCGTCAAAGGCGCATTTCCGACGAGCGGGCGCAGGTCTTCTTTCATAACACGCTTTAAAAAGTGCCCTTTCGGGTAATAATAATACACGCCTTTTGGCATTATCGCGTAAATCACGACCTCTTGAAGATTCATTGCGCTGGGCGCTGTGTGTTTTCCGTCTTCGCGGTTGATTCCGTTAGCCGCCCAGAGGAGATTTGAGAGAGTTTGTTCATCAAGCTCCTGTGATGTAAAAGTCCGGACTGTTTTCCGGTTTTTTAAGGCGTCCATAAGCGGCATGCCGCCTTCGGTTTGCGGAGCAGGAAGCTGGATATCAATTGTCGGTATAAATTCCGGCTCCGGTGCTGTTTTTTGTGCCGCAAATGCACTGCCGCATGCGATGACCATGCTCATTAGCGCTAAAATCAGGTTTAGTTTTAAATTTTTCATAAATCTCCCCTTGTTTTGTTAGGGACATTTTAGCATAAATTTTGAATTAACGGAGTATTTTCGTCTTTCCGTTATTGCGGGGCGAAACGCTGCGGAAATAGTTTCAACCAATATCATGCTGGTTGCCCCCCCTACAATACCAACCATCGTGTGACGGGGCTGTGCCCCTAAGCAAACACATCAATCGTGACGTAACCGCACCCGACTCCCGCCCAATATAAAAAAAAGCTACGGACTTAGGGGTTCGTAGCTGTTAGATTAGGGATATGCGTATCGTCGTCTTCTAAGGAGTATAGGATTATTCTACACATACTTTAGTTTTATAAAATCATACATTGTTATGAATTTTTAACATTTTATTTAAGTAAAAATAAGGCATGGAAACATGACTTTAGGGGAAAAATCATTAAAATAACTCTGAAAGCAGACAAGTCTAATACAAAAGTATGATTTTAGGTGTGAAAATTCAAAAACCATGAAATTATACCGACAATAAAATTAAGGGCAGATTGTAAAAGACTTAGAGGAAGTTGATGTATAACTCGATTTATCCGGTAAATATCAAACCATACGTTCCTCAGCAGAACAAAAAGCAGGTTGGCGCCTCAGGCGAGGAAACCTCCCAAAATGCTGCTCTGCACAGGGAAAATCGTGATATTTATCAGTCGAGCAAAGAAAATAAAGATACTTACAAACGCCAGGAGTACCCCAACGGCCAAAAATCTCAGATAGATTATTCAAAAAATAAGGTGAATATTGCGCAAATTATCACCGATTTCAGAGCGACCGAAAAAGCAATAGGCACGCCCGATGATGTCCTCGAAAAGGTTGAAAGCTACCTTTCCCTTGCCGAAAAAGAATCACTCGAGGGCTCACCGAACAAAAAAATTATCCAAACAAACCTGAAAAACGCCTCAACAATCCTCGACGATTTCATCTCAAAAACGCTCAATAAAGAATCAAATGTCGTAAACAACTGGATTGACGCGTTATTTTTGCAGCAGGTTGACTACAAATCAGACCCGAACAGCATTAATCCCGATTTTCTGGTAAAACTTCCCGGAAAAGACAACTCAAAAGCCCTTGCTATTGCGGAAAAAAACAAAGCTGAACAAACAAAAGCCGAACCCCCGCAAACTACCCCCGCACAAACCGAAACCGCTCCCGCAGCTTTGGAAAACAGCGCTGCTGCAACATCTCCGATTAAAGAATCAAAAGTTTACATCCCTCAAGACCCCGAATTGAAAAAATCCTTTATTCAGGGCAAAAAATATGCTGCCATAAACGATTCTGAAAAGGCGCTTGCGGCGTTCGGCGTGGCGCTTTCTCAGGCAAACGACCTTAACGACCGTCAGGCAGCCAGCATGGTTTGCTATGAAATCGGACAGATTTATGACAAAGCCGACAACCTCGAAGAAGCGCTTAAATATTACAATCAAACCCTTGAAAACACAGCCGATAACAACTTAAAAGCCCGTGCGTATTATTCCATGGCGCAAATTTATAACGACGCGGTTTATTTTGAGCCCGCAATGAACCATTATTACGCTGCAATCTCCTGTGCGGGCGAAACCGAGAACTTCAACGCCCAATCAAAGGCGCTCACGGACATTGCGCAAATGTACGCCGAAAGATACGACAAAAACAACGCCATAACCTACATGAGCGTGGCAAAAAACATTGCGGCCGAAACAAAAGACAACAAAACCCTCGGAGCAATCTACTCAAAATCAGGCGACACGCTGAAAATGCTTGAAGAAAACGTCAGCGCGCTCAATGATTACAAGGAATCGGCAAGATTCTACGAACAGGCACAATCACCCGCAAAAGTCGCAAAAAATTACGAAAAAGCCGCTTTTGTAATGATAAAACTCGGCAATACTTCAAAAGCTGATTCGTTGTTTGCAAAAGCCGAAAAAATCGCGGCTCTGGCTGAATGCTAGGCGTAGTCGTAGGGTGGGAATAGCAAAGCGGTCCCACCGGCATAAAGCGGGACGCTAAACTGCGGTTGTTCACGTAAAAAACCCGGCAATTACAAAAATCGCTCCCCACCCCGGCCCTACCTGGATTTTCCCTACGGGTAAGCCCTCACCCGCCCTGCGGGCACCCTCTCCCATCGGAGAGGGGAATAATTCAGAGTCGTAGGGTGGGAATAGCAACGCGGTTCCCACCGGCATAAAGCGGAAAACTAAACTGTGGTTATTTACATAAAAAGCCCCGAAATCATGATTTTTAGGAAAAATTATTCAGTTTTTGCGGCCGCAAGCGGTTGCCCCCTCTCCCCAGCCCTCCCCCCGTCTGGGGAGGGAGTATAATTAAGGTAAATAAGTAGGGGCGAGAAAGTAGAAATTGCACTTTTGAAGCAATCTTTTTATAAATTTGTACAAAAATTTTTTTCGTACGATAATAATTAGTGATGGTTTTAGTAGAAATCGTGACTAATTTGCGCATATCGTGAATTTTTATAATTTAAGAAAGGTGAAAAAATGCTAAAAGAACAATTGGACAAAATCATGCGCCCGAAAGCCATTGCGGTCGTAGGTGCGTCAACAAAGGACCATACCATCGGTTCTGACATCATGAAAAGATTAAAAGAATACAAGTTCACAGGCGATATTTACCCTGTAAACCCTAAAGGCGGCGAAATCGAAGGTTTCAAAGCTTATACAAACGTAAAAGAAATCCCCGGAAACGTTGATCTGGCAATCATCGTTATTGCTCAAAAATTCGTTCTTCAAGCAATCGACGACTGCCACGAAAAAGGCATTAAAGGAATCTGCATTATTTCCGCAGGTTTCAAAGAATCCGGCGCAGAAGGCGCTGCCGCTGAAAAAGAACTCGTTGCAAAACTCAAAGAATACGGCATGAGATGCGTAGGCCCGAACTGCTTAGGCGTTGTAAACACAGCTCCCGACATCAGAATGGACGGCTGCTTTGCTGAATCACTTCCCGAACGCGGAAATATCGGTTTTGTTTCACAATCAGGCGCTCTGGGCGGCGGTATTTTGAACATTTTGAAAGACCTTAACCTCGGTTTTGCACAGTTCATTTCTATCGGAAACCAGGCTGACATCAACGCCGAAACCGCTATGGAATACTGGGAAAACGAAGATGATGTTGAACAAATCCTGCTTTACATGGAATCCATCCAGAACCCTGCAAACTTTAGAAAATTAGCTTCAAGAATCACAAAGAAAAAACCGATTCTTGCGCTGAAAGCAGGCCGTTCCGCAGCAGGTGCGTCAGCAGCCTCCTCACACACAGGCTCACTTGCAGGTGCTGACAAAGCAGCCAACGCCCTTTTAATGCAATCAGGCGTAATCAGAGAATATTCTTTGAAAAACCTCTTTGCAACAGCTAAAGTTTTCGCTACATCTGCTATCCCGAAAGGCGATAGAGTAGCAATTATCACAAACTCCGGCGGCCCCGGTATCATGGCGACCGACGCTGTTTGCGAATACGGCATGCAAATGGCTAAAATTTCTGACGAAACAAAAGAAAAACTCAGAAGCTTCCTGCCCGCAGCTGCAAGCGTTAAAAACCCTATCGATATGATTGCGTCTGCACCTATCGAACACTACAAACAAACAATCGAAACCGTTATGGCTGATGAAAACGTTGATATGATTGTTGCAATCTATCTTCCGTTCCTCGGATTGAAAGACATTGACGTTGCGCAGGCAATGATGGAAATTAAGGCTAAACACCCTGAAAAACCGCTTATCGGCGTATTCATGACAAAGAGCGAATTCTTTACAAAACTTTCCAACATGGATGTCAACATGCCGTTCTTCATGTACGCAGAAGAAGCTGTTGACGGGCTCCAAAGACTTAATCAGCAAAGATTATGGATGGAAAGACCCGAAGGAAAACGCCCTGTATATGACGTTGACAAAGCAAAAGCTGAAAAAATCATCAAAGGTGCGGTATCTGAAGGTCGTGCACAGCTCACAACGCTTGAATCAATCGATGTTCTGGACGCTTACGGCATAAGAGCTTGCAAATACGGGCTTGCAACAAACGAAGAAGAAGTTGCGCAGCTCGGAAACTCCATCGGCTACCCTGTTGTTATGAAAATGACTTCAAAAACAACTTCTCACAAAACCGATGTGGGCGGCGTAAGAGTAAACATTCAGTCAGAAGAACAACTCCGCGAAGAATATCGCGATTTGATTGCAAAATTGACTGAAAAAGGCTTGATTGACGGTCTTGAGGGCGTAATCATTCAGGAAATGGTCAAAGGCAACCGCGAAATGGTTTGCGGCGTTGCAACAGACCCGCAATACGGCCCGATGATGATGTTCGGTCTTGGCGGCGTATTCATTGAAACAATGAAAGACGTAACTTTCAGAATCGCTCCTTTGACAGATGTTGACGCTGATGAAATGATTAAATCAGTTAAAGCATACGAGCTTTTGAAAGGCGCAAGAGGCACAAAACCCGCTGACATCGCACAAATTCAAGAAACTCTTCTGAGATTGTCACAGATGGTCAACGATTTCAAATTTATCGACGAACTCGACATCAACCCGCTTCTCATCTCTGAAAAAACAGGTGAAGGCATTGCGGTTGACGGACGTATCAAAGTTCGCGTTGACGAAGTTAAAGAATACTTCGGCTGCGGCTCTGAATGCTGCTCTTGCGGTAAATAGTTCGTTGAAATTTGACGGAAAATTAGAAAAGAGGTCTGAAATTCAGGCCTCTTTTTTTGTTTGCGGAGATTCATGATTACAGACACAACCGGATAGACCCTGAAACAAGTTCAGGGTGACATTTTATTTTGTCATGCTGAACTTGTTTCAGCAGCTAACCAATGTGGTGTATAATCACAAAATGAACAAACAATAATACGTCTATATCCTTACAAATTACAACGAAACCACGTTTTACATCGGCGTCACGAATGATATAAACAGACGTATGTACGAGCATAAAAATAAACTGCTCGATGGGTTCTCAAACAACTACAATCTTAACAAACTTGTCTATGTTGAAACAACAGAATCCATTGAAGACGCTATAAAACGTGAAAAACAGTTAAAACGCTGGCATAGAGATTGGAAAATCAATTTAATTAAAAAAACCAATCCTGAATTTATAGATTTGTCTTAAATTAAGCAGGGTGGGAATGTTTCACTTTTTACGGCCGCAGGCGGTTACCCCCTCTTCCCAACCCTCTTTCGGCGGGAGAGGGCAATTTTTCAATGTGAGTTTTGCAAACATTAGAAAAATGGGGGAGGGACGATTAAAAATAATAATCAGCCTTTGTCGCTCCCCACCCGCCCTGCGGGCACCCTCCCCGAGCTGGGGAGGGAAAATCCAGCTTAACCGTCGCCTGCGCAAAAATCTAAAATAGCCCCGTCAGACTATCCGGTTGTGGTTTCATGAAAACCTTTAAATCCCTAAAATATTCAAAGAATGAAAAAAGGAGAGTTCAAAATGAAGAAAATCGCAATCGCAATTCTCGGTGCATTAATTTGTGCAAGCAGCGCCGTTTTTGCCGCACCGGCAGAAAATATGGTTCCGGTAGGCTGTGGCTGTCCTGCAAATGCACCCTGCGCCCAAAACTGCCCGACGCCATGCCAGTGCACTGACAATGACCCGTGCGAAGCCAAAAAAGCGTTCATGGAAAGACGCTGCTGCATTTACAAAGAAATTTGCCTCGTCGAAAGCCAGATTAAGCAGGCAACCTGCATTGATGAAAAATTCTTTGACGAAATTTACCCGTTAAAAATTTGCCACTGTCAGGAAAAATGCAAACTTGAACAAATGGAATGCAACAACGCCTGCAAAAGTGACATCAAATGCCAGAAAGAAAAAGTGCGTGATTTGAAAAAACAAATCAAAGCCAAAGAAAGAGCCCACAAAGACGCTTTTATGTGCATTTTGAACGATTGTCAGAAAAAGGATTACAAAAAAATCTGCAAAAAAATGAAAAAAGAACACAAAGAAAAGAAAACCGGCTGGTGTGACTGCAATTGCGCGGATGACTGTGAAACAGGATGTAACTAATTTAAAAGCGGGGTGATTTTATCCCGCTTTTTTAGTTTTCCGTTGCGGGAGGAAGTGCCTGATAATCCGCTCCCCACCCAACCCTCCCCAAGCCGGGGAGGGCTTATGCTCGGGAAAAATACATTAAATGATGTATATTCACAAACCCGAAAATATGGAATGATATTATTAAATATATTGGGGATAATAGAGGGATAAAGTGAATATTTCTGCTGTTGCAGCCATCATTATTGCGTTATTGATAGTTCTTATGACACAAAAGTCAGAGGCAGCCTCTATCGTGTCGTTATTTCAGCCGTCAGCGATTTTAATTGTTCTGGGGGGCACATTTTGCGCTTCGCTTCTGAATTTCAGCCCGCGCACCCTCTCAAACGCCATAAAATCCGCAAAAGAGGTTTTTTTCACCCCGAAACAGGCTCCAATTCGCGTTATTGACGAAATAATCTACCTTGCAAGATATGCAAAGAAAAACGGCCTTTTTTCGCTGAACGAGCTGGTTGAAAATATTCAGGATCCTTTTTTGCGCCGCGGAATCCAGCTTTCCACGGATTATAACAATCCGCAGATGATTTATGACATCTTGAATGCCGAACTTTCATATAACGAAGAAGAAGAACTGATAAATTCCCGCGTTTTTGAGGCTTTTGGCGGATATGCGCCGACTTTCGGGATTGTGGGTGCTGTTATGGGGCTAATCCAGATTATGAGCTATATTCAAGAGCCCGATGTGCTTGCGCACGGGATTGCGACGGCATTTGTTTCAACGCTTTACGGCGTCGGGTTTGCAAATTTCCTGTTTTTGCCTATTGCCGGCAAGCTGAAAATGAATTTGAGAGAAAAAATGCTTTTAAAAGAGGTTATTTTGCAGGGAATCGTTTCGATTCAGATGGGCGAAACCCCTATCGTTATTGAAGAAAAGCTGCTTGCATATTTGAATTACCACAACAAAAGCCACCCGCTTGAGGAAAGCTACGGAGGGATTCGATGAACAGAGATTATTACACGAATTCTAACGATTACATAAACCGCTGGGTGATTTCGTATGCAGATTTTGTGACAATGCTTCTTGCGCTGTTTATGGTGCTTTATGCGGCGCATTCGATGGGCAAAAACGAAGTTAAAAACGTGAATGATTCGCTAAAAGGCGTTTTTGCTTCAAAACCCGCAATTGAGCAGCAATTACCCGAAACACAGGAGCAAATCGCCAATCCTGAAGTGCTCGAGCAGGAAGAAATCATAAAAACGCTCAAAGCAGGAGCAATTTCGGACAATTCTGTGAAAATACTCAAAGAAAAGCGCGGAGTCGTAATTCGTCTGAATGATACAATGCTTTTTGACCCGGGTTCTGCTATAATAAAATCGGAAGCAAAGGCTGAATTGGACAAAATCGCCCTTTCGCTTGAAGCTTTCACAAATCCGGTTGTTATAGAGGGGCACACAGACTCAATGCCTATAAAAAACGAGAAATACCCGTCAAACTGGGAGCTCTCGACAGCCAGAGCCACAAATATAATTTCGTACCTTACACAAACGAAAAAATTCCCGCCCGGCAGGCTTTCCGCGGTCGGATACGGAGAATATATGCCGGTTGACAAAAACGATAATCCGGCAGGACGAGCAAAAAACCGCAGAGTTGACATAGTTATAATGAGCTCTGTAAAATAATTGAAAAGTTGGAGATTGATATGACAAAACCGGCAGCAAGAAAAGACGAAATGGCACCAGAAAATACAAAAAAGAAGAACGATTTTGGCCCTATTCTTATTAATATCGTCATCACATCGCTTGTTTGTGCAATTTTTATCGGCGCAAACTACTTTTTGCAGTCAAAACTTTTAACTGCGCAGCTAAAAGCTGTTACTGACGGCGAAAATGCAGAAGACACAATTGATGTACCGGAAAAAGGCATTATCCTTGATTTGGGTGAATTTACAATGAACCTTGCCGATGTAGCGCCGAGAAGATACCTGAAAATCAGCGTTGCTATTGAAGTTAGCACACCTGAAGGCGAAATTGCCGCTCCGCAATCAGGCGGCCACGGTGCGGAGGTGAAAAATCCCGTTGTTGCTGAAATGGAGCAGTACAGACCGGCCATCAGGGACGCAATCATCACTGTTATGACAAGCAAAACCTCTGAAGAACTCGCAAAAGTTCAGGGTAAAGAGCTTGCAAAACAACAGATTACCGAATCCGTAAACAATATTTTTGACGGAGAAAGAGAAGTAATAAGAGTAAGTTTCGGCGAGTTTATTATGCAGTAGCCGGAGGCGAAAAACCGGAAAACAGAGGGAATAAAGTTGGATTCAGATAAAAATCCGAAAATTGAAGAGAACGAACAGGCTGTTTTTGATGAAAACGATGAACAGAGCTACGTTATTGACCTTGATTCCGACGAATTCGACATCGAAGACACGGAAGGAACCGAGGAAAGAAAACGCGGTTACAAACTGTACAACTTCCGTCGTCCGGATAAGTTTTCAAAAGACCATTTAAGGGGTTTGCAGGACATTCACCGCGAATTTTCGCGCCAGCTTTCAATGGTTTTGACCACATATTTGCGTATGCAGATTGATGTTGACGTTGTTTCTGTTGACCAGCTTACTTATGACGAATTTATGCGCTCAATTCCCAACCCGATTTCGCTCGGGATATTTGAGCTGAATCCTTTGCCCGGGCAGATTTTAATCGGAATCAGCTACGAGGTTTTATCGAGCATTGTTGACAGAATGCTCGGCGGCGTCGGCGCAATCGAGCAAAATACCCGCGAATTGACGGATATTGAAGAATCTCTGGTCAAAAAAATGATTGAGCGCAATATCCAGACGCTCGGAACCGCATGGTCGCACGTAATTCCGGTCAATGCAAACCTAATCGGGCTTGATACGGGAAATACTAACATCCAAATTGCCTCCACAGGTGAAATTGTTGCGCTTGTAACGTTTGAAATGCACATTGCACGCCAGCATTACGGGCTTGTCAGCCTTTGCTACCCTTATCCGGTTCTGGAAAACATCCTTGACCAGCTTACCACGCAGCATATTTTCCAGGCAAAAGGCTTGATTGCGACCTCTGAAGAACGCAAAAAGATGATTGAAAAATTAAACACGTCATTTATTGATGTCAGCGTGATTTTCGGAGAAACCGAGGTTACATTTGACGAGATTCTTGCCCTGAAAGAGGGAGATGTTATAAAATTGGATAATCTATGCACAGACGACCTGATTGTTACGGTCAACGGCGAGAAAAAGTTCTACGGCAGGCCCGGAAAAATCCGAAACAGGCTCTGTGTAAAGGTTACGGACAGATATGACGACTATACGAACACACTGAGGCATTATTTTTAGAAAGGGCGCACAATGCAAGACGAAAACATGCAAAATGACAATCTGAATGAAGAAACTCCGGTTTCTGACGCCGAAATTTCTGAAAATACGGCCGCAGAACCGGCAGAAGAAGCTGCTGTAAAAGATTCCGAACCCGAAAACGGCGAAGTTAAAATTGAAGAACGTGATATTAACGACCCGGTAACCGTTCGTCCTGTTGAATTTACGCAATTCGACAGCTATACGCCGACGAACACGGATACGAACAAAAACCTTGAACTTTTGATGGATATAAAACTCCAGCTGACAGTTGAGCTCGGAAGATGCCAGCTGCCCGTAAAAAAAGTGCTTGAACTCACGAGAGGCTCAATCGTAGAGCTGGACAAGGTTGCAGGTGAATCAGTAGAGCTTTACGCAAACGGAAAACACATTGCAAACGGCGAAGTTGTTGTTATTGAAGACAATTTCGGGCTTCGTATAACCTCAATTTCCGACCCCGAAGATCGAATCAAAGGGCTCAAGTAGATAACTGATTGCAGTTGACAAAAAAATATAATATAATTTCCATATAAGAAGGTGACCAATGGCAAAACACGTAGATACAATACCCATAGAAGTAATGATTTTAACCGTCGACCATGACATAAAGGGCACTGTTCACGTATCTAAATACACAAACACAAATCGTGAACTCACTGACCTTTTAAACGACAAGGAAAGAAGATTTTTGGCGGTCACAAATGTGGAAATTTATCCGCGCAACTCAAATCAGCCGCCCAGAAGATACAATTTCCTTGAAATCCACATGGATTACGTGCTGATGGTTCACCCGTCTTCACAGGTTGTTTTCAAAGAGTCCTCAAAAGCTCAGGAAGACATCGCAAGATTTAGAGAATTAAGAAACAAACTCAACCAGACAAAACCTTTCTAAGTTTTGTTGAAAAAAGTCACAAAGGGTTCAAAAATGCTGCGAGATTACTTTTTTCGGGCAAATTCCCAAAATGGTGAGTTTTTATAATGCGGAAGTAATAAATGATTAAGCCGAAAAAGATTTTAGCATTAAATTTTGGCGGAATAGGGGACGAAATCCTTTTCCTGCCTGGATTATCGAGTTTAAAAAAGGAATATCCCGACGCAAAAATCACACTTGCGCTCGAACCCCGCAGCAAATCCGTCAAAAACCTCACAAATCTCATTGACGATGTGATTTGCGTTGACATTAAGGGCAAACACAAGTATTTTGAACTGTTGAAATTCGTTTTAAAAGCAAGGTTGGGCAAATTTGACATGGTTTTTTCGTCGGGCGCAAACCCGATGATACCGATTTTGTTGTTTTTGACAGGCATAACATACCGTTATGGCTATGACAGCGGGGTTTTGAGCCGGATTTTCTTAACAAAAGCCGTTCCGCTCAAGAAAAACCGCTACGCAAGCGCAATGTACCATGAGCTTGTAACGCCGGTCACACAGATTGTTACGGAATATCCGCAAATTGATGTGCCCGAGTGCGAAAAAGAGCCGAATTCTGTGCTTGTTCACCCCGGTGTGAGCAAAATAAGCGTCGTAAAGCACATTATAAAGACATGGACACCTGAAATCTGGGCGGAATTGATTAAAAAACTGCTCGAAAAAGGCAAAAACGTATCGCTCATCGGGGGCCCTGACGACGAAGAGTGCATAAAACGGGTTCTTGAGCTCGTTGACACGAAAAATCCGAACTTCAAAAACCTTTACGGCACGACAAAAAACATCATGGACTTTGCAAAACTCGCTAAAAAGTCCGAAGTTCTGATTTGTTCGGATTCTGCGCCGATGCATATCGGTGTAGGCGTGGGAACAAGGACGCTGGGGCTTTTCGGGCCGACTGATGAAAAAAAATTGCTCCCGCAAAACGAGCTTTGTGTGGCAATAAAAAACAACTGCCACTGCCGTCCATGTCTGTGGGACAAACGCCAGACAACCTGCGAAAAGCTTGAATGTCTTGAGATTAATCTTGATGAAATTGTGGAAATAGTTTAAAAAAATTTTTAAAAATAGCAAATTTTTCCATCACGGGTTTTTGAATAATTGTTATGAGAATTAATCCCATATACACAACACCGATTTTTCTTTCTACCGGAAAGAAAACGTCATTTGCGGGCACCGTAAATGACAAAATTGATGTGTTCAAAAAATCCGAGCCCCTAATCAACGATTTGCGCGATATTCCGGATTTGCCCTGTGCAATCTGCGGAAAACTCGTGATTCCGAATCAAATCTACACCCGTTTTGACCGCAACAATGCGGATATCCCGTCCAAAGAGGTTTTTAAAATTCTTGAACCTTACGAAAAAAGGATTCAAGGACATGAAAAACGTGTTTATCTGCTTTTAAAAAAATATTCACAAATGTTCCCCGAGCACACAATCAAAGAAATCCTCAATAATGAAAAGATTTACACGTTTTACCTTGAAAATCTTGAGCATAAGCAAAATTTAATTCTAAAAGAGATTGAAAAAGAAATCCCCAAATTTTCTGAAATAACCCGCAACCAAATCAGAAAAACGCTCAAATATTCAAGAAAAATGATACATAACGAAAACAGGCAGCTCCAGCACAGGCGCGGAAAAATAATACAAAAGTTCAACAACATTAGTGTGCAGCATGAGGAACTTAAAGATTATACGGAAATTTTGAAAAAAATAAACAATTTACCCTACTCGAAAAACGATGTAAGCGCTTTTATGGTCAAATACGCACAGCGCAACTCTAACGAAACAATCCAGAATATTTTGCAGCCGTTTTGTGCGACAAACGAGCATATCCGCCCCAATCACATAATTTTTGACAAAAAAATGCCCGATGTTGAAAAACCTCCGAGGGGCGAGAGCTTTCCGAAGAACTTTATCATCCTCCACCAGCGCTGCAACCGCCTGCGAGGGCAGCTTCCGTACGATGAAATGATAGAAAAGAAAACAAAACTCGCCGAAAACATGCAAAAATATTTTGACAGGGTGATTGAGTTCATAAATTCAGGCAAAATGAACGTCCGCTACGATTATTATCCCGAAGAAGCCGCAAAAACCCTTAATGACGAATCTTCAGGCGTGATAAATATCGACACCTCCGCATTAAAACCTCCGTTGCGCGGCCCGTTTATGAGACCTTGAGCAGCAAACGTGGTAAAATAATCCGGTATGATTATTTTCGACAAAAAGCTTAAAAATCCGGTAAAAACCATCACTGCGTTCAACAATGAGGAGTTTAAAAAGGCGTTTGAGGAGATTGAAACGCTTAGAAAAACGCATATTCTCGCCGGATACGTCAGATATGAGGCAAAAGACGTTTTTCTGGGGCGTCATGTGATTTCGGGCATGCCGCTTTTGTATTTTGAGGTTTTTGAGGTTGATGGGTTTGATGATGGGGGGTGTTCGGGATTTTTGCTTCTCCGTTCCGATTCCTCCGGCATTTCACAGGATATTGCACAACCCCCCGTTTACAGAAGCCTCCCCCATAGTCACTGCGAAGCAAAAATCCCGAACACCTGCGACGCTAAAATGGAAAAAGTCGGAGAAACCGTTTGCAGCGGATTTGAGAATTCCCCCAAAAAGCAGCAAAATCCGGAACCGGCGCAGAGCGAAAGCGAAAATCGGGCAGAAAAACAGAATTTTCAACCGCCGCAAGCCCCGCAGGAATACATTTTCCCGGCACCGTCAATAACTTATGAAGAATTCTCTGGAGCAATTACAAAAATCAAGGACGAAATCGCACAGGGAAACACTTACGAGGTGAATTATACATACGACCATGAAGCGGAGTTTTTCGGGGATTCTTATAGTCTGTTTTTAAGCCTTTTAAGGGAACAAAAAACGCCCTACAACGCTTTTATCCGCAATAATTACGAGGAAATTCTCTCGTTTTCGCCGGAGCTGTTTTTTGAGCTGGAAAATGGCAGAATTCTAACAAAACCGATGAAAGGCACGGTAAAACGCTCTGATGACCCCGAAAAAGACGAAGAAAACAAAATTTTTCTCAAAAACGACATTAAAAACCGCGCCGAAAACGTAATGATAGTTGACCTTTTGAGAAATGACCTCGGCAGGATTGCAAAAACGGGAACTGTCGAAGTCACAAAGCTGTTTGAAATCGAAACCCACAAAACCCTTCACCAGATGACCTCGCAAATCGAGGCAGAAGTGAAAAATGGCACAACTTTGTACGAAATTTTCAATGCGATTTTCCCCTGCGGCTCAATAACGGGCGCGCCGAAAATCAGCACAATGGAGATAATCGAAAAAGTCGAAAAAGGCAAAAGAGATGTATATTGCGGCGCAATCGGGGTTATTTCGCCGGAAAAAACGGTTTTCAGCGTGCCGATTCGCATTCTTCAGCGAAAAAATGGCGAAACCGTGTTCAAATACCGCGTCGGAGGCGCAATAGTATGGGATTCCACGCCGGAAGACGAATGGGAGGAAACAATTGTTAAATCGAAGTTTTTGACCGCAAATCATGCCGGACTAAAGCTCATTGAAACCGTCAAAATTGAAGACGGGGAGCCGGTTTTCGGGCGGGAGCATTTTTTTAGGATGAAAAAGGGTGCGCAGGCGCTTGGATTTGCGTTTGATGAGGCGGCGGCGGGCGAGATTTTTGGGTTTTTGCGTTCTGGGAACGCAGTTGTTGACCCCCTCACCCCGAATTTTTACCCTATAAACGAAAAAACAGCGATAATGAGGGTTTTATTGGGGAAAGAAGGGCGGTTTGAGGTTTCTTTCAGGGAATTTGACGCACCAAAAAGTTTCAAAATCGCAGTTTCCGGCGAAAAAGTGTGCTCAAAAGAACCGCTTTTGAGGCACAAAACAACCTACCGCCCGCATTTTGAGGCTGCGTTTGAAAAAATCAAAAACGGAGAAATTTACGATGAAATTTTCTTCAACGAAAATGGCGAGCTGACAGAGGGCGCGCGCACGAACATTGTTATTGAAAAAGGCGGGGAATTCTTCACGCCGCCCGTGGAATGCGGGCTGTTGAACGGAATTTTCAGGCAGGAGCTTTTAAAAAGCGGAAAATGCAAAGAAAAAATCCTGAAAATGTATGATTTAGAAAGCGCTGACGCGATTTTTTGCGTAAATTCGGTTCGGGGGATGGTGAAAGTATGCTTTTGATTGACAATTACGATTCTTTCACGTGGAATATCGTTCAATACCTGCGAATGGCGGGGGTTGAGCCGATTGTGATAAAAAATGACGAAATGGATTTAAAAGAAATCGAAAAACTGGATTTTTCCTCAATAATCCTTTCGCCAGGGCCCTCAAACCCTGACAATGCTGGGGTTTGCGTTCCTTTGATAGAGAAATATTACAAAACAAAGAAAATTCTGGGCATTTGCCTTGGAATGCAGTGCATAGCGCAGGTTTTCGGAGGAAAAATCGTAAAAGACGAAAATCCGTTCCATGGAAAGGTTTCAAAAATATTTTTCAAAGCAAAATCGCCGCTTTTCGCCGGAATTCCGGACGGTTTTAGCGCAACGCGGTACCATTCTTTGATTGCGGCAAAAAACACCCTGAAACCGCCCCTCAAAATCACTGCGGAAACCGAAAACGGGGTTGTGATGGCGATTGAGCACGAAAATTTTCCGCTCTACGGCGTTCAGTTCCATCCGGAGGCGATTTTGACCGAATTCGGGCACGAAATCATAGAAAATTTTGCTTTACACGCCTGATTGTGTGATTTTAACGCGTTTGAGGCGTTTTTCGAGCTTTCTGTACCATTTCAGTTTTTGTTTAAAGACATATTCATAGCCCTCGACATCGCCTTTTCTGATATCCTCGAGCTGCCTGTCGCAAAGCGCTTCAAAATTCGTTTCGAGCTGGTGATTCAGGTCTTTTCTGGGGATTGACGGGTCAGTGAGCACAATAGGTTCGCCGATTTCCACAAGAACCTCGGGTCGGTCTTCACGCAGGAACATAAAGTTTGTCGAAATCGGGATAAGGTTCACGCCGCCGGTTTCTTTGACGACTTTTTCCGCAATATAAGCCATGCCGGTCTGAAATTCAATCGGGCGGTACATTGGCGGGCGGATAATGCCCTGCGGGAAAATCCAGAGCGAGCGTTTTTTGTCTTTTAGCTGGTCAACGGCGTATTTCAGGGCTTTCATGGAGGCCTGCGGGGATTTTTTATTCACGGCAAAAGCGCCTGCTTTCGCAAGAATCGGGAATCTGTTCAGTTCTTCAATCATCATGCGGATTTCGGTGCGAAAAACGCGGCGGCAGAGGTTATAGCCAACGATTCCGTCCCACCAGTTGTCGTGGGGGGCGTAGAGGATGTTGGAGAATTCGGGATTGCGTTTATCGTAGTTCGATTTGTTTTTTATCATCATCGAATAGAAGCGATTTTCCAGCATTCCGTAGAAAAATCTATCTGCGAGCCAAATCCAAAACGGCCCTGTTTTCGCCTCCCTGAACTTTTCATCCCTGTTTCTCAGTTTTGTGGGAGGAACATCTAGATACAATTGTTGAGCGTTCAAATCCACACTATAATCTCCTGTAAAAAACATTTTACACTCTTTTTTCTTAGAATGGAATAGTTTTACGGAATTATTTACATTTCTGCCGTTTTTCCACCGCCCAAAATCCCTCCTTAGCCCCCATACTGCCCGCGCAGGCGAGTTTTTCACCCAATCCTCCCTCCCCAACTCGGACTCTGGCGAGCAAACGATTGAGTATCGTTTGCGAGAGGGGGCTGGGGTGGGGAACGATTTTAAGTCTGTTTATTTATAGTGTGGGAAAAGTGAAATGTTCCGCCGGCTTCTCGCTTGATGTTGGTGGGAACCGCGTTGCTATTCCCACCCTACTTTCTCTCTGGTTTCCCCTCCGGGTTGTCCCCCACCCCAGCCCTCCCCGAGTTGGGGAGGGAGAATAATTAAGGTAAATAAGTAGGGGCGAGGGAGCAAAAAATTCCCCTCTCCGATGGGAGAGGGTGCCCAAAGGGCGGGTGAGGGCCTGTCCTGCGGGGAAGCGCCCGCCCGAAGTGCGGGATAAGAACGGAAAAAGCCAACCCGAGTGAGAACGCGGGGATTTTTCTTTGTAGTGACTATGGGGGAGGCCTCAAAGGGCAAGAAAACCAGAAATTAACGCCGGATGGCCGGAGGAATCGGAACGGAAAAGGAAAATCCCCGTGTTCTCACGCCCCTGCATCCAAAAAAGCAAAATTAAGACTTTTTAACCTTAGTAATTTTCAAAACATCGTTTTCAATCTGATATTCGACCTTATCAGTTTCGGGATTAATCTTCAAAAGTTTCAAAATTGTAGTATTTATGAACAAAGCCCAGCCATTGCCTGACCTGAATAATTTTCTTTCCATATGATATTTACTCTTACAATAAACTAGACAAAATCATAGTAAATTGCTATAATCTCAAATAGACTTACAAAGACTAATACAATGTAAAGGTAAAATTGAAATTGGAAGAATTAGAAGATACCCTCAAAAGGGTTTATTTACGGGCTGATTGCATTGCCAGCATGATGAAAATTTACGTTAATGTTGTGGATAACGATGAATTAACAAAAAAAGATTTATTAACATTGTTGTATGATATTGATGAAAAAATGCAATCGTTTCAAAAAGATTTGCTTTGCGTTGTTGAGAGTTTAGAATTGGATGCTAAGGCGTGAGAACGCGGGGATTTTCCTTTTCCGTTCCTACCCCGGCGCTGCCCGGATTTTCCCTACGGGTAAGCCCTCACCCGCCCTGCGGGCACCCTCTCCCAGCGGAGAGGGGAATAATTAAGGGGAATTCATAGCTCCCCCATAGTCACTACAAAGAAAAATCCCCGCGCTCTCACTTGGGTTGGGCTTTTTTTGCTCCCCACCCCGGCGCTGCCCGGATTTTCCCTCCGGGCTGTCCCCCACCCCGGCCCTCCCCCGCTTGGGGAGGGAGAATAATTAAGATAAATAAGTAGGGGGAGGGAGGATATATAAAAAACTTGCTCATGAGGGCATTTAAAGTATAAAATAAAACATATGAAGTTTTTATTGAAAATTCTCAAAAGCACCGTCACCAAAATTGTACTTTTAATAATGATTCTGGCGTTTTTGCTGTGTTTATTTGTGTTTTGGGGATGGTTTGAAAAACAATTTAACAAATGCGTCGGCTTCTACTACGTCTATCAGGGCGACAAAGCCTACAAACGCGGTAAACTCGAAAAAGCCATAAAATTCTACCGTCAGGGGCTCGACAAATACCCCGAACACTCCATTGCACGCTGCAATCTCGGCAATATTTACGTAAAATACGAAGATTACACCTCCGCGGTCACAGAATACGAAAAAGCGCTTGAATATGACCCGAAATTCATCGTCTGCCGCATGAATCTGGGGATTGTTTCGGCAGAAAAACTTGCAGATTACGACACCGCAATACGCGAATACCGCACCATTATTGAAACAAAACGCGTTCCCGTACATATTCCGCTGATTTACAACAACGTAAAAAGCACACGCGACAACAAATCAATTGCATGGTACAACATGGGCATTGCCTACCGCGGAAAATCGCTCCTGATGGGCGAAAAAACCCGCGCGTCCGACATGTACCTTGAAAAAGCCATAGAATGTTACAAAAAAGCCCTGAAACGCCACAAAAAAAGCTACAATGTAAACTTTAACTACGCTGTCGCAAATCATTTGCTCGGAAATTACAGAGAAGCGGGGCTCGGTTACTGTAAAGCGATTGAGCTTGAGCCGATGGCTTTTGACGCGCATTACAACCTTTCGATTTTGTTAAGACATTTGAAAAAATACCCCGAATCCATTGAAGAGCTCGAAAAAGCCAGCCTGATTGTGGATAACACGGGCGATCCGTATATTGCGAAGTATATGTTCGAGGTTATGCGCACAATCACAGAAAAATACGCCGCCCAGTCAGAAGCCGAAGACGGCACCCATCCAAAAATGAAAAAAGGCTTCACTCCCGACGAACTCCAGAAAAAAGAATACCACAACATGCACATTGTCACTGAAAAAGTCGAAGATACCGGCGACCCGATGAACGAAGGCTACATAACTTATGTGAACGGCAAAGCCACCGCCTCAAAAGACGCTGAAAAATACTTCAAAAAAAGTTTTAGCAAATGCAGCGGGAAAAAATACTTTGAAGACGAAGACGAGGAGCTTAAATGAGCGGATTTCAAAAACTTGAGCTTGATTTTTTATGGGAGGTTTCCAATGTGTTGACGAAAAATTGCACAGAGGAGGTTTTTCTCAGCTCGCTCGAGAATGTTTTTGAAAAATATTTCAATCTCCGCTCCCTCCAGATAAGCCTCTGGGATGAAAGAACTTCAAATTTGCGCGATTTTGTCAGGGAATGGATTTTTGTCGGAAAAAACAGGCAGCAGCAGCAGTTTGAAAAAATTTACATCACAATGCAAACCGCACCTGAAAAAAGTTTTATTCTTAACAACAAAATCCTTAGTTTTGCTTCTTTAAAGGATTTGGTGAAGAATTTTTCAAAATATCTCCGTCCGGAGAACAATTTGCTTTATTTTCCGATTATAAACGAGAAAAAAATCGCGGGATTGATTGAGCTGAACTTTGATGACGTCATTGAGCAGATAAAAACGCAGGATTTTCTTGTTGCACTTGGGATTTCTGCGGCGCAAATCTCCGCTGCGGTTATGAACAGGGTTTTGAACCGGAAAATGCTCATAAATATAAGTTTTCAGAGCGTAATGAAAAATATCGCAAAACTTATCGAAACACAGTACGATTTGGCTTATATTCTTCCGATTATCGGCGAGATGGTGGACAAATTCGTGGCTGACCATTTGATTTACATATTTATGAAAGACGAAAACGGGGATTTTCGGCTCGTCTGGCCCGCAAACTGCAATGACGAAAAGATTTACTCGCTTTTTGAAAAACTCACCGTCGAAAAGCCCTACGGAATTTCGCCGGACGGAAAAACAGGCGTCTGGGCAATCAGAAACGAACAGGACGTCATTGGCGCAATCGCCGCAAGCAGCACCTCTGAAAAGCTTTGCACAAAAGACATTGAATATCTCGCACTTTTGACGCGTCAGGCTTCGATTACGATTGAGCGGGCAAATTCTTACGCGCAAGTCCTTCAATACGCCACTTTGGACGCGCTGACGGGGCTAAACAACAGGCGCCAGTTTGAATCACGTTTAAATCAGGAAGTTGCGACCGCAAAACGTAAAAAAAAGCCGCTGTGCTGTATTATGCTTGACATTGACCATTTTAAAAAGGTTAATGACACTTACGGGCACGCGGCAGGGGATTGCGTTTTAAAAAACGTAGCCGGCGTGATTCAAAGGGAGGTTCGTGAGTACGATATTGCCTCAAGATACGGCGGCGAGGAGTTTTGCATTCTTTTGCCCGACACAAATCTTGAAGAAGCCGAATATGTTGCAAAAAGGCTGCGTTCTGCTGTTGAAAAAACTGATATTGAGGTGCCGGATTTGGGCGTTTTGAACGTCACTATAAGCGTGGGCGTCAGCAGGTACGAAAAAGATTACGAAAATCCCGAAATTCTTCACCAAAAAGCCGACATTGCCCTTTACGAGGCAAAACGCGGCGGAAGAAACAGGGTTGTGGTTTATAATTCGGATATGGGGTAACGCTATCGCACTAAATTTACTAATTGTTCCCCACCCCAGCCCTCCCCGAGTTGGGGAGGGGGAATTTAGTAGAAAGTAGGGTGGGAATAGCAACGCGGTTCCCACCAACATCAAGCGAGAAGCCGGCGGAACATTTCACTTTTCCCACACTATAAATAAACAGACTTAAAATCGTTCCCCACCCCAGCCCCCTCTCGCAAACGATACTCAATCGTTTGCTCGGCAGAGTCCGAGTTGGGGAGGGGGGAATTTAGATTTTCACGCAATTTGGTGCATAAATCTCAATTGTCCGCTATTGTACAAAACTCCTGTTTATGCTCTAATGAAGAAAGTAAGAGGAGATTTTTAATGGAAAGAACATTTTTTGCTATTAAACCGGACGCTGTAAAAAGAGGTTTAATCGGCAGAATTATCAAAAGGGTTGAAAACAAAGGCTACAAAATCGTTGGCCTGAAAATGGTTCACCCGACGCTGGAAATGGCTAAAAAACACTACGCTGAACACGAGGGAAAATCTTTTTATCCTGAATTGATTAAATACATCACATCAGGCCCGATTATTGCCATGGTTGTTGAGGGTAAAAATGTAATCGAAGGCACACGCCACATGATGGGCTCTACAGTGCCGAATTCAGCCGAAGTGGGCACAATCAGAGCAGATTTTGGCATGACAAAAGAATGCAACGTAGTTCACGGCTCCGACAGCATAGAATCAGCCGAACGCGAAATCGCAATCTACTTCAAACCCGAAGAATTATGCGAAGACTGGCACACAATGATGGAGCTCGTTCTTGAGGCGCAAAACGGTACGCTGGAATAATGAGTAAAAGCGATTTTTTTAGTTATGAATTGTTAAACGAAGATAAAAATACCGGTGCTCGCGCCGGTATTCTTCATACTCCGCATGGCGACATTGAAACGCCGATTTTCATGCCAGTGGGCACAAATTCCGCTGTAAAAATGATGACGAACCATCATCTTTACGAAACAGGCGCGCAAATTATCCTGTCCAACTCATATCACCTGTTTTTGCGCCCCGGAAACAAATTAATCAAGGAATTCGGCGGTTTGCACAAATGGATGAACTGGGACAAGCCAATTTTGACCGATTCGGGCGGATTTCAGGTTTTTAGCCTTGCAAAACTGCGTGATATCACCGAAGACGGCGTAAAATTTACAGATACAAAAACCGGCTCAAAATATTACATTAACCCTGAAATTTCAATGGAAATCCAGCAGGATTTGGGCGCTGATATCGCCATGGCGTTCGATGAATGCGCGCCATATCCGTGTTCTTACCAGCAGGCAAAAGAGGCTATGGAGCGTACGCACAGATGGCTCGAAAGATGTTTCAAAGCGCATACCCGCGAAAATCAGGCGCTTTTCCCGATTGTGCAGGGGGCGTTTGAGGACGATTTGAGAAAAGAAAGCGCAAATGTGATTTCGTCTTTTGACGCGGTCGGCTATGCAATCGGCGGGGTAAGCGTCGGGGAGCCTGCGGATATTAAAAATCATCTTGTTGAGTTGACCGCACCTTTGCTTCCGAGGCTAAAACCCAGATATTTGATGGGTGTTGGCACGCCGGAAGACCTTTTGGACGGGGTTTTGCGCGGTGTGGACATGTTTGATTGCGTCATGCCGACCAGAAACGCCCGCCATGGTTCGTTTTTCACCCATGAGGGAAGAAAAATCATCAAAAATAAAGAATTTGAACACGATGCGTCACCGCTTGACCCGATGTGCGACTGCTACGCGTGCAAAAACCACACGCGCGCCTACATCCGCCACCTTTACCGCGTCGGAGAAGCGACCGCAGCGACGCTCCTTTCCATTCATAACACGCAATTTCTCATAAATCTGATGAAAAACGCCCGAAAAGCCATTCTGGAAAACCGTTATGATGAATTTTACAGAGAAAACATCAAATATTTGAAATAACAGGTCAAAATCGGGTTTTTGCCATCAAAAAAGAGGACTTTCGCCCTCTTTTGAATCTTTTTGATAACAATCAGCTTACACCAGACCGAGCATTTTTTTGTACCAGCTAAAAGTTTCCAATTCCAACCCGTTGAATGTAGTTTTCAAGCACTGACGCTCAAGATACTTTTCAAATTCATCGTTAAATTTGGATTTTTTTACTTCCGTTTTTGTAGTAGATGCAGTGAGAATTGCCATTTAAATAGCCTCCTTTTACCATTTTTGTGAATTTTATATAAAATCAAACAAGTTGGTTATGGAAATATTATATCACAACGACACAAAGTTTGCTACACATGTAAAACATGAAAATCAAGTTTTTTGCTATAAATCTTAAAATTTTTTTGTAAAAAATATTTAAGGTTTATTGTTTTTATAACATATCGTTTATTAAATCATTTTTGAACAAAAATCTTCCGCCATCGTTTATAATAATAATTACAAAAAGAAAGCGACGGTGCGAAGATGAAAAAAACTCTGATTATTGCTGCTATGCTCGCAGCAGGAGGGCTGTGCGCAAATGCAGCGGACTACACAATCCAGCAGGCAATCCCGCAGCCCACAATCCAAAATTTGCCCTACAAATATGAGTTCGATTCCGGCTCAAACTGCAATTATATCCTCGTTCCGCCCAAAGGAAACACTTTCTCCGCAATTGCGCGGGCAATTAACAGCGACCCGTACATTATCAAAATCAACGGCGTAAAATATTACCTCGTTTTTGAAAATAAATCGGGAAATTACACATTTAAAGACATTGTCGGGTATGATGACGCGCGCGAATCCATCTTTAAATCCCTAATCGCCCTGAACAGCGATTCCGACACAACAAAAATCACCGGCGCCGAGCTAAAAAAAGCAAATGTCCGGCTTGTAAGGCTACAAAACAACGGAAAACTTGCTTTCGGCGACAAATCACTGGATTTTGACGTTGACAAAATCGCCTACATTGACCTGAATTACATCAGAGAAACCCTGAACAACGGCACAATCGGCACCTGCGGCTATTTTGACGTATATATCAAAAACAACTCCGGAAAGCTCCAAAAAGTTATCGGTCAGGTAACATTTGAGGACGAAAAAGAGCTCGAAAAACTCTTTTAATCCCCGCCAACAGGCAAAAAGCCGGAAATAAGGACTTTTTTATCAAATGCGCCATAAAAAAATACTAACAATCATATTATGCACAATTTTTCTGCTGCACCCGTTGACCGCAATGGGTGCAACGGGTGTTTATGATTTCAGCGATGAGGCGCAGGAAGAGTTCAATCGCACGAACGGCGCATATTTACCGGATAATCAGGTACAATTTCAGATTCCAACTGAAACCACAAAAAAAACTAAAAAAGTAAAACAAAAAAAGTCAAAAACCCCTGCCCAAACCGTGCAGCAGAACATTCCCGGGCAAAACGCATTTGCGCCGCTCGAAAGCGAGCCGGAATTGACGCTGCAATCAGGAATTGTTTATGTGCAGGCGGGCGCGGTGATTGACGCGCAGCTAAATTCCGACATAAGCTCCGAAACTACCTCAAACAATGATCTTATTTCCGCGCAGTTGACCTCGGACTGGATATTTAACGGGGTTTTGATTGCGCCCGAGGGCAGTATTATCAACGGAACCGTAACAGATGCCGACGCGTCAGGGATGGCTATGAAAAACGGGCAAATTACCATAGATTTTCGCGAACTTTACACGCCCGACGGCCGCACAATCCCGTTAAACGCGAAAAAAGTCTCCATAAAAGTCGATACAAACCGCGCATGGAACCTGACAAAATCCGTTGCCGGCGGGGCAATAATAGGAACTGGACTTGCCGCAATAATGCTCGCTTTGACTGGTGACCCGTCTGCACTTTTAGCAGGTGCAATTGCCGGAGGCTCGATGGGTGCCCTCGCAGGCGCCACTGCAAGGGGTGAAAACGTCGAACTTCCGCAGGGAACGCCGATTCAGCTGCAATTATCCGCCCCTTTGCAGGTTGAAGCTTATCCTTTGTAAACTATTAGAAAAATCAGGTAAAATCAGGTAAAATAAATAGGATTAAAACAAAAAAAGGAATTTTTATGAACAAAAGATTAATAATTTTAGGAATTTTAATACTGGGGATATCAGTGGTTTTGCGGCTCCTGTGGGGGGCGTTGAAAAATGTAAAACTCGACGACTTTAAGCCCGCAATGGTTGTTTTTGTGGTCGATTCTTCAGCGTCGAACCAAAAATCCCTGCCCGAACAGAAAAAATTCCTGAAACAAATCTGCACCTCGCTCGACCCCGAGGATCAGATAAAAATCATCAAAGTTTCGCAAGAAGCCTACCTGATTTACGAGGGAACCCCGCATAACAACTCCGGAATAACCAAAGCCACCGACGCTTTTACGCAATACAACGAAAAAGAATACGGCACGGCATACGGTGAAGCGCTTAAAAAGGCTTTTTCGTATGTTCTTACGGCAGAAAAGGACGGCTACACGCCTGCTGTAGTGGTTTTGGGCGATTTGGAGAACGAGGGTGACATCACAAAACAGGCTGACTGGGCAAACATGGACAAAAACGTGGAAAATGTGAAAAAATATGCTCCTGACGTTGCGATGATGTTCCTCTGGGCGCACCCGCAAAAGCTCGACATGGTAAAAGAAAAGCTCAACCCCGTGCTCGGCGAAAAAAAGCTCATACTCTCGCCGGAACAAAATGCTGACAGGGCTTTGCGTTCATTCATCAACGCGCTCGGGCGATAAATTTCATCATATATCTTCGCTCAAACGCTAAAAACCGATTCAGGCGAAAAATAGAAAGAGGCAAAAATGACCGTAGTAATAAAATCCTTAAACAAAGAAAAAGTCTTTGAATCAAAAGAATTCATCACCATAGGTTCGGCTCAAAATTGCGATTTTGTGATGGAAACCGGATTTGATTTTATGCTCACCGCACAAATCAACGACGGAAAAATAATTCTGCTCAACAATTTCAAAAACCCGGGAATCCTTTTCAAAGGACAGCCAATGGGCGAAAAACTCGAGGCAAAAGGTAATTTGAAGCTGATGATAGACGGAAGTGATGAATTTCTGGGGATAAAAATCCTTGAAAACGCCTCTTCGCCGTCAGTTTCAGCCATCGGGCAAAAGGAATTTACCGAAGAAGACATAAAAGAGCTCTACGGAAACGACGTAAACGCTGCAACCCGCATAAAAATTGAAAATAAAAAAGCCCAAATCGAAAAGGATAGAATCGCAATCACCAAAGAAATTGCCTACAAAATCAACGACCTGAAAAAACGCATTTCTTTGAACTTCAAAGCGTCGGTTTTTCTTAATATTGCGCTGTTTTTGAGCTCGCTTGTGACTTCTTTCGGGGTGGCAAATTATTTGACCGGACTTCCCGTGACCGAAGCGGGAAATTACATAAATCTACCGACAAATATCAAACTACTTGCGCTTTTCACGCTTATAACTTTCGGAATCGCGCTCGTTTTGAAGCAGGGCGTTTATCTCTTTTTCCAGAACAAAAGTTTTTCAACGCCTGCAACTCTCCTCGCTGAAAAATTCATGCTGGTGATTTCGGGCGTGTTTATGGCTGCATTTTATGCAATAAACCTGATTTATTACATGAATCCCGGCGGAAAAATCGTTTTTGCGGTTTTTATTTCGCTTTTCTTCATCGCTTTGACAGTTACGCTGGGAATAAGCTGCGGATACTTCAAATACGGCGCTCATGAGCTTTCTGTTGCGCTCGACAAGCACGAATACAACGAAGAATTTGAAAACGTGCTCAACGACTACCAGCTCTGGATTGAAAAATACATAAACAACCTCAGCCCCGTTAAACTCACGAATATCAAGGACAAACTCTTCACGCTCCAGCTAAAAGGCGTCGGAGAAACGATTCTGGGCATTTTAACTGCGCCTTTTCTGGCTTACGGCGTGTCGAATACGCTTGCGATGTGTTTTCCGGAAGCCGCGGGCTGGATAAGGATTTCGGGCTTGAGATTCAGCCCTGTTTTTCTGGTTCTGGCGACAATGCTCATTATTTTCGCATTTTTCGCTTTCGTTAACGCGTTCCTTTGCACAAGAAAAATTCAGGGCTCCGAGGTAATCAAAAACGACGGATTCAGAAACTTTCTCTCGCATGGCGTAGATATTTTCGGGCTCCAGAACGTCAGAAAACTTGATTTTGAAAAAACCCGTTCGCTCATTATCGGCGTTTCGATTATTTTCATTGAGTTTTCGATGAACACCTCCTACTTTATGACCGAAATCGGCGGTGATTTGCAGGGTATTTTTCTGAGCCTTATTGCCGCGCTCGTGCCCACAGCGCTGTTGATTGCAGAAACTTACATGCTGAGCAGCACAAAATACGAAATCTGGGCAAGTGACGAACTTATTTCAAAAATTGACAAAATATGAACAAATTTACATGGACAATTTTAATAGTTCTGCTAATTACGCTGGTTACGGCGTGTGTGGCGATTTTTAAACCGCAATTGACGGTGCGGACGTTCAACAGCGTGCCTGAAAAGGTTGTCCAAAGAGATTTTCAGCCTGCACCTGCTCCGAAAATCCGGACTGTCAACACACAAAGCACAAAAACCGTAAAAACACAGCCCGTAAAAACAAAAATCGTCGAAAAAATTGTTGTGGTGCAAGAGCCCGCCCCCACAAAATCATCAAAGCCTCAAAGCACTGCAACATCTCAAAAAACCATTCAAAAACCGGCACAAAAAGCAGTTCAAAATGTCCAACCGGCCCCCAGAACTGCTCAATCCACGCCAAAACCTGCAAAACAGCTTACCGAAGCAGAGGAAATCATAGTCTGGAACAAATGGCACAGCGATTTGCAAAATCAGATTATGCAGGATTCAAAAATATACTCGCCGCGCGGCACGGTTTTTATGTTTTCATTCACGGTTGACAAAAATCGCAGGGTGTCGAACATAAAAGTCTGGTCAGAAACCACAAACGCCCAGCCCGGCGACATTTACAGGATAAAAACCGTAATTTCGGGCTACCAGAATGACGCTATTCTTGAATTTCCCGCCGGCACAAAAAGAATCATTACAAACTTCAAAGGCGGATTCACCGTCAGCACAGATTCACGTTACAGCAGTCCGGAAGATTATTCCGATGTTGAAAAAGTAAAGGTAAAAAAATAAAAATGTTCAAATGCACAGATTGTTCAAAAATATACGAAAAACGTCCTGATTTTTGCGACTGCGGGAACGATACTTTTGAAAAAATAGCCGAACCGGTGCAAAAACAGAAGAATTCGGGCAAATACAGCTTTTTTTCGGAGTTAAAAAACAGATTTTCACGTGTTTCGTTAGAAAACAGGATTTCCGGCGCAATATTTGTGTTTTTATTGATTCTGGCGGCAATACCATGGATGATTCCCGTAAAAACCATGCCCCAAAACACTGACAAAAAGCCCGTTCCCGTAAAAAAAGAGATTCCCCGGATTGACACCCTGTGGAGCACGCCACAAGCTCAGGAGGAGAAAATCGAGGAGCCCGAACCTGTTCAAGAACGCATAATTGAGGTCATAAAACAGGTTTATGTGCATGCCCCGCAAACAAAGACAGCGCCTGCCTCAAAGCCTGTTTCGACAGCAGCAAACAAGCCTGTTCAAAAGGCTGTGCAAAAACCTGTTTCAACAAAAAATACCGCAGCAAAGCCCAAAACCTCCACTGTACAGAAAAAACCCGCAAAAACCGCGCCGCAGTTGAGCGCACAGGAGAAAAAAGAGCTCGAAAATTATAAAGGAGCCCTGCGCATGGCGCTTTTTAACAACCTCAATGTGCCGTCAATTCAAGGTTCGGGAGATTGTGCGGTGGAATTTAATGTTGATTCGAGCGGAAAGCTCACAAATCGCAATTTTACCTACCAATCCGACAACAAATCGCTCAATGACGCGGTTTATTACATGTTAATGCGCGTTCCCCGCTTTAACGCCCCGCCCGCCTCATACAAAGGTGAAAAAATCAAGCTGAGGTTCAAATTTGATAACGGAAGTATTGAAGTCAGCTTCATTTAAGCTTTTTTGTGCCTTTTTGCCGGAAGATAGTGTGTGTTTTGTAAATTTTGCTTGTATTTGGGGCGTAAAAAGCAAGGAATATTTATTTTTCCAGCTCGATTCGCTGCGCTCATAGGCGTCGAAAAATAAACATTCCTTGCTTTTTACTTTGGGGGTCTTTTGGGAGTTTTACGGGGCTTGAAATAATGGATTTGATTTCAGAGAACTTTTTGCTCCAAAATACGCAATACGGGTGATGTAAAATCCCGTCACAACTGTAAAATCAAGATGAGAAAGGTTATGGTGAATTATGAAAATTGACAACATAACTGCGGAAGATAAAAAATTTACCCTTGTTGACGTATTTGCAAACCAGCACCCCGTCATCAACTGCTGGATTCTGTTCAGCGCGGTGGCGATTGTTGCTTTGTATGCCATTACTTACGCCACGCTCTAAATTTGCGGCGTTTGTTTACGATTATGTAATATTCATGAAAAAATTCCCCTTGTCATGGTAAAATATATTGATATAGGAGAAATTTTTGTATGATTACAATAAAGGAAGTTGAACACGTTGCTAAACTGGCAAGGCTCGAGCTTACCGAGGAGGAAAAAGTAAAATTTTCCAAACAACTCGGCGATGTTCTTGAATATGCCCAGCAAATGAACGAAATCGACACAGAAGGCGTAGAGCCCATGTCACACGCAATCCCGATTGTGAACGTGATGAGAGAAGATGAAGTCGTTCATGAGTTTAGCAGGGAAGAATTGATGGCGAATGCGCCGTTGAAAGAAGACGGATTTTTTAGGGTCCCGAAAATCGGCTAACCAGCCGATTTTTTAGTATAATCGCAAGGTCAGGGCGGCGAAGCCGGATAAAACCTCAAAAATCAATGTCATTCCGAACTTGTTTCGGAATCTCCGGCAAAGCCGGTCAAAAAGCTTTAAAAGCTCGTTGAAAATAAGTTAAATAGCGTAACTGGCAGAAAGTGAGTTGGAATATGTCAACAAAGTATATTTTTATAACCGGCGGTGTTGTTTCGTCACTGGGAAAAGGGATTGTTGCAGCGTCTTTGGGAAGATTGTTGAAATCAAGAGGATTTTCAGTCGTAATCCAGAAATTTGATCCCTACATAAACGTTGACCCGGGCACAATGAGCCCGTTTCAGCACGGCGAAGTTTTCGTAACCGATGACGGCGCAGAAACTGACCTTGATTTGGGCCATTACGAAAGATTCACCGACACAAGCCTCGGAAAAATCAACAACGTAACCTCCGGCAGCATTTACCAGACCGTTATCAAAAAAGAGCGCAAAGGCGAATACCTTGGCGCAACAGTTCAGACAATTCCGCACATCACAAACGAAATCAAGTCCAGAATCAAAAAAGCCGCCAGCCAGTTTAAGCCTGATTTTCTTATAATCGAAGTTGGCGGCACAATCGGCGACATTGAGAGCCTGCCGTTCATTGAATCCATCCGCCAGTTCCGCTCTGACGTTGGTTACGGGAACAGTATTTCAATTCACGTCACTTTGGTACCTTATTTGGGAACCTCAGGAGAACTAAAGACAAAACCCTCACAGCACAGCGTTTCGGTTTTGAGAAGTTACGGAATTCAGCCGGAAATCCTTGTTTGCCGCACATCAAAACCTATTCCCAAAAAAGAAAAAGAAAAACTTGCGCTTTTCTGCTCGGTTGACCCTGAAGCGGTTATTGAATGCAAGGATATGAAGTCGATTTACGAGGTTCCGCTAGCGCTGGAGGCGCAGGGCATTGCGCAGGTTGCGCTAAAACGCTTACAGCTGCTTGATAAAAAGCCGAATCTCGATTCGTGGATAAAACTCGTTGAAAACATCAAAAATCCCACAAAAACTTTCAGAATCGCAATCGCCGGAAAGTACACAAAGCTTTCGGACGCTTATATTTCGGTTGTGGAATCCTTAAAACACGCGGGATATCTGCATAATGCACAAATCGACATAAAATGGATTGCGTCGGAAGAATGTGTGGATTATGAAAAGGCAAAAGAGGCGATGCAAGACGTTGACGGGCTTGTCGTACCGGGCGGATTCGGCGTAAGGGGGATTGAGGGCAAATTGAACGTTATCCGCTACGCGCGTGAAAACAATGTGCCGTTTTTGGGGCTTTGTTTGGGCATGCAGTGCGCGGTTATTGAATTTGCGAGAAATGTTGCCGGTTTAAAAGACGCAAACAGCACGGAATTCGACGAAGGAACAAATTACCCCGTAATTGACATTATGCTGGAGCAAAAGAACATCGAAGGGCTCGGCGGCACAATGAGGCTCGGCCAGTACGAATGCAGGCTGAAAAAAGGCTCAAAAGCCCAAAAAGCCTACAAATCCGACGTTATTTACGAACGCCACCGCCACAGATACGAGGTCAACAACGAGTACAAAAAGCAAATTGAAGACGCAGGGCTTGTATTTTCGGGGCTTTCGCCGGACGGAATGCTGTGTGAAATCGTTGAATACCCGAAAAACGACTGGTTCGTGGCTTCGCAGTTCCATCCGGAGTTCAAATCCCGCCCCGAACATTCACATCCTTTATTTGCAGGATTAATTAATGCAATAAATAGTAATAAAATGAAAAAAGCGAAATAGTTTGTCAGATTAGGGCATGCTTTTTATGTCCCGCAAATGAATCAGGAGCAGTAATGAAAATATTAATCTCAAACGATGACGGCATAGTTGCAAACGGCATTAGAGCGCTGACAGAAGCACTAAGTCAGGAACACGATGTTTATGTAATAGCCCCTGACCGCGAAAGAAGCGCTGCGGGGCATTCATTAACCCTCCATACGCCTTTGAGGGTGGAAGAATTGGAGCCAAAATTCGGTGCAAAACGCAACTGGGTTACGACAGGCACGCCCGGTGACTGTGTAAAAATTGGTTTGAGTGCGATTTTGAGCGAGGATGAAAAGCCGGATCTGGTTTTATCAGGCATAAACCATGGCCCGAACCTCGGTGCGGATATTCTTTATTCAGGAACGGTCAGCTGCGCTCTTGAGGGCGCTATGCTCGGTTATCCGGCAATTGCAACCTCGCTTGCGGGGCTGCATTCAGAGCTTGAGGATTTTAAATTTGCTGCCGAGTTTATGTGTAAATTTTTGCCAAAGATTAAAGAAATAAACTTCCCGCAAAAGAGCATTTTAAACATAAATTTCCCGTCATTAGGCGCTGAGGACATTGCCGGTGTTGCAATCACAAAGCTCGGAACAAGGATGTTCACCAGCAATTACGAAAAACGCGTTGACCCGCGCGGAAAAGTTTATTACTGGCTTGCAGGCGAGTTAATCGAATACGACGAAAACGACGGAACCGACATAAATGCGCTTCGCATGAACAAAATCTCCATCACGCCCATAACTTTTGAAATGACACACAAAAGTATCATGGCTGACCTCGAAAAAGCCTTCTGCAAAGACGGTAAGTGCGACTGGTTTTGATTTTTTTATATAGGGCGGGAGTCGGGTGCGACTTTGGCACGACTATAGTGGTTGTTTAGGGGCACAGCCCCGTCACACGGTGGATAGTTTTATCAGAAAAATCAGCAGGGCGGAAGATGGGTTCGACTCTGGCATGATTGTAGTGGTTGTTTGTCTTGAAAGTCCGCGTTAAGACCAAACCCGACTTCCGCCCTATATTAAAATAGCAATTTTTTTTATTTTCATGTTTTGTAAGAGTAAAATTTACAAAATAAGGAAGAAAAAATGAGCACCTCTCTCAAAAATGCCCAACTTGTTAAAAAAATCCCCGGCGTATCAGAAACTTACATGAAAAAATTGAAACGTTCCGAGGTCTTGATTAAAAAGAATCCTCAAGGAGAATCAGTTTCCGAGCTCACAAAATACAATGACGGCAGATACAGATTTGTAGAGTTCAAAGACGGAAAACCGGCGTTCAGCATTGAAAATGACCCCGAAATCGGAGCAAGGCACTATTATAAAGTCGGCGCAAAGGGCGTAAAAACAAAAGAAAAAACCTTGTACAACGGATTGAAAGGCATTTTCAACTGGTACATGGACTTTTACAACGAAGCAGGACAAAGAATTAAACAGATTATAAGATAATCATTTTGAAAGCGTCTGGAATTCTTTTATAAAATCGTCCAAAACCGCACCTATCCTGTCACCATCGAGCTCTTTCAGCCCGAAACTGGTTTTGCGCCTGCGCGTTTCAAACCCGTTATCATGCGTTATATCAATATTTATTGCAGCATAGGCGGGATAAGTTACGCGGAATGTGCTCTTACAATTTTCGTTTGTGAGTGAAAAAACGCTCTCGTTTTCGTCAATTTTTTGGTTTACGCTGGTTTTAAACAGCTTTTCTTCAATAATTTTCTGCGTTCTGTAAAAAACAGGCGAAACTTCGCTTTCGTATTTTTTCAGGAAGTTTTGCTTGAAAGAATTGAAGTTTTTGTATGATTCGCCGGTTTCTTCGGACTTTCGGGCGGCGATTTGCGAATAAATTACAAACGAATTCTCTTTTAAAAGCGCGTCAGAAAGCGCTTTGTTGGCGTTTTCTTCCATCTGGTCAAAAGAGCTGCTCTGATAAATACCCGCACTGATAGAAACGCCGTCGGGGAGCTTTTTTTCGATTTTTTTGAGAATTTTAACCACAATCCCCGCACTCGTGTCAGGAAACCAGATATAAAGCTTGAAATCCCCTGAAAAACCTAATATATCGGTTTTTCTAAGGCATTTTTTTGCGGTTTTTGCAAGGATTTCCGGCGTAAGCTTGGCACGCGAAGCCACATCCGGCGCAACAACCGCCAGCGCGCCCGGGGAACGTTTGCTTTCTTCTTTAAGGATTGTGTAGGTGTAATTTTTTGTGTAAATTCCGGTTTTTTTGTCGAGAATATTCAAATTTGAAAGGATTTGCGTTTTTTTGCGCGCTGCCTGAATGCTGCCTTTTTTCCGAAAAGCCCACAAAACGCGCACCGTAAACTCCGAATCCGTTGCCGAAAAAGTCAAAAAATCAGTGATTCCGGCCTCAAAAGCCGAACACAAAAGCTCCTCGTCAACCTTTTCAAAAATCAAAATAACCGAGCTGCAATCCAGCGAGGGCGTGGCTTTTACTTTTTTCAAAAACTCAAAAAATTCACTCTGATTGAACCTTATATCATAAAAAATCACCTGCGGGGTGTGCAATTTTACGTTTTCATAACAGTTTTCGTACCCGATGTGCACAAATTTATCCGCAGCGCGGGAAAACAGCAGTTTTTCTCTGACGAACGCAGCTGCTTTTTCACTTTTTGAAATAAAAAATACGGAATTTTCGGGTTTCATATTGTTATTTTATCGCAAAAGTAATTTTATAATAACAGTTGAATAGCGCAGGCGTAAAAAGCACGGGAATTTCTTTTTTCTAGCTCGATTCGCTTTGCTCATAGGCGTCGAAAAAAGAAATTTCCGCGCTTTTTACTTTTCAATATCCTGCACCGGCAGCCGGACAAATCCATATAAAAGCTCTTAAAGCAAGAATGGAGGGATTTTCCTTTGGAGTGACTATGGAGGAGCTATGAATTCCCCTTAATTATTCCCCTCTCCGATGGGAGAGGGTGCCCGCAGGGCCGGTGAGGGCCTGCCCGTAGGGAAAACCCCTCCATTCTTGCGCCAAAACAACACCCCCTACTGCGGATACCGCGAAGTAGCGCAAATCAACATCTGCGCAAGTTTATCCGCTCCCTCAAACTCCCTCTGCCGCAAAATTTCCGCCGCCGCCTGAACATCGTAGGGCACGAGCCTGTGGCTGATTTCAAAAGCCCCGTCATTTACCTCAAGAATTGCAAAACATGACTTCGGCTCCTGCGAAAAAGGCCGCCCGACGCTGCCGACATTCACGACTGTCTGCTTCGTATTCGTCTGATAACCGCACGGGACGTGGGTATGACCGCAAAAAATCAAATCCGCTTTAGTAGGCGCAATCATTTCTTCCACTTCTTCAATGGTCAAATCCGGAAAAATATTTTCGTTGTTTTTTCTTGGCGAACCGTGCACGAGCAGGATTTTAACCCCGTCAATTTCGAGCTCTTTTTGGGCGGGAAGCCCTCTTAAAAACTCTTTTTGCACGTCCGAAACCTCGACAGCGTCGCATTCTAAGGCATGCGCCATAACGGGATTGTTTTCTTCGAGCATGTGGAGCATTTGGTTGTCGCAATTTGCAATCATCTCATCGGTATTGCCCTGAATAAGCGTAAAATCGCACTCTTTCATCAAATCACGGATTTTATCAATCGTTTTTGACGGCTTGGGCCCTGCCATTGCCAAATCACCGAGGCAAAAGATTTTGTCGCATTTTTCCTTTTTTATCTCATCCAAAACAGCACCGAGCGCCTGCATGTTTCCGTGAATGTCTGAAATTACAGCTATTTTCATAATCAAAACTCCTGATAATTACTTACTTTAATGTCATGCTGAACTTGTTTCAGCATCTTGCCAACATGAAAACTAAACTTCAATCGGGTTTAACGCTTAATCTTCGTAAGGAAAGAGTCATAGCCTACGCCGGGCTTTGGCATTTCCTTTGTCAAACAAGTTCAGAATGAGACTATACTTAGTCAATATTCTATCACGCTGATTTGAGTTATAATAAATTTTAAACATCAAAAAGGAGAAATTATGAACAAATTTTTTAAACTTCTTGCGCCCGTACTGCTGATTTTCGCTGTTTTAGCGGGTTTTAACTTTTCAAAAGTGAGCGCAAAAGCACCGGAAGTTATGTGGTGCGGCACTTTTCAGCTTGTGTGGAACGAATTGATGGACAAAATCGTCAAAGGCCCCGTTGAATTTATCGGTGGAAACCCGCCCATAGCAAACGAACTCAATAAACAGAACTTCAAAAAAGACATGCTCTCGGACAATTCCTACTACGTGGTTCTCGGCGAAAAATCACCTGCTTTAAAAAGAAAAATCGAATGGAATATCTGGTGGAAATTCCGCGAAAAAAGCGATATTCTGAACAAATTCGACTGGAAAAGAACAAAAGACGCATATTTTATCTATGCCATGCTCGTAAAAAATTTTGAGTTTCCAACGCCCTTTAAAAAGCTGGAAAACGCTCCGTTCAACGGTTCTGCGGAAAATTACAAGTTTTTCGGCGTAAAATCGAATGCGCCTGAAAACCTTAAACAAAATATCACGGTTCTTTTTTACAATTCGCCCTCTGACTACGCTGTCAGCCTGAAAACCAAAAACAGCGAGGACGTAATCCTTTACAGAACCGATTCTGACAACAATTTCACCGCGCTCTACAAAGAAGTTCAATCAAAAACCAGAAAAGACGAAAAATTTGAAGACATTGACTCTTTAAAAGTGCCGTTTATCAAGGTGGATAAAGAATTCAGCTACGATGAACTCACAAACCGCGAAATCAAAAACACCGACCGCCTCTACATCGCAAAAGCAATCCAGACAATTAAATTCGACATGGACAACAAAGGCGGAAAGCTCAAAAGCGAAGCGGCAATGGATATTATGAAAATGTCTATGCCAATAAAACCCGCCCGCAGCTTTGATTTTGATAAAAAATTCTATCTTTTCATGAAAGAAAGCAGCAAATCTCAGCCGTATTTTGCGCTCAAGGTCCAAAACGCGGATTATCTGGTGAAATAATGAAAAAAATCGCTGCTCTGGCAATATTTTTCATAATGTTTTGCGTTTCCTCTCCGTTTTCATACGGGGAGGAGGCTCAAATCCCTGTGTGGGAAGACTTTTGCCCGAAAGAATTTCTCGGGGTAAAAATCCTAACACGCGAAGAATACTGCGCAAAATTCCCGTCAATTTTGCCCCCTTTAAACTCCACAATCAAGGAATACAACGAAAATGTCCAGTACTGGCTGGACAGAAAAGCGCATTTTGACGAATATTTAAAGACCTGCGGCGCGCTGCCTGAAAAAGCAAGGGGCGTGTGCTATTCAAAGCTTGAAGAATCGCAAATTGCAGAGAATAAAAGCTGGAAAAACCGCGAAAAAACGAGGCAGAAAAAGGAAAGCGAGAACGCAAACCGCCTGAGAACCAATGAAATGCAGCGTTTGAATAACCAGATGAGGCAGTTTAATCCGATGTATTAGGGAAATCTGGCACCATGCATAATAAATTGCCGGCGTGCTGATTAAATGCTGTCTTTTCCCCATTGGTTAGACCCTGAAACAAGTTCAGGGTGACGGAAAATATTTTCCCTCTCCGGATTTTCCCCTCCGGGCTGTCCCCCACCCCAAACCCTCCCCGAGCAGGGGAGGGCGTATTAACCCAAATCCTCGCCTGCATAAACAGGAGAGAGCATATTTTTCCCCTCTCCGTTGGGAGCGAATGCGAGCCAAGGCTGAAGCGATTCGCGTAGGCGAATCGCGTAACGCCGTTTAACGCGAGCATTCAAGACAGAGGGTGCCCGTAGGGCGGGTGAGGGCTTGCCCTTTAGGGAAAAACAAGCGCTTGTCCAGAGGGGAAAATCCGAAAAAAGCCGGGGTGAGAGCTTGCCTGTATGGAAACAGGTTAAAACCCTACTTCTGACCCCCCTTTTCATTAAAAAACCTATAAACTGCATTAGCAGCGCGCTTTCCGATTTTTACGGCTAATTCTTCAGCGGAAGTTTGGGAGATTTTTCGCACATTTTTGAACTCATGCAGCAAAATATCCCGATTCTTTGCCGAAAGCCCCTTGATTTCGTCCAGAACCGACTTTGTGGCGCTTTTCTGGCGCAAATTTCTGTGATATGTGATGGCAAAACGGTGCGCCTCGTCCCTTATTCGTTGGAAAAAGTAAAGCGCGGGCGAATTTATCGGAAAAATGACGGGTTGTGATTGATGGGGCTTAAAAACCTCCTCGAGCCGCTTTGCCAGTGAAACAACGTCCTGATTTTCCATCCCGATTTTCTCAAAAACCTCCATAACCGAGGACAGCTGCCCTTTTCCGCCGTCAATGATGATTAAATCAGGCATGGGGAGCGTTTCTGTAAGCTTTCCTGTATAACGGCGCTCCACAACCTCTTTCATGGACTGAAAATCGTCCGGTTTTGATTCTGTGGAGCGGACTTTGAACTTGCGATATTTGGATTTTTTCGGCATGCCGTTTTCAAAAGTCACCATTGAAGCAACCGTGTTTGTCCCCTGGATGTGAGAAATATCAAAGCATTCCACGATGTAGGGGAATTTTCTCAAGCCCAGTTTTTCCTGAATGTACGAGCCCACTTCGTTGTAATCGCGCTGGATTTCGGTTAATTTTTCGAGTTTGATTTTTTCAAAGAAGAATTTTGCGTTTTTGCAGGCAAGATTTATCAGCTCAATGTTCCGTTTTGTCGGTCTGCTGTCGAATTTGACCTTTTTGTTGGTTTTTTGCGAGAGCCATTGCGTGTAAAGCTCAATTTCATCCTTTTCCAGCAAATCGGGAATCACAATCACCGCAGGGATTTCCAGCTCTGAGCTCATAGCGTAATATTCTTTTAAAAATGTCGATAAAACCTCATTTTCGCCTGAAAGTGCAAGGTTTGAGAACTGAAAATCCTTTTTGTCCGTCAAACGCCCCTGACGAATCTGCAAAAGCGACACCACATGCAGATTTCCCTCGCAAAACAGGGCGATAATGTCCTGATTTATGTTCGTATTCTCGGACACGACTTTCTGGCGCTCCATTGTTTTTTGTACGTCAAAATAACTGTCGCGGTAGCGCGCAGCCTTTTCATAGTCCTGATTTGCAGCGTATTTTTCCATCTCGACGCGCAGCCGGTTGATTAATTCCTGCTGTTTTCCGGTCAAAAACAACTCAACGCCTTTTAAAATATTTTTGTACTCCTCGGGCGTCACGAGCCGCTGGCATGGCGCAGAACAGCGCCCTATTTGATAATACAGGCATGGACGGTCTTTGAATTTCGGGGTTTTGCACTGTTTTAGCGGAAAAAGTTTTTTCAAAAGGTCGAGCGTCGAATACATTGCCCGCGAATCCGTGTACGGCCCGAAATATTTCCCCTTAATCCTGTTGACATTGGCTTTTCGGGTCACAATTATGCGCGGATATTCCTCGTCGGTTATAACAAAATACGGAAACTTCTTGTCATCCTTTAAAAGTACGTTATACTTGGGTTTGTGCTTTTTTATCAGGTGGGATTCGAGAATCAGCGCCTCAACTTCGGTATCCGTGATAATAAACTGGATTTTTCGGATTTGGGGAACCATGATTCTTAGTTTCGGGGAATCGTGGTGCTTGTTAAAGTAGCTGTGGACGCGTTTTTTCAGGTTTTTTGCTTTTCCGACGTAAATTATCTCGCCGTTTTCGTCAAAAAACTGGTAAGACCCGCTCAACTCGGGCAAAATCGCTAAAGTTTGCCGGACTTCATCGGATGCCATCATTCCACCTCTAAAATCCATCTTTCAAGCACATCGGGCGGCAAATCCTCCAAAAACCGCGACGGTTTTGACAAAACCATGCCCGTAGCGTGGTCGTACATGTCAATCGGGTAGGTTATATGAAGATAAGTCTTCGCACGCGTGGTCGCAACGTACATCAAGCGCAGTTCTTCGTCTAATTCCTCCGGAGAATTGAACGAAAATACGGACGGGAAGCGCCCGTCAACCGCTCCGATTATGAAAACCGCTTTCCATTCAAGCCCCTTGGCGCTGTGGATGGTCGAAACGGTCAAACATTCGTCTTTTTGCGCCCCGTCAACATCCCCGACCGAGGAATCCGGCGGCTCAAGCGCCAAATCGCTCAAAAAATCCTCAAGGTCGTTATATTGCTCCGCAAGGTACAAAAAATGCTCCAAATCCTTTTGCCGCTTCGTATAATCATCATATTTTCCTGACATTATTGGATAATAATATTCAAGCACCTTTTCCACAATCTGCGCGGGCTTGAAAACCGTTTTCCGCGCTTCTTCAACGGTTACAAAAAGTTTTTTGACGTTATCGGAGCATTTTGCGGGCAAGGTAGGGCTTCCATTTGCAGCCGGTGCGGTCAAAACGGGTAAAAGCTTTGCTGCGGTTTGCGTTCCGACGCCGTCGAGCAGCAGCAGGACGCGATTTAAGCTTATAACGTCCGTCGGGTTCAAAATAACGCGCAAATAAGCGATAATATCCTTAACATGCGCTGTTTCAATGAATTTCAGCCCCCCGAACTTGCGATAAGGGATAGATTTTTTTGCCAGCTCAATTTCAAGGTTGTACGTCATGCGAGCGCTTCTCGCCAGAACCGCGATGTCGTCTAAGGCAATATCTTCTTCCTGCAATTCCAAAATACGCTGGCAGATGAATTCTGCCTCGGTTTGCATGTCCTTTGTGCAAATCAGTGCGGGCTTTTCCACGGAATCAATGGTTGAAAACAGGGTTTTTGAATATTTTTCCTTTGCTTTTTTTATGACTTCGTTTGTTAAAGCCAGAATATTCTTGGAACTGCGGTAGTTTTGCTCGAGTTTTATGATTTTTGTGTCAGGGAAAATATGCGGAAATTCCATAATATTCCTGAAATTCGCCCCCCTGAAAGAATAAATACTCTGCGAATCATCGCCCACAGCCATGACATTTCCGTGCTCGGACGCGAGAAGTTTAATTATATCCGCCTGCAATGAGTTTGTGTCCTGATATTCGTCGATTAGGATGTATTTGTACTGATTAGAAATTTTTTTTCGGAGCTCCTCGTTTGAACTCAAGAGCGTTTTCAGGTACAAAAGCAGGTCATCGTAGTCAAGGAGGCTGTTTTTGCGTTTATAAATCGCATATTCGCGGGAAATTTCGTTAATTTTCTCCGTGCAGTGCTCAAACTGGCGGTATTCCTGCTCAATTACCGCCTGCGCAGCCATGTTTTTGTTGATTGCTTTTGAATAAATGTCCAGAATCGTGCCTTTTCGCGGGAAACGTTTTTCGCCTTTGTCGATAATCTGTCCTCTGATGTGGTTTATGACGTCTTCGGCGTCGGCGCGGTCGATTATGGTGAAATTGCTTTTCAAATCCAGATAGGACGAGTATTTTCGCAAAATCGCATTTGAAAAAGAGTGGAAAGTACCGCCTGCAACCTTTTCGCAGCGTGAATCCAAAATCATAACCGCCCGATTCAGCATTTCATCCGCAGCTTTTTTCGTGAAAGTCAAAAGCAGGATATTTTCCGGCGCAACGCCGCTTTCGATGAGCCTTGCCACGCGGTAGGTCAGGGTTTTTGTCTTGCCCGAGCCCGCCCCCGCAATTACAAGCACAGCGCCTTTGTCGAACTTTACCGCGTCAAGCTGTGCGGGGTTTAGTTCCTTTTCGTAGGCGATTTTATAAACTACTTCGGTTTGCTGTTTTCGTAAAACGTATTTTTTTACGGGTGTAATCTCTTGCATAGGAATATTATGCAGTATTTATGGCGTCAGTGCAAATTTTTCTCTTTATTGTGCATTTATTTTAATTATTCCCGCTCCAGAAGAAAAATCCGCAAGAAAAGCTATTGCGCAGCGGGAAATGAAGATTTATTTTTCTAGCTCGATTCGCTATCGCTCATAGGCGTCGAAAAATAAATCTCCCTTTCTCGCTGCTTTTCATGTTTTTTTTTTAAGAAAAAAGCGCGTTATTTTTACGCGCCCTTTTCATATTATCAAAATAATCCCTAAAACCCGCCGTCGCTAAGGCAATAGTGACCGTCCTCGAGGTCATATTTGTCATGGACTTCGCACTGCGCGCAAAGGCAGCCTTTGTTATCGTCGATACAGCGGCTTTTTGTGTAAGCGCAGAAAAGGTTTTCAAGGCTTTCTGTATTTTCGATTCCTTTTAGTTCTTCAATGATGTTGTGCGGCATTTCTTTGATTTTGCATGAGGTTGTGTAAGACGGGCAGCTCATGCATTTGCACATTTTCAGGTTTTCCTGCGTTTTGGCTACTATACTCATTTTTATTCTCCTTTTATGTTTAATTCTTCCATCATTTCTTCCACTTCTTTTGCTCCGTCAGCGTAATGTTTTGATTCTTCGGGGCAAAGGTGTATAAGAAGTTTCAAAAGTTCGCCGGCATGAACTCTTTCTTCATCGGCGATGTCTAAAACGACCTTTTTAACAAGCTCATTGTCCGTGGCCTGTGCAACCTGCTGGTATAGCTGGGTTGCTTCGTATTCCGCTGCGATATTAAAGCGGATTGCTCTTATAATTTCTTCTTCAGAGAGTTTTCTGTCGCAGTTTTTGACATTACAGCTGCTTGAAAATTCGGGCATAATTTTCCTCCTTAATTTTGTACTTAATTTTAACTGTGTTTTTCGCTGAAATGAATTGAATATGAGGGCTAGCAGCGGCGGTTTTGAAGAAAGTATTAAAAAAAGATGTTTATTGTAAAAAAAGAGTTTTTTTGAACGGAATGCTCCCCTCCCCATCCCTCCCCGAGAAAGTAGGGTGGGAATAGCAACGCGGTTCCCACCAACATCAAGCGAGAAGTCAGTGGGTGCATTTCACTTTTCCCGTCCTCAATCGTTTCCCGCCCCGGCCCTGGTTTTTCCCCACGGGATATCCCCCACCCCGGCCCTCCCCGAGTTGGGGAGGGGGAATAAAGTAAAATAAATAAGTAGGGCGAGGGAAGAATAAGCTTAATATTAAAATATTTGTATTAATTTTTTTACGCTTGTATAATTAAAGCAAGATTTATAAATAAAGGTGGATAAAAATGACAGTATTGACAGAGAATGAGGGTTTAATCACTCAAATTATCGGGCCGGTAATCGACGTTGAGTTTCAGGCAGGCAATTTGCCGGAAATCTATGACGCACTTGAAATTTATACAGAAGACGGCACAAAAATCGTGGCAGAAGTTCAACAGCTTCTGGGCGAAAACAAGGTTCGCTCGGTTGCGATGTCCTCAACTGACGGTCTTCAAAGAGGCATGAAAGCCATAAATACAAAAAACCCGATTGAAATTCCCGTAGGAAAAGAAATCCTCGGCAGAATCCTCAACGTTCTCGGCGAACCCGTTGATGAAATGGGCGAAATCAATACAGAAATGAAACTCCCCATCCACAGACCATCCCCGAAACTCGTTGACCAGAACACAAACGTTGAAATTCTGGAAACAGGTATTAAAGCAATCGACCTGCTCCAACCTTATCAAAAAGGCGGAAAAATCGGCCTTTTCGGCGGTGCGGGCGTTGGTAAAACCGTTTTGATTATGGAACTTATCCACAATATCGCCTCCGAACACTCGGGCGTGTCCGTTTTCGGCGGCGTAGGCGAAAGAACACGTGAGGGTAACGACCTTTGGAACGAAATGAAAGAATCAGGCGTACTCGATAAAGTTGCCCTGATTTACGGTCAGATGAACGAACCCCCGGGAGCCAGAATGAGAGTAGGTCTTTCAGCTCTTACAGCGGCTGAATACTACCGTGACTTCTCAAAACAGGACGTTTTGCTGTTCGTTGATAACATTTTCCGTTTTGTACAGGCAGGTTCAGAGGTTTCCGCACTTCTCGGGCGTATGCCGTCAGCAGTAGGTTATCAGCCTACACTTGCCAACGAAATGGGCGAGTTGCAAGAACGTATTACTTCGACAAAAGACGGCTCAATCACCTCTGTTCAGGCGATTTACGTGCCTGCGGACGACCTGACCGACCCTGCTCCGGCTACTACATTCTCACACCTTGACGCTTCAACCGTATTGTCACGTCAGATTGCGTCTTTGGGTATTTATCCGGCAGTTGACCCGTTGGCTTCTAACAGCCGCGTGCTTGACCCGCAGGTTATCGGCGAAGAACACTACAATGTAGCAAGAAGAGTGCTTGAAGTTCTTCAAAAATACAAAGATTTGCAGGATATCATCGCAATTCTCGGTATGGACGAGCTTTCTGAAGAAGACAAAGAAACCGTCAACCGCGCAAGAAAAATTCAAAGATTCCTGTCTCAGCCGTTCTTCGTAGCAGAACAGTTCTCCGGAATCCCCGGAAAATACGTAAAACTCGAAGATTCAATCAAAGGCTTCAAAGAAATTCTCGACGGCAAACACGATGACCTACCGGAACAAGCGTTCTACATGGTAGGTACGATTGAAGAAGCTGTTAAAAAAGCTGAAGAAATGAAAGCATAAAAGCCGTAACCGTTCTTAACCGCCGTGTTCATCGGCGGAAAGATTAAATCGGCAGGAGTTGAGCACAAACTATGTCTAAAAAAATAAACCTAAAAATAATAACTCATGAAAACGAAGTGTTTAACGAAGATGTTGACGCGATTTATTCAAAGGGCGTTGACGGCGAGTTCGGCATTTTGCCTGACCATATCCCGTTTATGAGCGCACTCGATATCGGGGTTACAAGGGTTGAAAAAGACGGAAAAATCGAAGCCATGACCACAATGGGCGGAATTTTCCAGTTTAAGGACAATCAGGCTCTTATTCTTACCGATTTGGCTGAAAGAGGCTCGGATATTGACGTTACAAGGGCAAAAGAGGCAAAATCCCGCGCCGAAGCCCGTCTCGGTTCGCATGATGTCGAAATTGATAACGCACGCGCCCAGATTGCGCTCGCAAAAGCAATGGCGAGATTAAAAGCCGCGCTGAAAGATTAATCTAACATTGAAAAATCACTCTATCGCTCACGCAGGCGAGGGTTTGGCTTGGTTCCCCGCCTCCCCGACTGGGAGAGGGTGCCAGAGGGCGGGTTGTTTGAGTGACGTATCAAAATTGAAAAGTGAATGTTCATACCGGTTTCTCGTTTGATGTTGGTGGGAACCGCGTTGCTATTCCCACCCTACTTTCTACTTATTTATCTTAATTATTCCCCTTTCCGATGGGAGAGGGTGCCCGCAGGGCGGGTGAGGGCTTACCCGTAGGGAAAAACCAGGGTCGGGGTGGGGGACAGCCCAGAGGGGAAAATTAGTTGATTTGTAGGGTGGGAAAAGTGAAACGGTTCCCACCGCAAAAACGTGCAAAAGTGTAAATTTCAGGTTTTTGTAATGGTTTAAGACTGCTCCTTCTCCGAGCTGGGGAAGGCTGCTTGAATTGGCAATTATTTTTAATCGTTCCATTTTTTAATCGTCCCTCACCCATTTTTCTAATGTTCGCGTTGCTCACATTGAAA